>NZ_CM001441.1:4652756-4981036 GCF_000244895.1 Desulfosporosinus youngiae DSM 17734
TTAGCCCAAACTGATTGGGGATCCGCAAACAATCCACGGATGAAAGCCGCAATAATCAAAAATAGATTATTTAGGGTCTCAAACAGATTATAGAGAGTCTCCATCTTATTCTCCCCTCATTGCAATTTACTACTTATCGACTTCACCCAATACAGCATCTAATGTCGCAAAGATCGCCACAATATCTTGAATTTTCAATCCTTTAGCTACAATTGGGAGCATTTGAATGTTGATAAATGTAGCTGGCCGGATACGAACCCGTGTTGGTTTAGTCGTTCCATCACTCTTAATATAGAAACCCAATTCTCCCTTGGGGTTCTCAACACGGTGATAGACTTCACCAACCGGAGGTTTGATAACTTTAGGCACTTTGGCCATAATCGGGCCTCCCGGAATATCACGAACGGCTTGCTTAATAATCTTAATACTTTCAACGATTTCGTCCATCCGGATAATGGTACGGTCATAGCTGTCGCACCCTGTCAGTACCGGGACTTTAAAGTCAAATCGATCGTAGATGCTGTAGGGTTCTGCTTTACGAACGTCATAATCTACACCCGACGCCCTTAATACCGGACCAGTAATGGAGAGATTTTCGGCAAGTTCCTTGGTTAAGATACCAACGCTCTTCAGCCGTCCTTGGGCAATCTCATTTCCGAAAAACATGCCATAATACTCTTCGAGCATCTCCGGTGTATCATCGAGGAAGGATTTTAAGGCAGTCCAAAATTCTTCCGGAGGCTCTGCAACCATTCCGCCGATTCTCATAATATTGACTGTCATTCGATTACCGGCGGTCATCTCGTACATGTCTAAAATACGTTCCCGATCACGGAATGCATAAGACCATAGCGTCCATCCCGCTAAATCAAGTGCCGTACTGGCGATAAAAACCTGATGGCTGGCAATTCGAGCAAGTTCCCCAAAAATAACCCGCAGATATTCCGCACGTTCGGGAACCTCAACCCCCATCAGTTTCTCTACAGTTTGTACATAAGCCCAGTTATTATGCGGAGAAGCAAGATAATCTAAACGATCTGTGTAAGGAATAAACTGCGAATAAGTTCGGCTTTCAGCAAGCTTTTCCATTCCTCGATGGAGATAACCCATTTTAGGTATAATTTTAGTGATCGTTTCACCCTCTACATGGACCACCATCCGAAACAAACCGTGCATACTCGGGTGTTGGGGGCCCATGTTCATGATAAGTTCTTCCGTTTTTTCAACTGTCATGGCTTTCCCCCCTATTCCCCTTCTATTCGTTTGCGCACGACATTACGAACCTCTATGGGCTCGGTCACGTAGTCCTTGCGCATTGGATAACCTTCAAAATCATCCCATAGGTAAATACGCTTGAGATTTGGATGCCCCTTAAACTTAATTCCGAACATATCATAGGCCTCACGCTCTAAAAAGTTCGCACCTTCCCAGATAGGAGTCACAGAATCAATGACAGGATTTTCACGGTCCACGATCGCCTTAACACGCAAACGCTGTGGTCCGTGCAGGCTTGATAATTGATAAACGACTTCAAAATATTCTGACGTATCCACTCCGCATAAATCGTGCAGAAAATCACATGGCGCATCAGGAAAGCTTTTCGCCTCCCTTAGCGTTTCAGTTACAACAGCGGCTTTAACTTTCAGAATCAGAACTCCAAAACTCTCTTCGACTTCCCCGTTAACCCGAGTTGCAAGTTCTTCGACATATCGGTTCAATGCATTATTTTCCATGTCTCATTAACCTCACCTTAGCGGGATTTGAAACTTTAAATTGAAGTTGCAAAAGCCCATAAATTAAGGATTCTGGCCTCGGAGGGCAGCCTGGGACATAAACGTCGACCGGCACAATCTTATCTACGCCTGACATCATGGCATAAGAATCGACAAAAGGACCCCCTGCACTTGCACAGCTTCCCATAGCGATAACCCATTTCGGCTCAGGCATTTGATCATAGATACGACGCAGCAGCGGAGCCATTTTTCGAGTACAGGTTCCGGCTACAATCATGACATCAGCTTGTCGAGGAGAAGCACGGAAAACCTCCCAGCCAAAGCGAGATAAATCATAACGTGGTCCGCCTGCGGCCATCATTTCAATCGCACAACAGGCCAAGCCAAATGTCACTGGCCAAAAGGAATGCCCTCGAGCCCAGTTCAAAGCTTTATCAATTGTAGTTACGAATACATTTTTTTCCGCTAATGCTTCTTCTTCGCGAAGCATTTTTTCGGATGCTACATCCACTCTAGTGCACCTTCCTTCCAAGCATACCAGAAACCGACTAAGAGAATGACAATAAAGATGAACATTTCCACGAAAGCAAATGTCCCCAGTTTTTGGAATGTCAGAGCCCAAGGAAATAAGAACACTGATTCAACGGTGAAGACAGTAAAAACTAAAGCATACAAAAAATAATTGCTCTTAAATCCAAGCCATGTTCGCCCGATTGTCTCGTTGCCGCACTCATACGTTGTCAGCTTTTCTTTATGCGGCTTATTGGGTGCGAAAATCTTAGGCATAATCATCATAATGATAGCTACCGCCATGGCACCCACTAGGAATACTCCTATATCGGCAAAATTATTATCAGGCATCGCTTAACCTCCCTTCATAGAAAAATTAAATACCACAATAAAATAACTAAGCCCTCACTAAGCCCATTGTGCCACAATCCAGACTAACGGTCAAATGATTTAGTTTTCAGTTATCTCCTCCTTCCTAACCCATTGATGCCCTTTGATTCACTGGCGCAAAACTTTTGCGATGAATCGGACATGGTCCGATTCGTTTTAAAGTTCGCATATGTTCACCAGTGCCATACCCTTTGTTTTTAGAAAACGAATATTCTGGATATAGAGTATGAAGCTGAACCATCAAGCGGTCACGTGTTACTTTTGCCAGGATCGAAGCAGCTGCAATCGAGGCACTTAAACGGTCCCCCCCTACTAAGGGAAGCTGTGGAAGATGAACATTCGGGAGATTTAAGGCATCAATTAATAGGTAATGTGGACGAACCGTCAACCCTTCTATCGCGCGCTTCATGGCTAACTTAGTTGCTTGCAAAATGTTTAAGGCATCAATTTCTGCTGGTTCTGCACTTCCGATGGCATAATCAATGGCCTGATTACAGATTTGCGTATATAGTTTTTCTCGTTTACTCTCAGTCAGCATTTTGGAATCATTAAGGCCGGGCAAATCAAACTTCGCCGGCAGAATACAGGCTCCGGCGACAACCGGCCCAGCTAGCGGCCCCCGGCCTGCTTCATCGACTCCTGCCAACAACAAAAACCCTTGTCTCCATAGCTTGTTCTCTTCAGTGAGCAGTTGCTGAATACGAGCTTGTTCCAGTGCTTGTGCTTCTTGGTACTTAACTAATTGATCGGCTAGTTTCCGAACTCCTTGACGCGGGTCGCTCTGACATGCACATATCATACGAGGGGAAGGGTCTTTATATAGTGCTTCTTGAACTTCCCGGATACTCATTTGGGATAACGGTTCCACACTTTTTCTCCTCTTCTCTCCCTAAAATTTCAGTTCGACACCTAAAGACAATTCCCTTTATTTAGGTATCAATCTTAGATATACACAAAATCATCTGAATTTTTGGAAAGATCATTCTTCTAAGTAGTCCATAGTGATCGGTCCAAGTTGTCCCATCCTCAGTTCCCTGAGAAAAATCTGAGCAGCTTTTAGGGTATCAATACGCCCGCCGTGAATTAAGCATCCGCGTTTGCGGCCCAGGCCCTCAAGTGTAACTTCAGTATCCTCATTTTGATAGCGGGCCAGAGAAGACGGGGAATGTAAATTCAGCCAATCTATGATCCAAATTGATAATTCCTCAATATCAAAAACATCATCTTTGATAGCTCCAAGGGCTGCAAGTTTTCGCCCTACATCAAGATCATCAAATTTAGGCCATAACATTCCAGGGGTATCTAAGAGTTCCACCCGTTCGTGAATCCGTACCCATTGATTTCCCCGGGTCACGCCTGGTTTATTACCCACTTTCGCCTGAGCTCCACCTGTTAATTGATTAATCAGAGATGACTTTCCAATATTGGGAATACCAACAATCATTACCCTTATCATCTGTGGGCGTATGCCTTTTTGAGCTTGTTTTGCCTGCTTAGCGAGAACCATTCGTTCAAGTTCCGGTACGATCTGTTTAATGCCAACTCCCGTGGTAGCACTAACGGCATATACAGGACTTGATTCTTTCAAGTACTTAAGCCATTTTGACGTCCAATTAGAATCCGCCAAATCAGCTTTATTGAGAAGCAATAACCTTGCTTTATTGCCCAGCAACTTATGTAGCATTGGATTACGACTACTGGCAGGTATCCTGGCGTCAGCAAGTTCTAAAACAACGTCAACCCATTTTAGCTGTTCTAATAAGAGACGTCTCGTTTTGGACATATGTCCCGGAAACCATTGAATACTCATGAATACCTCTCTTCATTCCTCTAAAAACTCGTCATCCTTTAGCTGACTCAGGGAATCAGCCTAAACCGCGAAAAAGGGTAGTATACCAACCATGCTTTTCCCAAAAGGTACTCTTTCGGAAGAAGACCCCATTCCCTCGAATCTTCACTCTCGCGACGGTTATCCCCCAAGACAAATACTTTGCCTTCCGGCACAACTTCCGGGCCATAGGGAGGGTAATCCCCCGCTTTGACATAAGGCTCATCAATAGGATCTCCATTTACGAAAACTTTATTATCACGAAGTTCTACTGTTTCCCCTTCTACCGCAATGACTCGTTTTACAAACGTTCGCTTTAAATCCTTTGGAAAAGCAAATACAACGACATCCCTTCGTGTAGGGGCCCAAAGGCGGTAAGCAAGACGATTGACGAGAATGTGATCACCTGGAGCCATACCAGGTTCCATCGAAGGAGATGGAATAAGATAGGGCTGCAAAACTCCCCAACGCAATACTCCGCCAATCAATAAAACCAGGACAATAATACCTAAAAGCCATTTTGTTTTTGATCTCTTATTTTCCATCGTTTCGCTCCCCTCTTGTACTACTCATTAGTATGAACAAGATTCTTCTGAGCATACACGAAAATCAATGGAAATTGGTCATGAATTATTCTAAACCTGCAGCCCAGAATGGGGAGAAGTAAAAAAAAAGAGCCAGATTACTCCAGCTCATTTTTTTCCTTTTCCTAGCCGATACGACGGTCGCGAATCCGTGCCGCCTTACCAGAAAGTCCACGTAAATAGTAAAGCTTAGCCCGGCGAACAATACCCCGACGAGCCACCTCGATTTTTTCCAAGCGAGGTGAATGTAAAGGGAATGTTCGTTCTACCCCGACTCCAGCGAAGACACGCCGAACAGTAAAGGTCTCGCGAATGCCGCCACCTTTCATTGCGATGACAAGCCCTTCAAAAACCTGGATACGTTCACGGGTTCCCTCAACAATGCGCACATGTACACGTACTGTATCACCCGGCCGGAAGTTAGGAAGATCCTTTTTCATTTGCTCTTCTTCAATCATGCGAATATAATCCATTAAAAATCCCCCCTTCCTTGCCTAGATGTTCATACACTGATTCTCAGCGAGCGGACCATCTATCATCAGACTTAGTTATATTATCACAGTTCAATTAGTTATGCAACAGATTTCGAAGCTATTGTTGTTGATCAGTGCCCGCGAAGGCGATCTAGAATGATCGACACTGCCGAACGTACGGATAAGTGATTGTACTCTGTCGGCCCATAGATTGGCTCAAGAATCCGGTCCATCGACTCAACGTCTTCTTTGAGCAATCCCCATCCTGTACCAAATAATAAAATGATCGGTGTTTCTATAGTTTCTATATCTTCACGGAGTTGTGCATAAGTGACTGTATTGGCATACTTGCGGGCATCCGTCGCCACTTTAATAGGAGCTAATCCATGTTCCGCCTCAATCTCAGCATAGACTTCTGCTAAATCATTGGCAATTTTCACCCGCCCGAAAGCTTCTTGGCGATCAGGATTGTACTCCGCCCCATAACCCTCCTGCCAAAAGCCCATGATGCGCTTAGCCAGCTGACGCTGCGCTTCAGCCGGATGAACGACATAATAGCGTTTTACACCATAAGTAGTCGAGCATCTGGCAATATCATGCAGGTCTAAGTTGGTGATCGAAGTCGCGACTGTTTCCATATTTTTATTATACACTGGGGAATGGACCAGAGCTAAGTAGATATCTGCTGCCATGAGATTCCTCCAACACTTACTGAAATCAGAGATCCTCTCTGATTATTATTGATTCGTGTATTATTTATTCGCGGCAAACTGCCTTGCTGATGGTGGGGACAATGAATTGCCTTACTTATGTATGCTCTTAGAAGAACGCCGCCGTCGCTTAGGGGGTGGGCAAAGATGTTCCCATTTTCCTCGCCAGCGGGCGATTTCTTCGTGCTCAAGGATAAGTTCCTCTAAAAGAGGATAATCATCCGTTCTAAAAATAACCCCATTGATCAGATCCGGCCGTCTTAAAAAGGTACGCCTTAGAGACTCTTTTCTCCGCCAACGTTTAATCTGAGCATGATGTCCGGATAACAAAACATCCGGTACCTTCTGCCCCTCAAAATCGGCCGGGCGGGTATATTGGGGATACTCTAAGAGTCCGATGCTATGTGAATCTTCCTCTGCAGAAGCTTCTTCTCCAAGAACTCCGGGAATGAGCCTTACCACTGCATCAATCATAACCATTGCAGCAAGTTCCCCTCCTGTCAAGACATAGTCTCCCAAAGAAACTTCTTCATCAGCCAACTCTCGAATCCGCTCGTCGAATCCCTCATAGTGCCCACATATAAAGACAAGCTCCTCCTGCTCAGACCATTGCTTAGCCTTCTCCTGATGAAAGACCTGGCCCTGGGGAGACATGAGAATCAGCCTCCGTCCGGCAGAGGTCTGAGGCAAATCCCTTATTGCAGCAAAAATAGGTTCGGGCTTTAAAAGCATACCTGCTCCGCCACCGTAAGGAACATCATCAACATTTTTATGTTTACTGGCTGCATAATCCCGAAAATTTATCAGTCGAATCTCTATAAGTCCCGCTTCTTGGGCGCGTTTTATAATGCTCTCTTGCAAAGGTACAAACATCTCCGGGAATAAGGTTACAACCGTAATTTGCATCATGCCTAGTTTAACCCTCCAGCCTAATCGTGGTTCGAACTATCAATCTCGAAGCCCAGGTGGAAGTATAACATCCATGCGACGGCCTGGGACATCTACATTCCGAACAACGCTTCTCAGTGCCGGCACGCATAGTTCTCCTTTAGGCCCTTTAACTACATAAACATCATTCGCTCCGGTTTCCAAGACTTGGGATAGAGTACCTAATAAGAGATCCCCCTCATAAACTTGCATCCCTTCCAGCTCAAAATAATACCATCCTTCTTTAAGGGGAGGGACCTCCGAGCGATCAATCCGAACTTCACACCCCCGAAGTTTTTCGGCTTGATCAACAGTATCTATCCCCTCAACTTTGAGCAGTACATTTTCCATCTGTACGCGGGCTTTGATAATTTTAAAGCGTTGATCGGTCTTTCCGCAGCGCAAAATAACTTCCTGCAGTTTTAAAAAGCGTTTAGGACTGTTGGTCACAGGATAAACTCTCATTTCTCCATCAATTCCATGCGGGCGCAACACTTCTCCAATCAGCACTTCATCCATAATCATTGTCCCTTTCCCAATAGATAGTTTTAAACGTTGAGAAGGGCCTTAGCCCTTCTCAACGTTATTGATCAATGTCCATATGAACCCGGCGGCCATCCTTGACAGCAGCCGCTTTAACCAGCGTACGAATAGCGTTTGCGATTTTTCCTTGTTTTCCAATAACTTTTCCCATGTCTTCAGGTGCGACAGTCAGCTGCAAATGAACGCTCTTTTCTGTCTCAGTCTGGATAACGAGAACTTGGTCCGAATGATCTACTAACGCTTTCGCGAGGATCTCTACAAGTCCCTTCACAGGAACCACCCCCCCAAACTCTGCACTTAGTTCTTGGACTCGTGGAATTTGGTCATAATGCCAGCCTGACTTAACAAAGACTTAGCAGTATTTGAAGGCTGAGCACCAGTTGAAAGCCATTTCAGAGCCTTTTCCTCGTCAATGTTCAGAACTACAGGGCTTTTAGTCGGATCATAATATCCAAGTTGTTCAATGAACCGCCCATCACGCGGGGCTCTGGAATCAGCAACTACCATACGGTAGAAAGGATTCTTTTTTGCGCCCATACGGCACAAACGAATTTTCGCAGCCATGTTTTCACCTCCTCAATATCGAGGTTCGAAGTTCGAAGTTCGAGGTTCGAATGTCTACATTCAATATCTCGCTTCGTACATTTTGCCCCTTGATTAGTTCAACTAAACTTTAAAACAGAGTATAAACTCAAATAAAGTAAGTCTTTTATATAAACAACGCTATATTATAGCGTGTGTCCATCGTATGCGATGTCCCCTACATGGTTGGAAAAGGAAACTTGGGCTTTTTGCCCTTTTTGCCTTTTTTTCCGCCTCCAAGCATTCCCATGCCGCCGGGGGCAGAAAACTGCTTCATCATTTTTTGCATTTGTTCAAACTGTTTTAATAAACGCCCAACATCTTGAACCGAGGTACCGCTCCCTTTAGCGATTCTCTTTTTGCGGGAATCTTTTATGATGACCGGTTTACGACGCTCTTCTGTCGTCATGGACCGAATAATCGCCTCAACATGAGCCGTGTCTTTTTCATCAATCTTTATATCTTTTGCCTGTTTCCCTACCCCTGGAATCATTTCTAAGATTGAGGAAAGAGGCCCCATTTTTTTCATTTGCTCCATCTGATCTAAAAAATCATCAAGAGTGAACTCCTGTTTGCGGAGCTTTTGTTCCATTTCTTTGGCCTTTTTCTCATCAAAAGACTCTTGTGCTTTTTCAATAAGAGTGAGGACATCGCCCATTCCTAAAATCCGCGAAGCCATTCGGTCCGGATGGAAAGGTTCAAGGGCATCCATTTTTTCCCCGATTCCTACAAACTTTATGGTGCACCCGGTCACTGCTTTAATAGAAAGCGCGCCACCGCCGCGTGTATCTCCATCGAGTTTTGTGAGAATGACACCATCAAGCCCCAGTTCGTTATGAAACGACTCTGCAACATTAACCGCATCCTGGCCAGTCATAGCGTCCACAACTAACAAGATTTCATGAGGTTTCACGGCGCTTTTAATATCTCGGAGTTCACCCATTAACTCTTCGTTAATATGCAAACGGCCGGCGGTATCGATAATGACAACGTCTTGTCCGTTCTGATTAGCATGCGCAATACTCGCTTTAGCAATATCCCGGGGAGCCTCCTGCCCCATAGAAAATACAGGAACGTTCAGCTGACCGCCTAAAACCTGTAATTGCTTGATTGCGGCCGGACGGTAAATATCACAAGCCACCAGCAAAGGATGCTTGCCTTGTTTCTTTAACATATTGGCTAATTTAGCTGCATGAGTTGTTTTTCCTGCTCCTTGAAGGCCTATCAACAGTATGATAGTAGGTGGTTTTGAGGAGATAAGTATTTTACCGGTTGCACCACCCATGAGCTCAATCATCTCTTCATGCACGATCTTAATTACATGCTGGGCCGGTGACAGAGATTCGAGAACTTCCTGTCCGATCGAACGCTCCTTAACTTTGGCTACAAAGTCCTTGACTACTTTAAAGTTGACATCTGCCTCTAACAAAGCAACACGAACTTCACGCATAGCCTCATTGACATCAGATTCCTTTAACTTACCCTTTCCTTTAAGCCGCTTAAATGTTTCTTGGAGTTTTTCGCTTAGTCCTTGAAACATGGCTGTCCTCGCTTTCCATTTGATCCACTTGGAAGAATATATTTAGAGTTTATTCAGGAAGCCGCGATATTGGTAAAAACATCTTCGATCATAGTATGGATCTTCTGATGACAATCATAGGCTGCCTGACTGCAAAAATCCGTTCTGGTTAATCCTTTTAATAAAGTCTGTACTTCCATCAATTTCTCACGTTCTAGCCAAAACCTCTGAACGAGCCCCAATTTATCCTCGTATTCCGTGAGAATCCTTTCGGTGCGTTTGAGCAAATCATGAATTGCCTGACGGCTGATATGTTCTACTTCAGCAATCTCAGTCAAGGACAAATCTTGTTGATAATGAAGATCCCAAACGTTTCGTTGCTTTTCCGTGAGAAGCGGGCCATAAAAATCGACTAAGAGAGCCCTTTTGGCTAGTTTCTCCATGTGCAACCCCCTGTAAAGCGATTTTACTTTACATCGGAATATTAGACTAAATCTCCCGGTTTGTCAAGTAGGGGCAATTCATGAATTGCCCCTACTTGCACCTAACCATTTAATTCCTTAAAAATTCGTTTAGCCCGAATCTCTGCTTCATGGCAAACCTTACCGACATCCATCGTCAATAGCTTTCGTTCCTCCATGAGAAGTTTGCCATCGACCATCACCGTGCGGACATCTCCTGCATGAGCTGCATAGACCAAATGGGCCGGAATAGAAAAACGAGGATAGAAATGTGGTTGATCCATATCAATCGTAATCAAATCTGCTTTAAAGCCTGGCGCCAACATTCCGACATCTTCCAAACCGAGGGTTTGTGCCCCGCCGATGGTTGCCATCTCCAATACGTCATATGCCGGAAGCGCCGTCGTATTGACCCGCAGTTTTTGTTGATAGGAAGCTGAACGCATCTCCCCAAAGAGATCCAGATTGTTATTACTTGAGGCACCGTCAGTTCCAAGGCTTACAACAACCCCTTTAGAGCGCAGCTCAGTAATAGGGGCAGTTCCGCTGCTCAGCTTCATGTTGCTTTCCGGATTATGAGCAACACAAACATGCTGCCGGGCAAAGATTTCCATGTCCTGTGGTGTTATGTGTACACAGTGTGCTGCTACAACATGTCCGCCAAAAAGCCCAAGCTCATCCAGCCACTGAACAGGGGTTTTGCCTTGCTGTTCTTTAATAATATTGATCTCATCCTGAGTCTCCGCCACATGGATATGAATTCCTACCTTCAGGCGGTCTGCTTCAGTTTTAACCTTCTGAAGATACTCTGCTGAGCAAGTATAAGGGGCATGGGGACCAAACATGATGCTCACCCGTCCGTTACCTGCTCCATGATAGCGGTGTACTAAGTCTATGTTTTCCTGTAAAGCCCGATTCCCATTAGGTCCATTCCCGATTAATCCACGTGAAAGTACAGCACGGGTTCCGGCTAGCAGTACCGCTTCCGCAACTTGATCCATCGACGCGTACATGTCGAGCATCGTGGTTGTTCCGGAGCGGATCATCTCGCAAAGCGCTAAGGAAGTACCCCAATAAATATCCTCATCTGTTAATTTATCTTCGAAAGGCCATACTTTCTCCTGTAGCCAAGGCATGAGCGGCAGATCATCCGCGTAACTCCTAAGCAAGGTCATGGCCGCATGGGTATGAGTATTAATTAAACCAGGCATAACCACATCATTGGGCAATTCCAGAATGCGATCCGGTATAAATCCAGCTGGTGCAGAACCTGTCTCGCCGACTGAAACTATTCTTTGATCCTCGATGCAAATTTCCCCTTCAGGGAAAAACGCATCCGGTCCAGTCATGGGCAAAACCATTGCACGAATTATTGTTTTGGACATTATAAAATCTCCTATCACCTAAGGATTGCGTTCTAAATATTAAGATCGAACCATTAATTTAAGAAGATTAACGGAATAAGGCGCTGCCACTATCCCTTTTTCTGTAATTATTCCAGTGATATATTTGGCCGGGGTAACATCAAAGGCCGGATTAAAAATTTTCACTTCGTCAGGTGCGACTGACACCCCGAAACACTCTTTGATTTCCTTAGCGGGCCGTTCTTCAATGGGAATTTCTTGACCGCTGGCAACTTTTAAATCAATCGTGGAAGTAGGTGCAGCAACATAAAAAGGAATACCGTGAGCATGGGCTAAGACTGCTACGGAGTAAGTTCCGATTTTGTTAGCGGTATCCCCATTGGCCGCTATTCGGTCTGCTCCTACAATCACAAGGTCAACCTTCCCTATTTGCATCAAGTACCCTGCCATATTATCTGCAATCAGTGTCACAGGAATCTTGTCTTGGAGAAGCTCTAAAGCCGTTAGCCGGGCCCCTTGTAATAAAGGACGGGTTTCATCCGCATAAACATGAATCATTTTACCGGCCTGATGAGCGGATCGAATAACCCCCAGGGCAGTTCCATACTCCACAGTGGCTAAGGCACCTGCGTTACAATGAGTTAAAATATTAGCTTTCTCCGGTACAACCTCATTCCCATGTTCCCCAATAAGCCGATTCATACGGCGATCATCTTCGGCGATACGACCCGCTTCTTCAATCAAAACCCGGCGTACGTCTTCTATGTCATCCATATCCCAACACTCGCGCAGGCGATCCTCCATACGGCGTAAAGCCCAAAATAAATTAACTGCCGTGGGACGAGTCTCTGCAAGTCTGGCTTGCACCCGTTCCATGAAGGCCGGCAAGCCGTCTCTTTCCCCTTGATACTCCAAAGCTCCTAACACAAAACCATAAGCAACAGCTGCTCCGATAGCCGGTGCGCCGCGAACTTCCATGTTTTCAATAGCTTCCGCTACACTCTTATAGGACACCGCATCCCGGTAGACAATTTCCGTTGGAAGCTTACTCTGATCTAATATTCGCAAGGTATTCCCTAACCATTCGATCGATTTCAACGCCCCACCACCTCTCTAAAATTTACCGACTTCGGCATTTGCCGATGCACATAGGCATTTCTGACCGGGAGTCAATAACTCAAAGGTTGTTTGAATGAGCTGGGCGACGTTCATCTCCAGCTCTTTAAGGTTCTGCATAACTTCTGCATGGTTTAACGGATGGTCAGCGATTCCAGCTGCTTCATTGGTAACCATTCCTATGGAGGCATAACACATTCCAAGTTCCCGAGCCAAAACCGCTTCGGGAACGCTTGTCATTCCGACAAGGTCAGCCCCCAGAAGCTGAAACATCCGAATCTCTGCAGGGGTTTCAAAACGAGGGCCTTCTGTACAAACATAACATGCCCCGTTCTTAACCACAAGTCCCAGATGCTTCGCCGCCTCTATAATTACTTGCCGCACAGATGAACAATAGGGCTCAGTCATGTCCACATGGAGCACACCTTGTTGTCCTCCTTCGTAGAACGTCAGTGGACGGCTCTTCGTAAAATCGAGAAACTGATCTAAGAGCACCAGCTCGCCTAAGTGATGATTGGGGGACAGGGAGCCGACCGCCGCCGTGGCAACGATCTTTCGTACCCCAAGTTCCCGTAGGGCCCAAATATTACCTCTATAATTTACAAGATGAGGAGGAGTCGCATGGTCCCGTCCATGGCGACTCATAAAAACCAGGTCATGCTTAGCAAGTTTGCCAATCATAGGCTCAACTGTTCCATAAGGAGTTTCCACGGAGATAACACGCTGATCGGTCAGCTCGAAATGTTCAATCCCGGTTCCTCCGATAAGTGCATAGTCTATCAGAATCTCTCCTCCTCATCAACTTCTCCAAAAAGTGCTGCCGCAAAATCTTTAGGAACGAAAGGACGCAGGTCTTCCATTCCTTCACCGATCCCAATCCACTTCACCGGAATTCGGGTTTCTCCTTGAATTCCTAACACCACCCCCCCTTTCGCTGTACCATCCAGCTTCGTTAAGACAATTCCAGTAACACCAGCCACTTCCTGAAAAAGCTTTGCTTGCTGCAAAGCATTCTGTCCCGTAGTAGCATCCAGTACCAGCAGCACCTCATGAGGTGCCCCCGGGATTTCCCGTTCCATAACCCGCTTAACCTTCCGTAATTCTTCCATAAGATTGACTTTGTTATGCAGACGGCCAGCGGTGTCCACAATCACAACATCCACATTGCGCGACTTGGCAGCTTGTACCGCATCGTAAGCGACTGCGGCCGGGTCCGCTCCTTCCCGCTGCTTGATCACTTCAACCCCGGATCTCTCTCCCCAAACTTCCAGTTGATCTATGGCCGCCGCTCGAAAGGTATCTCCAGCAGCCATCATAACTCGTTTTCCATCTCTCTTTAACCAATTAGCCAGCTTCCCAATGGTCGTGGTTTTACCAACCCCGTTGACCCCAACTACAAGAATAACACTGGGACCTTTCTCGGCAAACATAAGGCTTGCTTCTTCTCCCAGCAACTCTGCAATCAATTCCTGAAGGACCTCAGTAAGCTGATTGGGATCTGATAATTTGCGCTGTTTAACTTCTTTACGCAACCGTTCAACCAATTCGAAGGATGTGTTAACACCCACATCCGAGCGGATTAAGACCTCTTCCAGTTCTTCATACAGCTCTTCATCAATTTTCTTGCGGCCTGTAAAGACTTCTTCTACTTTATCTACAAAGTTCTGCCTGGTTTTGGTAAGCCCTTCTTTCAGCTTGGCAAAAAAGCCCATGGTTAAATCCTCCTGTAATATCAATTATACTCTCTAAAGCCACTGACTCCAAACACACGAAGTTCTAAAGGGCAACCGGTGTCTTCTGCCGTCCGTCCAGCTTAACTGAAAGCAGCTTCGAAACTCCGCATTCCTCCATAGTTATTCCATATAATACATCGGCGGATTCCATGGTCCCTTTACGGTGTGAGACTACAATAAACTGAGTGGAATCTGATAAGCGGTGAATGTATTGGGCAAATCTCTGAACGTTGGCATCGTCCAGTGAAGCCTCAATCTCGTCCAGAATACAAAAAGGACTTGGTTTTACTCTTAAGAGAGCAAACAAAATAGCAATTGCCGTTAAGGCCCGTTCTCCCCCAGACAAAAGAGATAAGAGCTGAGGCCTTTTACCCGGCGGCTGAGCTATAATCTCAACGCCTGTTTCCAGGATACGTTCTGGTTCGACTAATTGAAGTTCAGCATGTCCGCCATCAAAAAGCTCTTTGAATACCTCTTGAAAAGCCTGATTCACCGCTGTAAAGCTTTCAATAAATCGTTCACTCATAGTCTTATCCAATTCGGAAATCAATTGGCGCAACGTCTGGTTCGCTTCGACTAAATCCTTCTGTTGAGTCAACATGAATTCCCGACGCTTAAGGATCTTTGGATATTCTTCAATAGCCGCTTGATTGATAGGACCTAATTCTTCTATTTCCCGTTTAATTACTTGAACTCTTTTCCACAAGACGGCTTTATTTTCTTCGGTCCGATAAAGCATTCCCTCTTCCCAGGTCAGAGAGAATTCCTCAGCTAAACGGGCTAACCCTGCCTGACACTCCGTTTCCCAGCGGACATTCCGGAGTTCATTAGCATGCAGGCGCTGTTCAAGTGTATGCGCCCCTTGGCGCATAGTATGAATCTCTTGCTCTAATTCAAGGACGCTGCTCGATAACCCTTCCCGGGCTCGTCTGCATTCCATTAGGGCATATTGCTGTGTTTCCTGGACTCCTGATTGCTGCGCCAGCTGCTGGCTCAGCGAATCGAGTTCCTCTTCAAGGTTTCGACGGGCTTCTTGGATGCTAACCTTCTTCTGCTTCTTCTCAGAAAGGTTCAACTCGTTTTCCCGGATTTCTTTGCGCTCTTGGGCAAATTGATCTAAGCATTGAGTTAATTCTTGCTCCCACTTGGCAAGCTGGATTTTCTCCTGAGTCAGGGTTTCTACATAAGTTTCAATTTCTTCTGCCACAGCTTTGGCTTCGGCCTCTCTGAGATTAAACTCCTCACGTAAATGAACTGAGGTTTTTTCCGCAATTTCCATTCGTTCCGTTAAACTCGCCAGGCGAATAAGGAGTTCATTCTTTTCTGCTGTTGTCTCCTCATGACGCAGGCCTAACCCCAGCAAATCCCCTGCTAACCGCCGGATTTGGCTCAATACATTCTCGTGCTGCGCCTTAAGCTTGACCTGAAGTTCTTGCTCATTCCGAAGTTGGAGGGCTAACCTCTCAATGCTTTCCTGAATTTCCGTTTGATGTTGATCTTGTGCTAAGCATTCCCGTTCTTTTGCCGCTAAATCCTTTTCTAATTGCGCCAAGGCTTCACGCAGTGCCTCTATTTCACGTGACCTGGCGAGTAAATTCCCGCCTTTACGTTGAATACTCCCTCCACTAAGAGAGCCTCCCGGGTAAACTTGGTCCCCTTCTAAAGTCACAATACGCAATTTATATCCTGATGCCCGCGCAATCCGAGTCGCCGCTTCCATATCCGTAACAACAACAATACGGCCGAGCAAGAACTCTATTGCAGGCCGGTATACTTTATCATAAGTGACTAAGTCAGCTGCGATCCCTATATAACCACTATCCTTCGCTACCGCTGGGCTCACGGACATCCTGTACCCTTGAATCACATCAAGGGGAAGGAAGGTTACCCGGCCTAATTGATGGGCCTTCAAATAGGCGATGGCTCGTTTGGCCGCCTGCTCATTTTCCGCAACAACATTTTGCATTCCGGCTCCCAAAGCAATTTCCACAGCTAACTCATAGTTTTCCTCAACCGCAATCAGGTCAACCACTGTCCCACAGAGTCCCTGACAATCATTGATCCCCTTTTTCTTAGCCAGCATCACCTCGCGAACTCCGCGCTGATAACCTTCTAAAGAATCTTCTAAGGATTGCAAAGCATGCAGCCGTGCTCTGGCTTGATCCGTTCGGGATTTGTGCTTCTGGAGCCCGAGGGCTTTTTCCTGACGAAGAGGTTTCAGTTTATCTAACTCTGCCCGTAACGCTGATTCTTCGTTTTCCGCAGCTTGAGATTGCGCTGCCAGCTTGATCAGTTCATTTTTCTGATGATCACCGGTCTCCACCAAAGACTGACGTTCCGTTTCTTTGGTTTGCTGCTCTTGCTCAATATGAAAAATTCGCTGTTCAAGCGAAGCAAGGGTATGACGGGTGCCAGTCAGTTCATTAGAACAATTGGCTTGCTCTGTCAGCGCTTGGAATAGGTCGGCTTTAATGCGCTCAATATCTTTGGCTAAGGTATTCTCTCTTGCTTCAGCTAATTTCTGTTCTTGCGCACTGACTTTATGGAGCGACTCTTCAACGGTTCGTTTTAAAATTGTCTGTTTGGCAGCCAGGGTTTTAATCCGTTCCCGTAAAACATTGATTTTATGTTCATCCGCAAGAATCTCTTGGCTCAATCGTTCAATTTGCTCATCGAAGTAATTAAAACGCTCTTGGCGAAGATTCTGGTCATGTTTTAAGGAGTTTAACGTTTGTTCTGCAAGAAAAACCTCTTCTTGCTTCCGCTGTATCTTATCCTCTAACTGTTGAAGTTCATCTTTCAGTTTCAGACTCTGAGTTTCCTTGATTCCTAAAGCTGTCTGAGCCTCCACCGCGCTCCCTTGAAGGATTTCTAAATCCTGCGCAGCTTGGGTCAGCTTTTGTTTAACCTCAGAAATGTCGAGCACGACGGCCTGAATTTCCAGGCTCTTTTGCTCTTTGGAAAGCGCGAGGCTCTGTTCGGCCACTTGGGCTTGGGCAGCCAGAGGAGTCAGTTGTCCCTCAATTTCCTGCACAATATCTTCGATGCGTTGGAGATTCAAAGTCGTTGCATCCAAACGCTTTAGTGCCTCGCGTTTCCTGGATCGGAACTTAGTAATCCCCGCCGCCTCTTCAATTAGTGATCGGCGTTCTTCTGATTTCAAGGTTAAGATTTCCTCAACCCGCCCCTGCCCAATGATCGAAAACCCTTCTTTTCCGGCTCCCGTATCCATAAATAGTTCTTGAATATCTTTGAGCCGGCAAGCTGCCTTATTAATAAGATATTGACCTTCACCATCACGATAAACTCTGCGTGTAATCGTGACTTCCCGGAAATCCAATGGAAAAATCCCAGTGGTATTATCAAAAATCAGGGAAACTTCAGCCATTCCAACCGGGCGGCGCTGGGTGCTGCCTGAAAAAATAACATCTTCCATCTTTGATCCCCGAAGGCTTTTGGCACTTTGCTCTCCTAAAACCCAGCGAACCGCATCGGCGATATTACTCTTTCCGCTCCCATTTGGACCAACAACCACGCTTAATCCCTGACCCAACTCTAATTTAACAGAATCAGCGAACGACTTGAATCCCTGAATATGAATTCCCTTTAAAAAAACCGGGAAATTCTCAGGTCTAGTCATCGCTCTCCCTCCTCCAATGATCCAGAACTTGCTGAGCAGCATGTTGTTCGGCTTCTTTTTTGGTTCGTCCGGTACCCTTCCCCATAAGATCCCCTGCTACAAAGACTCCGGCTGTAAAGCATTTGTTGTGATCAGGACCTTCTTCCAAGAGGATCTGATAGCTGACTTCTTTTTCTTCCCGCTGTGCTTTTTCTTGAAGCACGGTTTTATAATCCCCGTAATTCCCTTTTGCCACTTCTTCGATGGCAGGTTTAAGTAATTCTAAAATAACTCTGCGGGCTTCTTGAAACCCATATTGTAAGTAAATCGCTCCGATAACCGCTTCCCAGGCATCCGCTAAAATAGAAGGCCGTTCACGGCCACCCGACACCAGTTCTCCCTTGCCCAATAATAATTCCTGCCCTAACTCTATTTCATGCGCCTTACGAGCCAGGGTCGTTTCGTTGACCACAGCCGCCCGCATCTTCGTAAGCTCCCCTTCAGGTCTTTCCGGGTAACTCAAATACAAATATTCGGCAACGACAAAATCTAAGATTGCATCCCCCAAAAACTCTAAGCGTTGGTTATTTTCCTTGCCAAATTGAGGATTTTCAAACACATATGAAGGATGGGTCAAGGCCGTGGTAAACAGCCGATTGGGCGGAATTCCCAACTCCAATCGTTTAGCTAACTTTACCCCTGGCTCAAGTTTTGGGGAAGTCAGGGCGTATTTTTTCCGCCCCGGCCTTCCTCCCGTTTTCTTCGGTTTC
Source organism: Desulfosporosinus youngiae DSM 17734 (assembly GCF_000244895.1). Lineage (NCBI taxonomy): Bacteria > Bacillati > Bacillota > Clostridia > Eubacteriales > Desulfitobacteriaceae > Desulfosporosinus > Desulfosporosinus youngiae. The sequence goes on from NZ_CM001441.1 coordinate 4,671,619, forward strand.
TCAGATACACTGGATTTTTTTTCGACCATAGTTTAGATCTCCTTATCTTTAGGCGATTTCTTCAGAACAATAGTGGCATTATGCCCACCAAAACCTAATGAATTGGACATCGCGACATCTACGTCCTGCTTTCGTGCGCTGTTTGGGACATAGTCAAGATCGCATTCCAGGTCGGGCTCTCCATAATTCGTCGTAGGCGGGATGGCTCCCCGCTCAATAGCCAGCGCACAAATAACCGCCTCAATGGCTCCGGCAGCTCCCATTAAATGACCGGTCATAGATTTCGTCGAACTAATGGCCAGCTTCGGCGCATGATCGTTAAAAAGACGTTTTATGGCCTCTGTTTCCGTAACATCGTTAGGTCCGGTGCCCGTTCCGTGCGCATTAATATAATTAACCTCTTCCGGACTTACCCCTGCATCCTTTAAAGCAAGGCTCATGGCACGAATCGCACCTGCACCGCCTGGAACCGGAGTCGTAATATGATAAGCATCCGAGGTGCTTCCATAGCCGGCCAATTCAGCGTAAACGTGTGCACCACGTGCCTTGGCATGTTCCGCGGATTCAAGAACCAATACTCCCGCTCCTTCTCCCATGACAAAACCGCTCCGACGTTTATCAAAGGGTCGGCAGGCTTGTTCAAAAAGTTCCTTCTCGGTTGACATTGCCTTCATCGCGCAAAAACCGGCGAAAGCCAACTTAGTAATCGGAGCCTCTGTCCCGCCACAAAGCACAACGTCAGCTTCTCCGCGTTGAATCAATCTCAGAGCTTCACCGATTGCGTTGGTTGCGGAAGCACAGGCCGTAACAATCGTGGTACTGGAACCCTGTAAGCCAAACTCAATGGATATGTGCCCTGCCGCCATATTGCTAATCAACATTGGCACAAAGAACGGGCTGATTCGGCTGCTCCCTTTGCTCATCAGTATTTCTTTTTGGTCCTCAAAGGAGATCACGCCGCCAATTCCACACCCCATGACTGTTCCGATTCGTTCCTTATCTTCGTTCTCCAAATCCAGTTTTGCGTCTTGCACCGCCATCTTCGCGGCTGCAATAGCAAATTGAGCAAAGCGGTCCATATGACGGCTTTCCTTTTTGCTAACCCAATCTGTCGGTTCGAAGTCTTTGACCTCAGCCGCAACCTTCGTGGGTAAATCTGACGTATCAAAACGTGTCAAGAGCCCAATTCCGGATTTTCCTTCCATTAAATTATTCCAGAATTTTTCCAGGTCATTTCCCAAAGGAGAGATCACGCCCATCCCCGTTATAACTGCTTGATGCACACTTTATTCCTCCTTAGCGCTGAGTATTCCTTCTTTAATATCTTCAAAAATCTTATGCACAGACAAAACATCTTTAATTTTATGGACTTTTGCGCCGGAAAAGATAAGTCCCTCCTGAACATTCCCTTGCTGAGCCATAATTAACCGGCTCATAATGCAAAAGTTCCCCTCACAGTGTTTGAGACAACCCTCACAGGAGGTAGGGGTGACGTCCGCCTTTTCATCAAGGGCCCGTGTGAAGGGGTTGCGGATTCCCCGGCCCGGCAACCCTACCGGACTATGCACAAACACGATGTCCTCTTCGGTAGCCTTTAACATTTCCGCTTTCCAGGCGGGAGCTGCACTGCTCTCTTCACTGAGTGCAAACCGGGTTCCCATTTGTACCCCTGCCGCACCTTTCTTCAACATTTCTGCTACACCTTGTCCATCCACAACTCCTCCGGCGCCAATGACAGGGATATTGACCGCTGCCACGACTTCCGGAAGAATATCGTGTATAGAACGGTCTGTCCCTAAATGTCCTCCAGCCTCTACCCCTTCCACGATCACAGCGGCAGCACCTAGCTTTTGGGATAGTTTTGCCAGTTTTGCTGATGACACAATGGGCACGACCGGAATGCCCTTTTCTTTACCCCAGGTAAACATATCCCTGGAAAAGCCGGCTCCCGAAACTAAAAGATCAATTTTCTCTTCAAAGGCGGCGTGAACCAATTGGGCAAATTCACGGACAGCAAACATGATGTTTACCCCAATGATCCCTTTGGTACGTCGTCTTGCCTCACGAATTTCAGCTTTCAGCTCCTCTGCCGACAGACCGCTGCCGGCAATTATGCCAATCCCCCCCTCTTCAGCTACCGCTGCAGCGAGAGGAGCCATGGATATCCTTACGGCCATTCCTCCTTGAATAATTGGAATCTTAGCCACTAAATTTGCAATACGAAGGTCGGGTATTTTCACGATCTTTCCTCCTGTTCGACTTCTACCCTTGTCAGTTCTGATATCTATTTAAACTTCCCCAACACGATATTCTTGGTTCGATATTCATCCTTCGAAATACTAATATTACACCAGAATATCTGTATCCAACTTAATCTTTAAAACTAACCTAAGATCAGACGACTAATTCAACATAGTTAAAAATCTTATCTCAAGGTTATCTTTTTTGGATAAAGGAGAAAGAAACACTCTTAAAAGAAAGTCCCGCATTGAATACGGGACCTTTTTGTGTTTATTTGTTTTCCGTGATGTAGTTTACTGCGTCTCCGACCGTTCGAATCTTTTCGGCTTCCTCATCCGGAATATCCAAGTCGAATGCCTCTTCCAGGGCCATAATCAATTCTACGATATCCAAAGAATCTGCATTTAGCTCTTCAAAGGAGGTTTCCGGGGTAATAGTGGCTTCATCTACCCCTAATTGTTCGACGACGATAGCTTTCACTTTTTCAAAAACTCCCATGCTGTTTCTTCACCTCCTCTCAAAAATACAAGATTTAATCATCATTACATTTCCATACCCCCATCAACACTTAGGGTTTGTCCTGTTATATAAGATGCTTCCGGGGAAACAAGGAACCGCACAACCTTGGCAACATCTTCAGGATTCCCTATACGGCCGAGAGGAATAGCCCGCAAAATTTCAGTTTGTGTCCCTTCTGCTAATGCCTCCGTCATATCTGTAGAAATATACCCCGGCGCAACCGCATTGACCCGAATTCCACGGGAGGCGAATTCTTTGGCAACCGACTTCGTAAATCCAATAATTCCGGCTTTAGCTGCGGCATAATTGGCTTGCCCTGCATTTCCGGAAAGGCCCACAACTGAAGAAATATTAACAATCGCGCCTGAGCGCTGTTTAAGCATCCCTTTGCTCACAGCCTTGGTACAAAGGAAAACCCCTTTGAGATTGGTTGCCATGACCGCATCCCAATCAGCTTCCTTCATGCGAAGGAGCAGGGTATCGCGAGTAATCCCGGCATTGTTGACAAGAATATCAATCCTGCCAAAATGCTCCAGAGTTGTTCGTACCAAGCGATCGACATCAGCCTGTTGGCTGACATCGGCCTGCACAACCAAGCCTTCTCCGCCAGCTCCTCGGATCATCTCAAGAGTTTCCTCGGCTTTATCAGGGCGGCCGGCATAATTGACAACCACCTTTGCACCCGAGGCTGCTAATTCTAAAGCTATGGCTCGGCCTATTCCCCGTCCACTCCCTGTAACAATGGCCACTCTATCTTTCAGCATCATTTTAACGACTCTCCTTCAAATATGCAAGTGACTTTTCCAAAGACGCCTTATCTTCTACGCGGAGGAGGCTGGCATGGGGAGCTATTTTCTTAACTAAACCGGTTAAGACCTTCCCGGGTCCGCACTCAACGAAGGTATCCACACCTAGTTCGAGAAGATGACGAACAGACTGTTCCCAGAGAACTGCATTACTGACTTGATCGACCAAAGCTTGAACCGTTCGTTCTGAGGAGCTGACCTCTTTTCCGTCAACGTTGGCAATCACAGGACAACGCGGAGTTTGCCACAAGACTCTCTCTAAAACCTGGCGCAGCTCTTCTCCCATTTTCTCCATCAGACTGGAGTGAAAGGGCCCGCTCACCATAAGAGGAACTGCACGTTTTGCCCCTAATTTTTTGGCTTCTTCTATCGCACGATCTACAGCACGTTTTTCACCGGAAATAACCACTTGTCCCGGACAATTATAATTTGCCGGGGCTACGATACCTTGCCCGGATGCTTGACGACAAGCTTCTTCCACCAGATCCATTGAGAGTCCAAGGATCGCAGCCATCCCGCCCTCACCGTTGGGAACTGCTCCTTCCATAAGCTCTCCCCGGGATCTTACCACGCGTAAAGCCTCTGCGAAATCAAGACTGCCTGCGGCTACATGGGCAGAATATTCCCCCAGGCTATGCCCGGCAACATAATCCGCTTCAATCCCAGCATCCCTGAGCTGCTGCCAAGCCACTACACTGACCAGCAAGATGGCCGGCTGGGTATTTACTGTCTTTTGAAGTTCTTCTGCCGGCCCCTCTTCGATCAACGAGATAAATTCGCTTCCCAGGATCTCACGTGCTGTCTCCCGAGTTCTTTCTCCACTGGGAGTCTGAAAAAGTTCTTTTCCCATTCCCACATACTGAGATCCCTGACCTGGAAAAACAAAAGCAAGTTTAGCCAAGCTTAGGCCCTCCTATCCCTAAACCGTGCAGAGAGACGCTCATATTCCCGTTCTGCGGATTGCATAATGTCCTTTATTATCCGGGCTGCAGGTTCAATACAATTAACTGCTCCAGCCACTTGACCCGCCATAATCGAACCATTTTCAGTATCCCCTTCTACCATGGCTAAGCGCAATTTTCCAACACCCATTTTCTCAAGTTCCTCAGCCGCCATCCCTTCCCGCTCATATTGATCCATTTCACGGGTAAAGCGATTATCTAAACAGCGAACGGGATGACCCGTTGAACGTCCTGTGATGACAGTTGAGCGGTCTTTAGCTTTAAGAATTCTATCTTTAATGAGCGGAGAAATTGTACATTCTTCCGCACACATAAAACGTGTACCTATTTGTACTCCTTCAGCTCCCAGGGCTAACGCTGCCACCAGCCCCCGGCCATCCACGATTCCTCCGGCTGCAATCACCGGGATGTTCACTGCATCAACTACTTGAGGAACGAGGGGTAAGGTTCCGATTTCACCGATATGCCCGCCCGACTCCATTCCTTCCGCAATGAGCGCATCAACCCCGGCCTTTTCCAGGCGTTTGGCCAGAGCAACCGAGGCCACCACCGGTATCACCTTAGTTCCGATTTCTTTAAGCTTCGGCACATATTTCCCGGGATTTCCGGCCCCAGTTGTGATTACAGGCACACGTTCCTCAAGAATCACCTGCATGACTTCCTCAACAAACGGGGACATGAGCATGACATTAACTCCAAATGGCTTTTTTGTGATCGCTTTGACCTTGTGGATTTCTTGACGCAGCCAATCTGCCGGAGCTTGTCCTGAACCGATAATTCCTAATCCTCCGCTATCCGAGACCGCCGCCACCAATTCCCCCGTTGAAACCCAAGCCATACCACCTTGGAAAATAGGGTATTCAATTCCTATCAAGTCACATATTCTCGTTTTAATCATCCATTTTTCCCACTTTCGTCCATTTCAAAACACATGCTCCCCAAGTTAATCCCGTACCAAATCCAACCATCACGATAATATCCCCCTCATTTATACGTCCGGCTTTGAACGTCTCATCTAAAGCGACTGGAATAGACGCGGCGGACATATTGCCATACTTGTCTAAGTTTACAATCACTTTATCCGGAGAAATACGAAGTCTCTTAACAGCTGCATCAACGATTCGAATATTGGCCTGATGTGGGATTAGAAGATCCACATCGTCTTTTGACAAACCGGCCTTCTCCAGAACTTTGACTGAAACATCTCCCATAACCCGGACCGCGAATTTATACACTTCCTTCCCTTCCATCTGAAGGGTATGCAGGTTTTTCTCAACCGTCTCCAAACTTGCCGGATATTTTGACCCCCCGGCCGGCTGACTGAGCAAAGAACCACCGGAACCATCGGAGCCTAATTCGAAACTTAAAAACCCGAAACCATCTTTCACCGGCTGCAAAACTGCCGCCCCGGCCCCATCCCCAAACAGGATACAAGTTGAGCGGTCTTGCCAATTAAGGACCTTGCTTAAGGTTTCTCCGCCGATAACGAGCACGGTTTTGTACAAACCTGTCGCAACAAACTGACTGCCGGTCACCACTCCATAAATAAAACCGGTGCACCCCGCTTCTAAATCAAAAGCCCCTGCATTTCTGGCCCCTAAGCGGTCAGCCACGAGACAAGCAGTTGCCGGGAAGGCGTAATCCGGTGTTATGGTGGCAACAATAACCAGATCGACCTCTTCAGGAGAGATCTGAGCATCTTCTAAGGCCTTTAATCCTGCTTGGTAACATAATTCCGAGACAGGCATGTCCTTAGGGACAATATGACGCTGCCTGATTCCGGTACGCGAAATTATCCATTCATCATTGGTGTCCAAAAATTGTTCCATATCCTTATTGGTCATAATGTTTTCCGGAACGTATGACCCTATTCCCACAATACCCACACTACGCACACTAGGCATTTGTCGCAGTCCTCTTTTCTAACTAAGTTAACAAACTTTACTTAAGCAGATCCTGTCGAATCTGATCGATCAAACGCACTTGCACACATTCCCGGGCTACCCGGATCGCATTCAAAATCGCCTTGGATTTTGAACTTCCATGACAAATGATGCTGATTCCATTAACTCCAAGCAATGGCGCTCCACCATATTCTGCATAGTCCATCATTCGGGCAATCTCTTTTAAACCCGGTTTGATAGCCAGGGCACCCAGCTTACGAACCATGTTTGAAGTAATCTTTTCCTTAATCTGGTCAAACAATACTCCAGCCAGTCCTTCGGCGGTTTTCAGAAGAATATTTCCCGCAAAACCGTCGCAAACAACCACATCGGCACGTCCATAGGGAACATCACGGCCCTCCACGTTGCCGATAAAATTAATCGGAGCTTCCTTCAGCAAAGGATAAGCCTTTTGGGTCAGTTCATTTCCTTTACCTTCTTCACTTCCTACGTTCAGCAGGCCTACGCGAGGATTGGAAATCCCTAAGATCTTGGTTGCATAGATACTGCCCATTAGCGCATACTGACAAAGCTGTGCGGGCGTGGCATCCATGTTTGCTCCTACATCAAGAATAAGTTTTCCGCCTTCTGAGGTTGGCAGGATGGTAACAATCGCCGGACGTTCAATTCCCTTGATCCGCCCTAATCCTAAAAGTGCTGCCGCCATTTGGGCTCCGGTACTTCCGGCACTTACAACAGCATCAGCCTCTCCTTGCTTTACTAATCTGGTTGCCACGACTATGGAGGAATCCTTCTTTTTACGCACCGCATTGGCTGGATGTTCGTCCATCTCTATAACCTCAGACGCTTCAAAGATTGACACGTTTTTAGGCAGCGATCCGGCTAAAAAGGGTTCAATCCGTTCTTTACGCCCTACCAGTATGAGCTGAACATCCGGACTCGTTTCCGCAGACATCAGCGTCCCTTTGATGATCTCCTCCGGAGCAAAATCCCCGCCCATTGCATCCACTGCAATTCTCATCTACTCCTCCATCTCCCTTTCCCTTATAGCTGTAACGTCCTCCATCGCAAAAAGAATCCAATCTCCCCGAAGCACTTCCTCCGCGCCGACACTCACTGATATCTGAACCCAATATTTGTTTTGTTTTCGCTTAAGAACGGTTCCTTTAGCGATCACAACTTCACCTAATTGAACAGGTCTTTTGAATTTCAACCCAACACTTCCCGTTAAGGCTATGGGAGCATCTACTAAGGAAATAGCAAGAGAATTAGCCTGAGCAAACAGATAATGACCACGAGCCACTCTGGCTTTTGCCAAAACCATACTCTCATCAATCACCAGCCTTGAGCAAGCTCTCTCACCAATAACAAGTTCGAGCAACTCTCCGATAAGTTCCTGATCATCTAAGGCCTTCAGCGTCGAATAGGCTTCTTGAGCAACTGCACGGGTTCGTTCCCGAAGTTCAGGAATTCCAAGTTCTCCCCGATCCAAACGAATGGTTGATACACTAACTTTAAACTGTTCGGAAAGCTCCTCGTCAGTAAAAAACGGATTCTCGGAAAGTGCTTCTCCTAATCGTTTGCGGCGTTCTTCTTTACTATATCGAGTCATCTATATCACCATTTCTCACCTTGCATTTTCTAAGTTCTAAGCGCCTTGTACTAACCTTCTAATATTTGATCACTAAAGTGAGTTACAAGCCCCAGGTTCGAACTTCGTGCATCGCACTTCGCGCCTCGCTTTATGACCTGGTCACAATTATAAACTATCTCAGGACGCTTATCAAGAAATAACCATGTCGAATGCCAATGAAATAAGACTATTTGCCAGCTAAAGCAATTAAGACAATAAGAAAAAGACAAAGAACTCTAAAGTCCTTTGTCTTTTTCTTATTGCAAAGCTTATGATTCAATAGCAATAACTGCCTTAGAATTATAAAACCCACAACTAGGGCAAATATAATGCGGCATCTTTGGTTTATGGCATTGAGGGCATTCGATGTGGTTTGGTGCAGTTAGTTTCCACATAGCCCGACGTTTACGAACCCTTGATTTTGATTGTCGATGTTGCGGAACACCCATAATTACACCCCCTTTATGTTTTCTGAACTTAATCAGTCATTGGATTGCCACTTGGCCAGTGCTGCTAACCGGGGGTCAATTGTTCCCTCCCCACAATTACATGGGGCAAGATTTCTATTCGCACCACAGTTTGGGCATAGCCCTTGACACTCTACTGAACAAGTAAACTTCATCGGTAAAGCCAACACAATTTGTTCAAAGATGCGATCTTTGATATCGATTTCATCTTTGTCTAAAAGGAGTGCCGTCTCAAGGAGATCTTCTGTCGCCAGCCATCGGAATGCCCATTCATCTTCATAGGGAAGATCCAAAGTATAGACGAAGGGTTCTAAACAGCGTCCACACGTTGCATTTAGTTTCGTGTGAATAGTCCCTTTGACCAGCATTGCTTTACGGGTGTTATTTACCTGAAGCTGCACGTGTACCGGTGCTTGAAATGAGAGGTCGTCAATTCCCAAATCGAAGGCCGAAAAATCCTCCACCAAATCATAATGGACGGTTTCTCCACCGCTAAGACGAACCTGGGCTACATTCACTTTCATAATACCACCCCAATACACATTCATTATTATAGTTGGCACATTTTTCTTTGTCAAGGAAAACTCTTTACACATTTAGGTTTTTCCCTGGTAAGGACAATTTACAAATGGCCCCTACCGGATTAAATCATTGGTTTCCAGAGCAATCATCAGTTCCTCATTGGTCGGAATGATGAGAACCCGACAGCGGGCATTGGGTTTGGAAACATCCACTTCTTCGCTTCTGACCTTATTCTTTTCAATATCGAGATCCACACCGATATATTCCAGATTATTGCAAATACCTTCCCGCATGCTGGCAGAGTTTTCTCCGACTCCGGCTGTGAATATGATTCCATCAACTCCGCCTAATACTGCGGCATAGGAGCCGATAAACTGCCGGACATCGTGCTCAAAAATATCTAAAGCGAGCTGTGCACGGGCATTTCCTTGTGCCGCGGCCACTTCAATGTCTCTGAAATCACTGCTTATCCCCGAAACCCCTAAAGCGCCACATTTTTTGTTCAGAAAATCATTCATTTGATCAACCGTAAGATTTTCTTTGTTCATGATATAGGTAACAATCGCCGGATCCAAAGCTCCTGAGCGTGTTCCCATCATAAGACCGTCCAAGGGAGTAAAGCCCATGGAAGTTTCAATTGATTTTCCCCCACGGATGGCACAAATCGAAGCACCGTTTCCTAAGTGACAGCTAATAAGCTTCAACTCACTTAGTGGCCTCTGGAGAAGAACAGCTGCACGTTGACTGACATATTTATGAGATGTCCCATGGAAACCATATTTTCGAATTCCATACGTTTGATAGTACTCATAGGGTAATCCATAAATATAGCTTTTAGGCTGCATCGTTTGATGAAATGCTGTGTCAAAGACCGCTACCTGTGGAACTCCAGGCATCATCGTTTGGCAAGCCTTAATCCCTGCGATATTGGGCGGATTGTGAAGAGGGGCTAGTTCTACGCATTCCTCCAGTGCTTCCATAACAGGGTCATCGATCAGTACGGATTTTGAAAATTTTTCTCCCCCGTGAACGACGCGATGCCCTACTCCACAGATTTCCTTTAAATCTTCAATAGTACCGTAGTGAGGAGAAACTAAGGCTTCCAGCACGAGTTTGATAGCCACAGTATGATCGGGGATCTCAGCCGTAATAACTTCTTTTGCTCCGGATTTGGTACGGTGAGTAAGGACTGAACCCGCAAGCCCTATCCTTTCTACTAAACCCTTGCCAATGGCGTTTTTCGTAGCCATGTCAATAACTTGATATTTCAGGGAAGAGCTTCCACAGTTGATAACAAGAATCTTCATTTTTATATACCCCTTTATAATTTTCCGCTCTCAAAGCAGCCTATAAGTATTAATGACTATAGTCTTTCCCGAAAAACGGATTTCAATTGATCTATAGTTCCACATCTTTCCAGGAACTATTTGTTTCATTAAAAAGTGTAGCATAAAATACAGGGTTTTTTAACCCCTTACGCCATTATTCTCTTAATCTCAGAACATTTGGTCAACGCAATCTCCCGGCCAAGCCGGATTCCTTCTTCAGCTTTGTCAAACTGAAGACTTCCGATATGTCCAATATCCGGCTGAATAAGCAGATCCGCCCCATGACAATTGGCACGAAAAACTTCATCTTCCAGAATTTCGATGGATTGCAATAAGATGTCCATGGCACTATTAAGCTTATTCACCATTCCTTTTTTAACGTCGATTGCTAAAACCTTCTCCGCGCCCATTTCCCGGGCAATATGTATCGGCAAACGATTTTTAACGGCACCATCAACAAGGAGCCTGTCTTGATAACGATAAGGCTTGAAAAATCCCGGGATCGAAATACTAGCCCGAACTGCTTGTGCTACACTCCCCTCACGAAATACCACAAGCTCACCTGTTTGGATATCTGTCGCTACGATAGCTAAAGGAATTTTCAGATCAGCAAATGACATATCTTTGGTTAAAAGGCGTATCACTTCAAGGATTCTGTCTCCTTTGATCAGTCCCTTTTTAGAAACGGCAGGGTCCAATACTTTCTTAGCAAAGCCCGGATAGGTTAAGAGACGCTCGATACGATAAAGATCCATTCCGGCACACCACAAAGCACCGAATATAGCCCCTGCACTACATCCGACCACAACATCCATACTTATCCTTTGTTCCTCCATTACTTGGAGAAATCCTAAATGAGCAAATCCCCGCGCACCTCCCGCACCCAAAACAAGTCCTTTTTTTGGATTCATTGAGTTTTCCCTCCCCACGACTTCTAGGGTCCGGCATTCTTCCATATAAATTATGAAGGAAGGTGTATATTCATGTTCAATGTGGCTCGTGTTCTTACTTTGAGCTTCCTGGCCCTGGCAATGTTTATCTATCCCCAGGAAGTACTTAGTTCTGCTGCAGAAGGATTGACCTTATGGTGGCGTTTTGTTCTCCCTGCCTTGCTTCCTTTTTTTATTCTTTCCGAACTCCTGATGACCTCAGGGTTTGTTCATTTTCTCGGTGTCCTTCTTGAATCATTTATGCGCCCGGTTTTCCGGCTTCCCGGCAAAGCCGCTTTCGTTGTGGCAATGGGTTATACTTCCGGATTTCCCATGGGAGCAGTACTAACCGCACGGCTTCGCAATGACGGAGAAATAACCCGTGAAGAAGGGGAACGTCTCTTAGCCTTTACGAATAACCCCAGTCCAGGGTTTATGTTCGGTGCTGTGGCATCCGGCATGCTTGGAAAACCATCGCTGGGAATATTATTGGCCGGCTCTGTCTATCTTGCTAACTTAATCGTTGGCTTCCTCTTCCGATTCTACCGGGTTACATCCGTCTCCCAACAAAGTTCCTCTTTCCCTTCATTCAGGCGGGCCTGGCAAGAAATGAAAAATGCCCAAAACCGAGACAGACGCACCTTCGGTCAAGTTCTCGGGGATGCCATCAAGCAAAGCACTAATACTGTCTTAATGGTGGCCGGCTTTATGGCTTTTTTCGCTGTCATTTTGAGACTATTAAACCTTTGGCACATTACATTCCTATTAGCGAGTCTTAGCCATCATATTATTCAAATCATTCCGGTCTCGGTTTTCCAAGCGCTTTTTAATGGAATTTTTGAAATGACCTTAGGTTGCCAGGAAGCGATCCAAGCCCTGTTTTTGCTCGATCAACAAGTAGCCCTCCTGGCTTTGCTCATGGGCTGGGGCGGACTTTCAGTCTTTGCTCAAGTTGCCGGTCTGATCAGCGGCACAGACTTGCGCTTCTCCTCATTTTTAATAGCCAGAACACTGCATGCCATTATAGCACTTGGACTAAGTCAAGTTTTTCTCATGATTGCTAAAGTCCCCACCTCGAACCAACTTGTTCAAATTTCGGAAACCCCTGTGTTTTTCTGGAACACTTGGCACTTAAGCTCCTTAGTATTTATGGGGTGCCTATCCATCCTCGCCGTCCTCGCTTTAGTTAGAGTTCGTCATTCCTAGACTCACTCATTAACATTTCTACCCATTTATCCGATTTTCCAGTCCTCTGCCCTAAATTAAGAAAAAAGAGTGAGATTTACTCACTCTCCACATTTTCGGACTTACCGCTTCGGTCCTCTCTGGCTAATCCTTTTAATTCTTCCCGGTTTTTGCGCAAAGCCTGTAAAGTTTCATACAAGCTCTGTTCTACATGTTGAAGCATTTCGTCTGCGTATTGAACTGCCCCGGTCTTTACTTCCCGGGCAAAGGTTTGGGCTTGCCTGACCATATCTTCTCCATAATCTTGAGCTTGTTTAACCACTTCATTTTCTAAAGCCATCTTATCAACATAAACTTTCCCTTGCTCCATGAGTTTTTGAGCTTCCGCCTGAGCTTCATCAAGTATACGCTGGCGTTCTTTCAAAACCCATTTGGCATTGGTAATTTCTTCAGGCAAGGCCGCTCGCACGCGATCCAGTAATTCAAAAATTACGGCGTCATCCACTAAAACCTTTCCCGTCATCGGGATTTTAGTTCCATGATCTACAATTTCTTCTATTTCATTGATTAAACCCTGAATATCAGTTTCCATTTATATCCTCTCCCTCGTCATACATCCATTCTCTGTAGGTACCATACTTTTGTGTCTCCGTATTCTCCTGTTTTACGAATTTCAAACGGATAAATATCACCTGTTAATTCTTCATCTTTAGCCGTCTCAGCGACGATCACGCCATCAGGAGTCAAATATGAGTATTCCTTTAAGGTCTGGAGAACCTTTTGAATCAGTTCCTGTCGATAAGGGGGATCCAAAAAAATCAGGTCAAAAACTTCATTGGGGTATCTATGTATATACTGAAAAGCATCCATTAAAAAGAGTCTGGATTTTTGGTTAACCCCAAGCTGCTGCAGGTTTTTCTGTATAACTTGAAAGGCATTGTGACTCTTTTCCACCAACACTGCTTCACAAGAGCCTCGGGAAAGGGCTTCTATGGCCAAGTTTCCTGTCCCGGCAAAGAGGTCTAATACACGCGAATCTAAGACCTTGTCCCCTAAAACATTAAAAATAGCACCTTTGACTTTATCCGAAGTTGGGCGGGTATGCATTCCTTCAACCGCCTTTAGTTGCCGACCACGCATTTCTCCTGCAATAATACGCATAAACCCTCCACGTTACATTATAACAGAGCAAAAAAATTTAATCCATTTTTTATTCTATAGTATACCACAGGAAATCCCTAAATTCCTTGTATATCCTAGTATATCGTTTCGGATTTTGTCATATACTAGACTCGGCAATGATGACATAATCATCGAGTGCCCTTCCCCCATCTAGCTCTTCCTTCGTTTTTCCTCTGTTCACTGGGAGCTTTTCATAGCCCCAGTGACTTTTTTACACTATCCCAACAAATTAGGGTTAAAGGAGTATCATAGTTTGAAGAAATTAGAACTTTATCAGCAGCTTAATGTTCAACTGGATTTAGCCGTTGAGGCTCATCAGCTCCTGCGGGGAGAAAGCGGAGAGGAAATTCCTGGTGTCCTGATGAACGAACAAGAACACGAACATGCTAAGGTCACCATTATCACGGTTGAAACTGACGAAGGGGCCGAAGCAATCGGCAAACCGAAAGGACAATACATAACCATAGATGCTCCTGAAATCCGGACGAATAATTATGTCGTACATGAGGAAATCACTCATGTACTGGCAGATAGATTAGTTGATCTAATGAATCTTAAAGAAGATGCCAGCATTTTAATCGTAGGATTAGGAAACTGGAATGCTACGCCGGACGCTTTGGGACCCCAGGTCGTTGACAAAACGATGGTGACCCGCCATTTATACCAACTCTCTCCTGATGAATTAAAAGGGCAATTGAGAAAAATCAGTGCTATTGCACCTGGTGTATTGGGACTCACCGGAATCGAAACTGCCGAGATCATCCGAGGGCTTGTTGAACACGTTAAGCCTGATCTGGTCATTGCCATTGATGCCCTGGCCGCAGGTTCCCTGGAACGTATCGGGACAAGCATTCAACTTGCCGATACCGGCATTCATCCAGGCTCAGGGGTTGGCAACCGGAGGGCCGGGATTACTGAAGAAACATTAGGCTGCAAAGTAATTGCCATCGGGCTTCCAACCGTTGTTAATGCCGGAGTTATTGCCCACGATGCGGTCGAAGGAGTATTCAAAGAATTCGTCACCAGCCCCAAACTCTATCAGCTTTATAAAGGGATAAAACCTGAAGTATTCAGTCAAATTATTGATGATGTGCTGTCTCCGTTCCAAGGAAATTTGATGGTTACACCGAAAGAAATTGACTCTCTGATCAAAACCGTAGCTAAAATAATCGCCGGAGCCTTGGCGATCAGCTTGCATCCGGGAATTGATCGGGAAGATTATGAGAGATATTTACAATAAGTTTCATCGTTAATCATACGTCATTAAGGTAAGGAAGGAGAGGGCAGGTTGTTACCTGACCCTCTCCTTTTTGGGTTATTGCTGCGGTGAATTGGGAAAACTCTTATGTTTTCGGTTAGCAATCCCAATTTCTTGAGCGACTTCATACTTGAATTTTTCTAATTCGGGTGTCAGTTGAACCATAGGTTGAGTTGACTTAGCCAAAGCTTACCCCTCCTTAGATTTTTATAGAGACAGCAGACCTGCTTCGCTGCTGTCAGCTAAGTTAATTCCTCTTTAATGTGTTATTATTATTGACATTATGACTGAGTTGATACTCGGCAATTCCTGGTTAACCTCCCAATCATTTTAAATCTTCCATTAGTATCGCTAACATCTTCTTCGTGTTATTCAGAAAAACTTTCATTATTTGATAATGTTCTGTTTCTTCATACTTTACAGACTCAAAGCCTTCTTGTATTTCATAGATACATGCCTGAGGATAGGCCATTATGATGGGGGAATGAGTAGCAATAATAAACTGGGACCCTTGTCCGACCAGTTCATGTATTCTCGCAATCATGGACATTTGTCGCGAAGGAGATAGGGCGGCTTCCGGCTCGTCAAGAATGTAAATTCCGTTACCTCGGAATTTGTTTTGAAAAACAGCAAAAAAAGACTCTCCGTGGGATTGTTCATGTAGAGAACGCCCCCCATAGGAATTGATTAAAGGCGGTCCAAAGGAAGGTGCTGAATCCAATTCGTCGATATTCGTCGCTAAATTATAAAAGCTCTCCGCTCGCAGAAAAAAACCATCCCCAGGTTTTTTCAACCCTTTGACCAGTCTTATATAGTTATTTAACCGGGAATGAGTAGCTTTCGATGAAAAATTAAAATTTTTTGTTCCTCCTTCGGGATTAAAGCCATAAGCAACTGCTATCGCTTCCAGTATCGTCGACTTCCCGGAGCCATTTTCTCCTACGATAAAGGTCACTTGGGGATGAAATGACAAAATCTCCAAATTCCTTATTGCCGCCAAATTGAAAGGATATTCCAAGAATGAGGGAACCTCTGCTCGGTTCAAGGTGAGTGATCTTATGAACTGATCCATTCTTCTCGATCCCATCTCTAATTTACCCCAATCCTCTCCGGTGGAAATCTCTTCTGTACTTCTTTCCAAAGCAATTCATACTTCTCCGGATTTCGCAACGCTTCCTGGGCCGTCTGATAGGCCTTTTCAACAAGCTGCCCGTCCCGGGAGAGGTCCGCAAGACGTAATTCAGCTAAACCATGCTGCCTGGTTCCTAATAACTCCCCTGTCCCGCGCAGGCGCATATCCTCTTCCGCAATTTTAAAGCCATCCTCCGTTTGACACAAAATGTCCAAGCGTCTGCTATTGGCGTTTCCTGTCATCAAAAAACAGTAAGATTGCTCACTCCCCCGCCCTACTCGTCCTCTTAATTGATGTAATTGGGCAAGACCGAAGCGCTCTGCCGATTCAATCACCATAACTGAAGCATTGGGAACGTTCACCCCGACTTCCACCACAGTCGTGGCAACCAGAATATCGATATCTCCCCCATTAAAAGCCTTCATAATCCCTTCTTTTTCCGGGCCCTTCATTTTTCCGTGCAAAAGGGCGACACGATGGTTGGGAAATCTCACTTGCAAGTCAGACGCCCGCTGAGTCGCAGAGATGATATCCAAGGTTTCTGATTCATCAACTAATGGGCAGACAACGTAAATCTGCCTGCCTAGATTGATTTGCTCGTCTAGGAATTTTTCCATTTTCGGGCGAGTACGTTCTGTCAATTTGCGGGTGATGATTGGTTTTCGCCCTGCCGGCATTTCATCAAGAACAGAGAGCTGCAAATCTCCGTAAAGGGTTAACGCCAGGGTTCGTGGAATGGGGGTAGCCGTGAGAACCAAAACATGAGGGTTCTTTCCCTTGCCTTGCAGCATGGTTCGCTGACGCACACCAAAGCGATGCTGCTCATCCGTCACCGCAAGGCCCAATGCTTTAAACACCACCCCTTCCTGAATCAAGGCATGGGTTCCTACAACAACCTGAGCCTGTCCCTCTGCAATCATCGCTAAGGCACTCTCCCGCAGGCCTTTACTCTGACTGCCCAATAAACAAACGACCGTAATTCCCAGAGGAGTGAACACTTTCTCAAGAGATTGATAATGCTGTAATGCTAAAATTTCCGTAGGTGCCATCATAGCACCTTGGTAACCTGAGCCAACTGCCCGCAGCAGAGCAGCCATGGCAACCGCAGTTTTACCTGATCCCACGTCCCCCTGGACCAAGCGGGCCATTCCTTGCGGTTTAGCCATATCCTGAAATATTTCTTGAATCACTCGTTGCTGAGCCTTAGTTAATTGAAACGGCAGACCCCTGTAAAAACTCTGGATCAGCTCCTCCCCGCCCAACAGAGAAGGACTGCCAAGCCGCACCATTCCCTGGCGTAGTCCGGCAACTGCTAATTGCAAAAAGAGAACTTCTTCCCAAACCAATCGATCCCTCGCTAACCTAAGATTGGCATAGTTCCTGGGAAAATGGATCTCCCGATGAGCACTGGGACGATCCATCCATCCTCTCAAAACCTCCGGCGGCAAGATCTCCGGAAACTCTCCCTCCACCTGTCCTATAATACCTTGGATTAAATTGCGTATTACTTTTGTAGATAAGCGTGCTGTTTCTGAATAAATCGGCAAAATCGTTTGGCTGCTAAATTCACAGTCATTAGCCGGCAAATTTGTACTTGCTTTTTCAATATCTGTCGCTAAAATTTCAGGAATCTGCTGCTGCCAGCGAACCTTACCGGTAATGACGACTTGTGTTCCGACTGGATATTGTTTGAGAACAAAGGTTTGGTTAAACCAAGTAGCCTGGATTAAGCGACCGGCTTGTTCAATGCTCAACTTGATCACTTTCATTTTACCACTGGTCACATGCCCTGCTACTACTTTGCCTTCGATGGTTGCCAGTTCTCCGTCTTTCAACTCTGCTATCATTCGCTTGCGGCGATCTTCATAGCGGCGAGGATAATATTGCAGCAAGTCTTGAATAGTATGGATTCCAAGCTGTTCAAGCTGTTTGGCTCTTTCCGGCCCAACCCCTTTAAGGTATTGCAAAGGCCTGGTCCGCGAAGAATGATCTTTGCTTTTGGGACGTTTGGAATTTAGCGCCTCTTTGTGTTCTTGGAAACTATGACGGTTATCTATTTGATCTAAGTTTCTATCCGATCCCTCTTGTTGCTTCGGACTTTTTTGAGCGTCTGTTATTGATCCGCTCCGGGTGAAGATGTCCTGTGCTTCAAGATTAATTTCCTGCATAAAGCGGCGAATTTCCGAAAAGGCTTCTCTGCGGCGAAGGGGGCTGAAGGCAGAATAGTTCTGAGCCAGTTCTCTCAGCAAATCCAGATCCTTACCCGGAAAAAGCTGTTCCAACCGGGGAAGAATCCCTCGCAAAAAGATATTGAATCCTCCTAATACCCCCGCATTCGTAAATCCCTGTTTCTCTTCCGCTAAAAGAGCCCGCTGAAAATTGCTTAAAACTATTTGGACCTGAGAATGCTTCATAGAAAATCAGCCTGGATTCGTCGTCCCGTTGAGCTAACAGCCAGACCACCTTGGGCAGTTTCTTTCAGAGTACACGGCATTTGTTTCCCAATCTGGCCCATTGTATCAATAACCTCATCGATCGGGATCACACTCTTCACTCCGGAAAGCGCCATTTCGGCCGCCGACAAAGCAATGGTTGCCGCAGTTGCATTTCGTTTAACACAGGGCACCTCGACAAGCCCGCCTACAGGATCACAGACTAAACCGAGCATTGATTTCATGGCAATCGCGGCAGCATCAGCCGTCTGCCTCGGCGATCCTCCAGCCAATTCCACGGCCGCAGCAGCCGCCATTGCCGCTGCTGAGCCAATTTCCGCCTGACATCCACCTTCAGCACCAGAAACGCTGGCCCGTTCCGCAAGAATCATCCCTAATCCTGCAGCTGTAAAAAGCGCAAGCAGAAGGTCCCGTTCTGAAACTTGATGATTCTCTTCAACGGTCAATAATACCGCAGGCAGTACCCCACAGGAACCAGCCGTCGGCGCAGCCACAATTTTACCCATACAGGCGTTAATCTCGGCCACCGCAAGCGCCTTAGCGATAACACCACTCATTATTTCGCCGGCCAAGCTGGCCCCCATTTTTCGATGACTCTCAACTTTAGCCGCGTCTCCACCGACCAAACCGGATAAGGAACGTCGTTTTCCGATTAAACCAGCTTCTACAGACTCTCTCATCACCTTTAAGTTCGCCCTCATTCGTTCGAACAGTGCTTCCTCAGTCTGTTCCAGCTCTTCCATTTGATCTTGCAGTACGACTTCACTGAGCTTCAGTTCGTTTGCTTCAGCCAGAATAACCCAATCTTCATAGGCGCGCATGTGTTACCTCCTAATCATAAAGGCTCAATAGCCATCGCTTGCTCAATTCTAGGTAGTTTTCGCATTAAATCCAGAACGGCTTCATCAATTGTTTGATCTGTTTCTAAAACCATCAGGGCTTGAGCTCCCCTTTTTTCACGTGAAACCCGCATACTGGCTATATTGATTTGAGCCGTTGCCAGGAGAAGAGTCACTTGAGCCACCAATCCCGGAAGATCCTGATGCAAGATGACTAAGGTTGGGTAATCCCCCCGGATTTCCACTTCAAAGTCATTGATCTTATGTATAACAATGGTCCCTCCTCCAGTTGACGAACCAATTACCTGAGCACGTCCACCCGATTTTCCGACTAAATCAAACTTTACGGTGTTAGGATGAACCTCACCGAGATCGACAGACTCATAATCAATGCTTAGTCCCTGTTCCTTTGCCAGTTTAGGAGCATCCGGTATCCGTTCATCATCAGGAAACATTCCTAATAGCCCTGCCAGCAATGCCAGATCTGTTCCATGTCCCTTCCCTGTTTTTGCAAAGGAGCCGTGCAGTGAAATCGTTCCTTTAACAGGTTCTTCTCCTAATATCTTTCTGGCCATTCCTCCCAAGCGAACCGCACCAGCTGTGTGTGAACTGGACGGACCAACCATAATCGGCCCCAGAAGATCAAATACATTACTCTTTCCCACGATGTTCCCCCCTATAAGCAAAAAACCTCCGGAATAATTCCGGAGGTTAACCTATTCCACACCAAAGATATAATAGTAGAGCGGTTGCCTACCGGGATGAACCTCAACTTCGACACTTGGATTCTCTTCCCGAAGCCAATCCTGGAGACGTTCAACCTCTTCAAGTTTTGTGTCTTCACCGTAAAATATTGTAACCAGATCGTGGGTTTTCCATTCCATTTTGTCCAAGGTTGATTGTGCTACTTCATGTAAGGATTTTCCCGTTGTAACTATTACATCTTCTACTAATCCTAATAGGTCTCCGTCCGAAATGGTCAAATCCCCATACTGGGAATCCCGGACCGCATAAGTTACTTCTCCTGAGCAAACACCACTTAGCCCTCGCTCCATAGTTTGAATATTCCCCTCAGCATCTCCCTCACTATTAAAGCTCAGTAAGGCAGAAATCCCTTGGGGTATGGATTTACTGGGAATTACATGCACCTGGCGTTCCGATACCACATCTTTAACCTGACGAGCGGCCATGACAATATTACCGTTGTTCGGCAAAATAAACACTTGTTTTGCCGGAACCTTACGGACTGCTGCTGCAAGATCCTCCGTGCTGGGATTCATGGTTTGGCCGCCAAATACAACTTCATCCGCACCTAAGCTGATAAAGACATCCGCAATTCCCTGTCCCATGGCTACGGCTACCACGCCGAACTCTTTTAAGGGTTGAGAAGGATTTTCAGACGTTTTTTCTTTCATAGCATGAGCCATATTTTCGTTTTGTTCTAACATATTATGAATTTGCACTTCGTGAAGCGAGCCCCACTGTATCGCGTAATCCAGGATTTTGCCCGGATTCTTGACATGAACATGAATCTTCACCACTTCGGGAGTTCCTACAACCAGCAGGCAGTCCCCGCGATCGAGCAAATCCTGTTTCATCTGTTCAACACGCAAATCCGTTCCCTTAACTAAAAACTCCGTACAATAAGGATAATCAAGGCTTTCGACTTGCAAAAATTCTTCTTGTTTAAGTTCGACAGACTTATGAATGTGCTGCTCTGGCGAACTTTCTCCATCGCTGATGGTATCTGAAGTTAAGGTTTCTCCCGTTAATGCTGAGATCCATCCGCCTAATATAACGAGGAAACCCTGCCCGCCTGCATCCACTACTCCCGCTTGTTTCAGCACCGGCAACATATCTGGTGTTTTTGCCAAGCTTTTAAAGCCCTTTTCCTGGGCTTCTTGAAGAGTTTCCAGCAAAGATCCGCCACTCTTGGCCGCGGCTAAGGCTGCCCGCGCTGTCTCCTTCGAAACCGTCAGGATCGTACCCTCTACAGGTTTCATAACTGCTTTATAAGCTGTATCTACTCCCGCTTGCAAAGCTTGGGCGACCTGAAGAGAATTGGCCGTCTGCAATCCTTCCAACCCCTTGGCAATACCTCGCAAGAGCTGTGAAAGTATAACCCCTGAATTACCGCGAGCACCCATTAAGGAACCCATCGAAGCTGCGGCCGCCACTTCTCCGATCGATTGGCTCGATATCTTTTCCGCATCCCTTGCCGCAGACTGAATCGTCAAAAACATATTCGTCCCTGTATCACCATCCGGTACTGGAAAAACGTTCAGGGCATCCACATCGTGTTTCTTTAATTCCAGGGCCTTCGCCCCCGACACCATCATTTGTTTCCATAGCTGTCCATCTAAAACACTTGCCATCTTCGTAGCTGCTGGTCTCAAAACCGTATCCCCCTAATCTTTCGCCTACTCTAAAACGCGAACCCCTTTTACGTTCACATTCACTTGGGACACGTTTAATCCCGTGAGCTTCTCAGTTGTATAACGAACGCGTTCCATAACACTAGCGGCGACTTCAGAAATCTTAACCCCATATCCAACGATAATATAAAGATCTATCACAACTTCATTGTCTTTAACTGTGACCACCACACCCCGGGCCAAATTCTCCCGTCCCAGCAAATCGGCAACTCCATCTGTAATTTTGCGTGAGGCCATACCGACCAAACCGTAACACTCGACCGCTGTAGCACCTGCTATCGTGGAAATGACTTCTTCAGAGATTTCAATTTTGCCCAAATGATTAATAATTTCTTTTCCCATAAAAGGACCCTCCCCTTCCGGTATCGTCCACGTTGAACTTATTCTACCAAGGAAATGCTAAATGTTCAAAGAAAAACTTAAATTTTTTTAGGAATACTCCTTTTTTTAATGTAATAACCCCTAAAACCAAGGATTTAGCCTAGAATTTAAGCAAGCTTGAAAGGATTTCAACTGGGATTCAACCATAAATTAAGCTAAAAGCCCACACGATGCGGATTTCCGAAAAAATTTCTAGACTACATCTGGCAGTCCGATCTTTTTAATGTCATAGGTATTAAGTAATCGTCGTTGGTCTTTACCAATCGTCGTCAAGGAATATCTTTTTTCTCCAGTGGGAAGAAGAATTTCTATCAAGCCAATCTTATTTAATTCGCTTAAGATCTTACGTGCCGATTTCTTCACATTCTTCCGATGGGCAATGGTTTCAAGCGCAATAATTGTAAAATAAGCTAATACACAGACATAGATATGTCCTTTGACCCTCGCTTCTTTCCTATGATACATCGGTCGAATATCTAAGTCATTCTTAATGATGCGAAAAGCCGTCTCAACCTTATTTAGGTTTTTGTATATTTTGACAAGCTTCTCGCCCTCGTAACCCTGTTCATTCGTTTGAATGACAAACGTACCGTCCAGACGTTGATCCGATTCTACTTTATCCGATTTTAGACTGTACTCCAAAACAAATCCTAAGGGGCTGTTAGTGTCTTCTTTGCCTTGAACATCAAAATATTTGCCTGTTTTGTTTTGCTTTAAGATCGCGCCGACCTTTTTCATCGCTTCATCGCGTGTCTTAATACGGCTTTTTTTATCCTCAATTAAGGTCTTGTTTAAGGTATTGAGCCCTTCTTTAATAGCCTCTATACAATGATTTCGGTACTCTGTATCATCAGTTCTCTTCTGAGTATTTAGACATAACAGGAACCTTTGACCATCAATGGGAGGCAAAAACCGAACAAAGAGATTGTCCTGAATCTCCTGCATCTGAGTTTCATCGATAGCAATATCTATGAGGTATTTCTTGCTCCAGGCCCTCGGAATCGCCATAACGTATTTCTGTTCCAGGCCGATAATCGCTTTAATATTTTTGTCGCTTAACATTCCTCTATCCCCGACAAAAATGAATTCTTTGATCTGGTAGGTATTCTTTAGTTCCTCCACAATTCTTGGCACAGTCGTTTTATCGGAAGTATTACCCGAGTAGATGTTACATTTAATTGGAAACCCGTCCGGGGTAGTAACTAGGCCGATAACAAGTTGTTCCCGATCACCTCTGTGGTCACGAGAATACCCGTAGTCTGAGATGATACATTGATGACCTTCAAAATAAGAACTGGTAATATCGTAGTAAAGCTCCTGCATGTTCTGGTGGAAAACTAATTTGGCAAAATCATAAAGACACTGCTCTACGACAGGATAATTATCGTTTAAAACCTCAAGAGAACGGTAAATCGTTTGTAGATCAGGGACCTTCTCACCATCGAGAAGAAAATGGCGAACGGGAGTAGCATCGAGCCACTCCGTCAAAGCCAATTTACTATCGGGTTGAATAATACGCTGAAAAATCATGGTCATCAGGCAGGTTAATGCCGTGTCAATCGTAATATGTTTATCCTTTGAAACAAAGTGTTTCTTAAAAAGAGGGAACATCTTAAGTCTTTCAAAGATAGAGTGAATCAAGAAAAAGGAACCATAGGGTACTGCACTCAAAAAATCCACTTTATTAATGTTGGTAAACGAATCAAAATCCTTAGAGAATACAATTTTAAGTTTTTCAGCAATCTCTAGGTCTACACTACCAAAGTATAAAATTCGTTTATGTTTTACCTTGCCGCCTTCGCGGTAAGCCTCAACTAATTCGGCAAAATAATAAGTTTTCCCGCCCTTGGTACGTGGCGTAACTTTTACAAACAAGGTGATCCCTCCTCATAGGTCTACACTACAATTATAAGGGGTCATCCTTAAAAATCAATCTATTCCGACCACTTTCAAGGATAAATATTGTAAAAGTCTATACTACAACGCGTGTTGGATATGGCTTGATTACTGGGTTTGTGGAATTTTGGGGTACTTATGGTTGAAGTCCAGTTTCAAGCAATCAACAAATATTCACCGGGAAACCTTGCCAACCCGTAAGACATTTGATAGAATGAATAAGTGTCATTTCGGCTGCAAAGGAGGTTTAGCACATGGCTAATGTTTGTGCTGTATGCGCTAAAGGAGTAGTTACTGGATTTCAAGTCAGCCACTCTCATATACGGACAAAACGTACTTGGAAACCAAACTTACAAAATGTTCGTGCGATTGTGAACGGCACCCCTACCCGGATTAAAGTTTGCACCAGATGCTTGCGTTCCGGTAAAGTTCAACGCGCAATCTAATGAATCAAAAGCCCGACTTATGCTCGGGCTTTTTTCATTTTATCATCATGCCCTCTCCCAAATCTCCTGAAGCTCATCCATGCTAAACTGATAATGTTCGTTGCAAAAATGGCAAACCATCTCGGCTTTCCCATCCGAGATCAGGTCTGCTATTTCTTTTTTACCTAATGAAACCAACGTTCCACTCAAGCGTTCTTTTGAACACATACAGGTAAACCCAACCGGACGCCGCTCTAAAACATGATAAGGGAGCTTCCCCAGCAAATGACTCAATAACTCCTCCATAGATTCACTCTGGGCGACCAATTCACTAATTCCTGTCTGCAGCCTTCCGAGCTGGTTTTCAATAGCTTGAATATCCTCTTCAGGCGCCCCGGGCAAAGGCTGAATCAAGAGCCCGCCGGCTCCGGCCACATGATAATCTTTTTCTACCAATACCCCTAATAGCATGGCAGAAGGAATCTGTTCAGAGGATAATAAATAATGCACCAGATCCTCAGCAATCTCCCCGCTAACCAAAGGAACCATTCCCGTATAAACCTCGCCATTCTGCAAGCTTCGGCTGACGGTCAATTCTCCGCGCCCGACTGCTGTACCCACATCAAGTTTACCAGAAGCCTTAAGGGGTAAATCCACCAAAGGTTCCCGGACATATCCCCGCACCTCACCCCGCGCATTTCCAACAGCAACTACTCCTCCTAAAGGGCCGTCGCCTAATAAACGCAAAGTAACATTCTCTTCCCCTTTCAGGGAACTGGCTAAAACAAGAGCCCCAGTCATCGACCTTCCCAGCGCAGCAGTTGCAAGGGGAGACATCCCATGACGTCTCCGGGCTTCCTCCACCGTATCCGTCGACTTCACCAGAACCCAACGGGCATTTCCTTCAAGCATAGTCCCAATCCACAGTTCATCATGTTGCATAATCGTCAATCCTTTATTTAATCTTATTTGTCCTAATATCTATAATAAACGGTAAAATGGTTCCTTGTGTATCTCAGTTATAGCCTTTCCTTAGAACTCAATCCTTACACTCCATTGCAACTCACTGCTCACACCATAATTCATTAAATAGAAATGTGTCAACAACCCTATCCCTCTGTCACACCCCTGCTCTCACAATAACCAGCAGGACCCAACCCTCATGAATCTCAACCACTGCCTTCTCCCCCAGAAACACATTACTTATCCCCCGAGGGCGGCTCTGAAGAAGAACACCCTTCCGGAGCGGATAGTACAAGCCCTCTGTCGAGACAACGGACTTCTCGGACAAAGAAATCAAGGAGAGTTCCTGCCCAGAGGAACCCCCTATCTCTTCCCGGCCCTGAACAATCCACATTTCATGCTCAGGATCAACAACTCGAATCCGATACCCTTTTTGAGCATAGTCCAGCATAAGCGAAATATTACCTAAGAAATGATCGAGGCGTTTGCCTGTCGCTCCATACAGCCAAATATCTCGTTCATCAAGCCTGCGAGCCTCTTCCTCAGCCCGCAAAAGAGCCAATTCAAGGTCCGTCTCATCCTTTTCACTGGGATAACTCACAATGATACAGCCGCTCTTTGCACATTGACTCAAATTTTCGGGCGAAATAGAATCTAAATCTCCGATGACTAGATCAGGCATGCGTGAAGAAAGGGCAGCATAATTTGCTCCCCCATCCGCGCATATCAAGAAATCAACCTCTTTAAGGGTCTGTTTTCCCCATTCCAAATCCCAAGCACCATTTGCTAAGACCGCTATCTTAATTTTTAATCACCCTACTTTAGGTTCGCAGCCTGGCGAATATTCTTAACCGCTTGCTGTGGATCCGGTTGAGCGAAGACGGCTGCTCCCGCCACTAAAATATGGGCTCCCGCCTTGGCGACTACCGGAGCAGTTTCCATATTAATTCCTCCATCTACTTCAATAAGACAAGAGGATTGAGTTTGTTCAAGGTGACGCTGAAGAACCTGGATTTTCGGAACAACATTAGGTATAAATTTTTGCCCCCCAAATCCTGGGTTGACCGTCATCAAGAGCACCATATCCAAATCTCCTAAAACGTACTTCAACCCATCCAGTGGTGTCGCAGGATTAAGTGCTATTCCAGCTGTCATTCCACGTTCCTTGATTTGTTGAATGACACGATGAACATGTGGCGTTGTCTCTAAATGAAAGGTGATATGATCGGCACCAGCCGCTGCAAAATCTGCAATAAACTTCTCAGGCTCTTCAACCATCAGGTGCACATCAAAACGCATTCGCGAATGGTCTCTTATTGACTTAACCAGGGCCGGTCCAAAGGTAAGGTTGGGGACAAAATGCCCGTCCATGATATCGATATGTAAAACTTCTGCACCTGCCTCCTCAACCAGTTTAACCTGTTCTGCCAGGCGGGAAAAATCTGCGGATAAAATAGAAGGGGCCATTTGAATCACATTAATACTTCCTCTCTGCTTCAATTACTTCTTTCAAGAAAATAAGATAATGCTCATAACGCTCCGGATAAATTTCTCCATTTTCCAGTGCGGCTTTAATAGCACAATTGGGTTCTTTATCATGTAAACAGCTATTAAAACGGCAGAGTCCTCGACGCTGGGCGAACTCGGGAAAAAAGTCCGTTAATTCCGCCCGCTTCATTTCCGGTAAATAAAGAGAGGAAAAACCAGGTGTATCTGCAACCAGTCCTCCTGCGCAAACCATTAATTCTACATGCCGTGTCGTATGGCGGCCGCGCTTTGACTTATGACTTATTCGTCCTGTTTTCAGTTTCTTTCCAGGAGATAAGGCATTAAAGAGACTGGACTTTCCGGCACCTGAAGGCCCGGCGAGCACACTAATCTTATTCGCCAGATGGGCACGGATTTCTTCAATTCCCTGACCCGTTTCGCTGGAAACCTCAAACACTTTGTATCCTATATTACGGTAAACATCTGTTAAAGCGTGATCTGGTCCATCATTTAAGGGGTCCGCCCGGTACTTATCTAATTTAGTAAAGACTAAAATAGGCTCAATATCTGCCTCAATCACTTGGATTAACAAGCGGTCCAGAAGATTAAGGTCCGGCCTCGGGGAAGTCATGGCAAAAACCAAAATAGCCTGATCCACATTAGCAATTGCAGGTCGTGTTAAAGCATTCCGGCGTGACCCTACAGATTCAATCGTCGCCTTAGCCAAGTGTGGGCCTTCCGCTTCTTCCGAGAGAATGCTTACCTGATCTCCCGGCAAAAACTCTTGATCTTTAACGCGAAAGCGACCGCGCAGGGAACATTCCCATACTCGGCCTTCCGCATAAACATAATAAAATCCGCCATATCCTTTGAGAAGGACTCCATCAATCATTTTTATTCCTCACTAATCATTGTACTGGCGAAGATTTGTCAAGAGCCGGGCAACCGATACCGGATTATTTCCTGCCTGATCACCTATTCCTTGAGCATAAGGACCAGGTCCCCGCGAAACATACATTGTCACTTCTGAACCCTGCTGAACGCTTTCTCCCGGGTTAGGAACCGTGCGCGTCACTACACCTTCCGGGGACGTATCAGAAAGTTCGGTCTCTATCCTCAGTACCAGCTTATTTTGATCTTCGAGAATCATTTTGGCTTCGGAAGATAGCCTGCCAATCACATTTGGCATATTGATTGTCTCCCATTGCGGTCCTGCGCTTAGGGTCAAAGTGATGTTGCCATTCTTAGGCCATGCTGCTTTTGGCGCTGGATTCTGGTCAATAACAGAATCTTTTGCCGCGTCATCTGTCTTATAGGCAAATTTAATCTCTCCTGTGAATTCAGCATTGGTAATCATATTTATGGCATTTTCCTTTGACATCTGACCAACCATTACATTTGGAAATTCGATCAGCTCAATACCTTTGCTTACTACTACTTTTACTGTTCGTCCAGCTTTTATCGAGGTATCTGCCTGAGGGTCCTGTTTAATAATATAATCTTCCTTAACTTCACTATTAAATTCATAAGCTATCTCCGGATCGAGAGTTAATTTACGCTGTTTTAGATACTCCTCTGCAACAGGCACAATTTTACCTACTAAATTCGGAACCGTCGTCGATTCTACTGCAAGGTATTTCCAAAGGCCTCCGACCAGCAGAGCGAGAAGAAGCACGAATCCCCCAATAATCATTAGCCGGCGTTTCTTATTTACAGCCCTAGGAGGGGCCGAGCTTTTTATTCCAATCGGAGCCAGAGCCTCACTCATTCCTTTGTGCGTCTGAGTCTTTTCGGGATCATCTGCTTGAAAAGCATCGAACCAAGCTATAGGCTGACCCGCCTGAATATGATTTAGATCTTCCAGCAGATCTTTCGCCGTCTGGTAACGTCGTTCGGGGGCTTTGGAGATTGCCCGCATAATAACCCCTTCCAGTTCTTTACCAATTCGGGGATTGAGCTTGCTCGGCGGAACAGGCTCCTGCTGTAAATGCTTCAAGGCAATAGCAATCGGAGTTTCGCCGTCATAAGGAACTTTACCGGTAAGCAATTCGTACAGAACAATCCCCAGAGAATATATGTCCGACTGCTCATTGCTTTGAATTCCCTTGGCTTGTTCAGGCGATAGGTAATGAACCGAACCTACAATATCTCCGGTATGGGTCACAGTCGCTGAAGATACGGCCCTGGCGATACCGAAGTCTGTGACCTTAGCGTGCCCGTCTGCCGTTACTAATATGTTGTGAGGCTTAATGTCCCTGTGAATAATATGGTGTGTATGAGCGTTTTGGATGGCTCCTGTGATTTGTCTGGCAAGATTAATGGTCTGGTCATTGGAAAGCGGGGCATACTCCCGAATAATTTCTTTGAGATTACGGCCTTCCACATATTCCATAACGATGTATTCCATATCTCCATCTTTACCTACATCATAGATTGAAACAATGTTGGGATGAGATAAGCTTGCTGCGGACTGGGCTTCCCTCCGAAACCGACGAATAAAGTCTTCATCAGTGACAAACTGTTCTCGAAGGACCTTAATGGTCACAACTCGGTTCAGTAACAGATCCTTGGCCTTAAAAACAATCGCCATACCCCCGGCACCAATTTGCTCGATAACTTCATACCGTTCCCCGAAGATTTTACTCACTTTTGTCACCAACTTTCTGGTTCAATGCTTCCTGAATAATCTGTCGTGCGATCGGAGCTGCGGCTCCTCCTCCGGTTCCGCCATTTTCTACGATTACGGCAACCGCAATTTGCGGGTTATCCGCGGGTGCAAATGCGATATACCAAGCATGGGTCAGCACATTTCCTCCAGGCTCAGCTGAGCCCGTCTTACCTGCGACCTGAACACCGGGTAAGGCTCCGGGGGCAGCCGTACCATCCGTTACCGCTGTGACCATACCGCTCGTTATCTTATCCGCTTCCTCTTTAGAAAGCGCTGTCAGCCAAGGCTGAGGTTTCTGTTGAAATAAGACATTCTGGGAGGAGTCAAGCACTCTTTCAATTAGATGGGGAGTCATGATAACTCCATCGTTGGCAATTCCGGCCGTCATCAACGCCATATGGAAAGGGGTTACCAGAACTTCTCCCTGGCCAAATGTGCTGGCAGCCAGCAGATTCGTATTCAACGACGTCGGATTCATGGTTTCCTTGGTAATTGAACTCCTTGGAACCTTTAATTCGAAAGGAATCGTTTGTCCAAACCCAAATCCTTTGACCGCTGAAAGAAAGACTTGATCTCCAGCCTGCACTCCGAATGTCGCGAAGTACGTGTTGCATGATTCGGCCAAAGCCATATTATAATTAACCCAACCATGTGCTCTATCGTTCTGTTCCCGAATGACTTGTCCATTAATAATCGTCGATCCTTGACACTGATATAAATCTGTAGTATTCAAACCACTTCTCAATAAGGCTGCCGAGGTGACTACCTTCATAGTTGATCCCGGCGGATAGAGAGAAAAATAACGGTGTTCAAGGGGTCTTTGCTTTTCGCCAAGGGGTTTCTTTTCTTCCTGACTTATTATTTCATTCCATTTTTGATCAAGGTTTGTGGGATTAAAACTGGGCTGGCTGACCATGGCCAACACTTCACCTGTTTGCGGGTCCAGGGCCACTACAGACCCCATTTTTCCTTTAAGTGCATTATAAGCAATGCTTTGCAGGCGGGAGTCCAAAGTAAGCACCACGTCATCTCCTTGACGCGGCAGTGCAAAAAGCTGCTGAACCGCCTGAGTGGGGGTGGCCCTCTTAATTCCTAACAGCCAGTCTGCCAGGCTTCCTTCAAGACCGGAAGCACCAAGTTTCACCGAAGAATAACCAAGGACAGGCTCAAACATCTCCCCTTTGGGATAGACCCGAACCTTCTTTCCCTCTGCAATCTGAGTCTGGGCTAATATTTCGCCGTTACGATCAAAAATTCCTCCCCGAGTCACGCGGCTTTCCATAAGAATCAGCCGGCGATTAGCCGGATTTTCCAGCAAAGTATCTGCCTGAACAACCTGCCAATAGACTAAGCCAAGACTAAGAACAAAAAAACTAAAGGCCATGCCCAATGCTACCTGACGTACCCCTCGCATTATGTTGCATACTCCCTTCCCTTATTCTTGGCGGTATGAGAACTCACCGCTGTGGCATTAGAAATATTCAGCAGAACACCCAGCAAAATAAAATGGATAATGAGGGAACTTCCGCCATAACTCACCCAGGGAAGAGGAATCCCTGTCAAAGGAAGCAGCTTGGTAACCCCGGCCAGAATAATTAACGTTTCTGTACCGAGGAGGATCCCAATCCCGGCAGCCAGGATTTGTCCAAAACGATCTTTAGCTTTCAGGCTGACGGAAAAAGCTCTCATTACGACAATCAGGAAGAGCACCAGTACGGCCATAGCCCCGGCAAATCCCAATTCTTCTGCAATAACGGAAAAGATAAAATCACTAATGGCCACGGGTACCGTTGAAGCCCCAATACCATTGCCTAACCCCGTACCCAGGATTTTCCCGCCCCCAATGGCAAACAGGGATTGAGCAATTTGATACCCCATTCCGGTTGGATCTTGCCAGGGGTTCAGCCACATAGCTACCCGAACGCGAACATGCCCAAAGAGCATATATCCAACAGTCCCAGTCAGCAGGAACACCGGCATTGATATGCCTAAATATAATTTCCGCTCGGTTACAACATAAAGCATAAGTACAAAAAGCATATAAAAGACCAAGGCCGTTCCCAAGCTTCTCTGGGCAGCTAAAATTCCCAGCACGAAAGCCACCATGATCATAAACGGTCTCACTGTCCTCCAATCGGGTAATGAAAATTTTCCCCATTGTACCGTTCCAATCCGCAGCAATTCTTCATTTTCTTCCAAATAGGTAGCCATGAATAAGAGCAGGGCCAGCTTAACAAACTCCTCCGGCTGAAGCCCAATACTCCCAAATTTAAAGGTGCTTGTTGCTCCTCCTTGTTCAGAACCAAACAAAAGAGTAACCAGCAGCAACCCCACCGCCAGAAGTCCCCAAATGTATCGAAACCTGCCAAAATAGCGATAATCCCTGATTGACCATAAAACCACATAGAAGATCAGCAGCCCCAGATTTGCCCACCAGAATTGGTGCAAAGCAACATCCGGATTAATTCTCACCACAAATACCAGTCCTAAAGCCATTATAGCCTGGACAACAGGCAGAATATAAGGATCTCCCCGATAATGGAAGACCTGCTCCATTAAGCCCCCTGCCAGAACAATGACCGTAAAAATCAGTGCTTGCCAAAGGAGCCGGCTTGTATCGCCGTCTAATTTCAGCAGGCTTATTCCTATCCACATCATTCCTAAGACTAGAATTCGTAAAATTAAACGCTGAATCATAGGCTTACTCCATAATACAGCACAAGGCTGTGAAATTATCCGGGGCACCCCGTTCCAGGGTAAGCTGTCTTAATTTTTCCAACCGTTCTTCCCAAGGACTTGGTTCGAGAAATTCTTCTGAAAGTTCCTGATCACTTATCATATTAGAAAAACCATCCGTACACAAAAGAAAAACATCCTTTGTTTGCAAACCAATACTCCTGCAATCCACTTCAATCGTTGGGTCTGCTCCGACCGCACGCATCAAAACATTGCGTTGAGGGTGTCTTTTTGCTTCATCAAGTGTAATCTGACCTAATCTCATAAGCTCACCGACCAGCGAATGGTCCATTGTTAAAGGAGTTAAGGTCTCATTACGCCAAAGGTAAGCCCGGCTGTCTCCCACATGAGCAATCACAACCTTGTCCTTGCGAATCAGCAGGACGGTTAAGGTTGTCCCCATACCCGCATTTTCCGGAACGGTCGTGGAGGATTCATACACGACCTGATTGGCCTGAATGAAAGCTTCCGTTAAACTTTTTTCCAACGCTTGATCTTCAAGCTCAGCAAGACGCGGAACCCAGGTTTCTAATTCATGCAAGGCCGCAGAAGACGCTACCTCTCCCGCCCGGTGCCCTCCCATCCCATCGGCCACAGCAAAGAGACCTTCATCAGATAACACTAAAAACGAATCCTCATTATTTTTTCGAATACACCCTTTTTCACTAAAGCTTAGAACTCTCATTTTGCCACCTCGTGTATTGGAAGGTAATGCTTCCAATTTTCACATAATCTCCGGCTACCAGTTGTACCGGAGAATGGATCTGCTCTCCATTAACCCAAGTTCCATTCGTACTTCCCAGGTCTTCCAGAATAGTTTGTCCTTTTTGCAACCGAAAAACTGCATGCTCAATGGATGCAAAATGATCCGGCAAGACAATATCATTGTGCTTGCCCCGTCCTACACGCAGCCCTTTTCCATCCACTTTAAAAACACATCCCCTAGAGAGTGTTTCTCCTCCGGTAAGCACCTCTAAACGTCCGAACTCATTGGCGGAACGCTGAAAAACACCCTTTAGTTGAAGATCTGCTAAAAGAGCCGTAAAAATACGAAAAATAAAAAGATAAATGAGGGCGACAAAAACGAGCCGTCCTATGACTAACACAAATTGCATACAATCCTCCCAATCAAAAATAGCGGTTAGGTCAGAGGGAATCTTTGTATGACCAGGACACTTTGTCCGATGGTTATGCGATCTCCGGGAGCCACCGTTTGATGGGTAATTCTTTGTCCGTTAACGAACGTTCCATTCGTACTTCCCAAGTCATCAAGCCACCAACCGTTCTCCCTACCAGGTGCAATCTTCAGATGTCTTCGTGAGATCTCAGGATCATGTAAAACCAGATCACATTGTCCATGCCGGCCAATGATAACCTCCTCATCCTGCAGAGCAAAGGTCTGACCGATATCAGGTCCTTCTATAATTTCGAGAAAGTAATCTAAATTCCTTCTGACCAAGCCCTCAGCCGGCAAGTTCTTCATGACACTTTCTCTGAAGATACTTGTGCTTTCCCGCCAGTTCGATTGATTCAGCCGGAGATGTTCGTTTTCTGGTTCAATATCCGTTTCTTCCTCTCCCCAGTCTACAACAATGGAATCATCAAAATCGACTTCGATAACCATTTGCCGGGGATTCACAGTATCATCTGCATGCAATTCTATGGCTGGTTTGGTTAAAAATGTGTACTCATTTCGTTCCGCTTCGGCAAATAAATATTTTGACAGCTCAATGAGAAACGCATCCCCGAAACTTGCTATTGGCCCCCAATCCTTGGAATGGAGATAAACCCGATAAATATTGGGCACATACACTTGAGAGATGCTGACCTGCTTGTTCCTGAGCATCGACTTCACAAGTTCCTTAGCTATTTCCACGGGTTGAAGGCGGGATGAACTTTTTTTAAAAGCTTCAGTAAAAAGGAATTCAGCCACCCCTTCGAATCGGGCAAGTAAGCTCATTTTAACTCTCCCTCCCATTGTCGGCGAAGTTGACCGCATGCTGCATCAATATCCGTTCCCCGCTCTTCACGTGAAGATACAGAAATCCCAGCCTCTTCTAACACCTGGGCAAATCTCCTTATCTTCTCCGGATCAGGGCGCTCCATCCCCGTTCCCTCTACCGGGTTGACAGGAATCAGGTTGACATGCCCTAAATGTCCTTTCAGTAATCGGGCCAGAGCTTCTGCCTCCTCTCGCTTGGCATTTTCTGAGGTCAAAGCAACTTCATAGGTGATCCTGCGCTTCGTTCTCTGGGTATACTCCCGGCAAGCCTTCATAAGCTGCTCTAAGGGATAGCGTCGGTTCATCGGGATCAAATCATTTCTTATAGCATCCTGAGCCGCATGAAGGGATACCGCTAAGCCTACTTGGGGATTATCCTCAGCCAGCTGAACAATTTTTGGTGCGACTCCGGATGTTGAAATTGTCATTCGCCGCATGCCAATGTTTAATCCTCGACTGTGATTTAATAATTGAATCGCTTTAAGAACCCGGTCGTAATTGAGTAAGGGTTCCCCCATACCCATAAAAACAAGGTTGGTCACCTGAAAATCCGGATCTTCCTGCCGAACATAATAGGTGATATCCAAGACTTGGCCCACAATCTCAGCGACGCTCAAGTTTCTTCGGAACCCTTCTAACCCAGTCGCACAAAACGAGCATCCCACCGGGCATCCGACTTGAGTAGAGACACAAACAGTATGTCTATCGCGGGATGTTGTCCGGGCATAGTCCATTAGAACACATTCGATGGTCTCTCCATCTTCAAGGCGAAACAAGTACTTACGCGTGCCATCCTTTGAACGCTGCTCACGTATCTTATCTAACGCATAGAAACGCAGGCGGGTACTTAAGGTGTGCCGATCGCTCTTTCCCACATTCTTCATTTCATCCCAAGAACGTACTGCTTTTTGTTGCACCCATTCGAACAATTGAATTGCCCGAAACCGTTTTAAACCTATCTGCAGACAGATCTCAGTCAGCTCGTCTTCCAAACAACCGCGCAGCTCAATGTTTTCCATACTATATTATTCACCCAATTCATTCCAGTTAAACTTCACATCGACGAAATTTTGCCAAAAAGAAGCCATCCATCCCATGGCGATGGGGTAAGAGCTGTAACATCCCTTTACGCCCTTGCTTAACATCCCGGGGCTCCTCTAAAATAAAGGGCAACACATCCGCCAGATCAACCGGTTCAAACTCGGGATGCGACAAGCGAAATCGCTTGACCAGTTCGAAGTTCTCATCTGGTTCAGTCGTACAAGTCGAGTAAACCAAAGTTCCTCCATTTTTAACACAAGACGCCGCTCTCTCCAAGATAGCAAGCTGCAGTGCCGGCAAATCTTTAAGACCTTGTTCTTCTTTCTGCCAACGCAAGTCAGCCTTGCGTCGAATAATACCCAGCCCTGAACAAGGAGCATCGACCAGCACACAATCTTGGGACTCAAGCCTTATTCCCGGTAAATCCCGGGCATCTCCTACTTGTGTCTCAATGATTGTGATCCCTAGTTTTTGAGCTAACTGCTCAACAAGCTCCAATTTATGGGCATGAATATCAAAGGCCAGGATTTTTCCTTCATTCTTCATCATTTGAGCAAGATGGGTTGATTTGCCTCCCGGAGCACTGCAAGCATCCAACACAGATTGACCCGGCTGCGGATTTACCACATGGGCGACAAGTTGCGAACTTTCATCCTGAACAGTAAAAAGCCCCTCTCGAAAACTATCGAGTTGATCTAAAGCCCCGAAATTTGAGATCTGTAAGCTTTCAGGCACGCGACTTCCCAATTGGACCGTAATTCCTTCTTCTCTTAGCCGTTCCGTCAAATCCTCCCGCGAGATCTTAAGGGTATTAGTACGAATCCAAGTCGGAGAAGGCTCATTATTAACTTTGCACAAGGCTTCGGTTTCTTCAATACCCCAGCGGTTCAGCCAGCGTTGAATCAGCCACTCGGGATGTGAATATCGTACAGACAGATAACGAACCGGTTCGCGTTTTAAATCCGGCCAGTCGATATCCCATCCTCTTTCCATCACCTTACGCAAGACCACATTTACCAACCCCGTAAATTTGGGGAATTCCTTGGCTAATTCCACACTTTCATTAACCGCCACAGCAGAGGGAACTTTATCAAGAAAAAGTATTTGAAAAGCACCAATTCGTAAAATTGCCCGAACCTCATGGGGAAGCGAAGACATTGGTTTGCTTAAATGCCTTCTTAAGGCATAATCTAAGGTCAAGCGGTGTTTAAGAGTACCGTTGACTAACAAGGTTACAAAGTGGCGATCCCTGGAATCTGTCAGCCTGAGACTGTTTTTCTGTAAAAGAAGATTGGCGTAGGCGCCTTCTGCCTCAACACGTGTCAGCATGTTGACAGCCATTTTACGAGCGGTTTCTTTAGTCATCACTTCTACCCCTGGCAATCAGCATAAAACGCACTAATTGGAGAATCGCGGCTAACGCAGCAGCCACATAAGTCAAAGCAGCAGCATTTAACACTGAACGCGCACCACGAACCTCGTCACTTCCTATTATTCGCCCCTCCTGAAGCAGGGATAAAGCTCTGCTGCTGGCATTATATTCTACAGGAAGAGTAATCACCTGAAAAAGCACCGCAAAGGCAAATGCAAATATTCCCAATTCAAGCAGCCAGCCATAGGTCGGCATGAAAAGACCCACCATGATTAAAATAGGACCTGCTCCGCTGCCGATGTTCGCAACCGGTACGAAGGATGATCTGAGCTGCATGGGGAAGTACCCGGAAGCGTGTTGCAACGCGTGTCCTGTCTCATGAGCGGCGACTGCTATAGAAGAAAGTGAGCTGCCGTGGAATACGTCCTCACTCAGCCTGATGATCCTGGTCCGCGGATCATAATGGTCGGAAAGCCGCCCGCCAATCGGTTCCACACGTACATCATAAAGACCATTGCTCTTTAAGATGCCTCGTGCGACTTGGGCTCCCGTAAGCCCCGACTGTGAGCGAATCTTAGAGTAACGTTTATAAGATGAGGAAATCTTAAATTGTGCGTACAAAGAAAGTAATATGGCGGGAATTAAAAGAACCATTGTCGGATCCCAAAAAAGCATAGGCTTTGCCTCCTTTTCACTCATAGTTTATGGTTCAATCAAATTTTTCCCCAACTTGCCCATGCCGGCCATTAAAAAAGTCTCGTGCGGCCATAACCCGTTTCCCTGCAGGTTGAACCTCCAAAACACGGAGAATTCCCTCCCCGGTTTGAACAAGCAAGCTGTCTCCAACTACCTGAATAATTTGACCCGGGTCAGTCAACACCCTCTCGAAGTCTTCAGCCTCCATTCCCGGGGCTATTCCGTCATGCTGTAAAAAAGGGGTGCTCCTCCATATCTTCAAGTTTTCTCCTCGAAAACTTGAGAATGCACCGGGCCAAGGGTTTAAACCCCGGATCTGATCGTGTAATTCTGCCGCCCTGCGTGTCCAATCTAAGCGTTCATGTTCACGTTTCAAAAGAGGCGCATAATTCGAGTCACCGGTTTGAGGGGTTGGAATGATACCCCCCATCTCCAGCTCATGTAAGGTTTCAATTAAGAGTTCTGCTCCTACAATGGCTAACTTGTCATGAATCTCACCCGTGGTTGATTCATGAGCAATGGGGATTTCCCGTTTTAAGAGCATATCCCCTGTATCAAGACCTTCATCCATCAACATGATAGTCACTCCCGTAAAGGATTCTCCATTGATAACCGCCCAATGAATCGGTGCAGCTCCACGATAAGCGGGGAGCAGCGAAGCGTGCACATTAATACACCCTTTTCCGGGCAGTTGCAATATCTCCCTGGAAAGTATCTGTCCGTAAGCCACGACAATAATACTCTCAGGGGCTAAATCCTTTAGCTGCCGGATAGATTCCGGGGTTTTAATCCTTTCAGGCTGAAAAACAGGCAGACCTAATTCCCCAGCCGCTATTTTTACAGGACTGGGTTTTAAATTTTTCCCTCTTCCGGCCGGCCGGTCAGGCTGAGTAAAAACCCCTGCCACATCATGACCCGCACTCACCAAGGCCCGCAGCGTAGGTACAGCAAAATCAGGGGTACCCATAAAAACTATTCGCATACCTAATATCCCCCTTTCGCGAGGTACGAAGCTCGATATTCGTGGTTCGAACCTGAAAACCATAGTCTTCGGAAAGTTGTCATCCTGGACGTCAGCGAAGGATAACAACTAAGGCGTAAGCTGTAGCCTGTGATTCCGGTTTTATATAGTCAAATTGCCATTTGCTTTTTCACTTAAAAAATTAAAATTATGCTTTCCCTTTATGAATAGAATTTTGATATTAAATTCTACTATTCTATTATTCGAAGAACGTGTATTCCATTCCTATTGTTTATCGGCATCTCGCTGTGCCGCTTTGTACTTTACGCCCTCTGTTAACACGAGCATCGAACATCGTGCCTCGCGCCTCACACTTAGCTCCGATAGGTTTTCTTGGCAATATCAACAAAAAGAATCCCTTCAAGGTGATCTATCTCATGCTGCAGAGCGCGAGCCAATAAACGATCAGCCTGAATATCGACCATCTCTCCTTGCCGATTCAGCCCCTGAACACGAACTTTTGCTGCCCTCACGACATCTCCGGTTGTATTGGGAATACTAAGGCACCCTTCCTCGGCACTGTTCGCTCCCTCTTTTTCCAAAATAACCGGATTAATGAGTTCCAACAGTACATTGTCAACTTCGACGATTATGACTCGCTTGGAAACCCCGATCTGCGGAGCCGCTAATCCCACTCCTTGGGCATCATGCAATGTGTCTATCATATTGTCCAGGAGTTTTTTGATCGAAGAATTAACCTCTTTAACCTCTTTAGCTTTTTCACGCAGGACTTCTGCACCTATTTCTACAATCTGATAAACTGCCATTTTCTTAATTACTCCTTTCAATTAAAAACCTCTAGCTTGAAAGCGGATCAACTTCAATATTCAAGATTATACCATTACTCGCTGAGTTCTTAAAAAACCTTTGAACCCCCTGATGTAAAAACGATCTCAGGAGATCCTGACTTGTTCCTTTAACAGATATTTGCCATCTCCATTGGTCCCTAAGCCTGGATAACACCGCCGGTGCGGGACCGAGAATATCCAATTCAGTATTTCCAAATTTAGGTTCCTGCATTCCTTGTTGTAAACAGGTGCCTAATTCATTAGCTCCTTTTATAACCCGCTCCTCTTTTTCATGCAATAACAAAACTCGAATAATATGAGTGTAGGGCGGATACTTTCGCTCTTTGCGATAGCGAATTTCTTCCCAAAAAAACCCTTCAAAATCATGATGAGCCGCTCTCACAACAGCACTATCTCTTGGAGAATATGTTTGAATCACAACCTCGCCCGGTTTGGTACTGCGTCCCGCGCGCCCTGCCACCTGAGTCAATAACTGAAACGTTCGTTCTCTGGCCCGAAAATCCGGCATATTGAGAGTTTGATCGGCTGCAATCACCCCAACCAAGGTGACATTCGGAAAATCCAATCCTTTAGCCATCATTTGCGTCCCGACTAAAACAGAAGCTTCCTGACGGCGAAATCTATCCAGAATCATGTGATGTGCTTCATTGGAGCGGGTGGTATCAAAATCCAGGCGCAGAACCGGGACCTCCGGGAACAGTCCTTGAAGCTCCTCTTCAACACGTTGAGTTCCCTGCCCAAAAAATCGAATATACCGGCTTTTGCATTTCGGGCATGTATGAGGCGGCAGCTCTTTATGATCGCAATAATGACAACGCATGGCCTGACCTTGAGTATGATAGGTCAGAGCAATATCGCAGCTTGGGCAATTGACCACATGCCCGCATTCCCGACAAACTACGAAGGTGGAATACCCTCTGCGATTGAGAAAAAGCATGGTTTGCTCGCCTCGGGTAATTCTATCCCGTAATTTTTCTTTTAAGGACAGTGAAAATATGCTTCGGTTTCCCTGGCGGAGTTCATCCCGCATGTCCACAATTTCAACTGGAGGCAGCAGACTCTTTCCGATCCTTGTTGACATTACCACCAAGCCTATTTTGCCCGATTTTGCTGCTGCGTAAGCTTCCAGAGAGGGGGTTGCGCTTCCCAGTAAGACAACACCCCTGCGTTGCTCCATCCTCTTGCGGGCGACATCACGCGCATGATATTTGGGATTCTCGTCTTGCTTATAGGCTCCATCGTGTTCCTCATCTAAGATAATGAGGCGCAAGCGGGGCAAAGGTGCAAACACAGCCGAACGAGCTCCAATCACAATCCGTTTATGCCCTGCTGATATGTCCGCCCAGGCCTGCATTTTTTCTTTCTGCCGTAAACCCGAATGTAAGATAATCACTTGCTCACCAAATTGAGCTTCAAAATAACGGGCCACTTGGGATGTCAATGATATTTCCGGCACAAGAAGAATGGCATCTCCACCCTGAGCTAATACTTGAGTGATCAAATCCCGATAGACTTCTGTTTTTCCGCTGCCAGTCACCCCATGCAATAAGACCGTTTGGGGCAAGCCTTCTTCTAAGGCGGTCAGCACACACCTTACTGCCGCCGCTTGCTCTGCGGTCAATTCATAGGGTCTGGGCGTTGGAATAATAGAAGGATTTGCTATGTTAGTTTGTCCAAGATGAGTTTTTTGCTCAAGAGAAGCTTGCGCCGGCGTAATAAAGCGAACTTCTTTCCTTACCCATCCCTGTTTAAGAAGTTTATCCAGTGTTTCCACGGATATAGCCGCTCGTTTTAAGAAAACTTTAAGAGAAACAGCCTTTCTTCTTGCCCGATTAAGCACTGTTAATGCCCGAAAAGCCTCCGGATCCAGCCACTGCAAGGTCTGCACATCCGGATCTTCAACAGAAGCCAAAAGAATGATCCAGTCTTCTATCTTGCCTTTAAGCAGCGGCCAAACCGTATGTAAACTTTGAGCAACTGAGCAGATCGTCGTTTGGGACAGCCAATAGGCAAGTTCAATTAGTTCCACGGGAAGAAGGCTATCCTGATCCCCGATCTCTAATATAGATTTAAGATTAATGCCCTCCATTCCCTCTGGCAGATCATCCGTCACATTCACTACAAGTCCCTGTACCTTTCGGTTTTGAAGAGGGACTAAAACACGCATTCCTATCTTTAAACAAAGATAATCCGGAATAAAATAATGATAACTTTGATCTAAGCGTCGATTTGCCACATCAACCAATACCTCAGCATAGCGGTACATGATGAAGTCCTCCTTATTAATACGTTAACGCTAATGTCAATATTGGTCAAAATATATTATATCAAATCTCACCCTTGCATTACAATTTATCCTGGCTGCTTCATAAATAATTAAGAAGTTTTGCACCCCTCCAACCTCATTTTGGGTTGATACAACCGGCACAAGCATGTCCCAGAACGCGACATCGTGTCGCATCCTGGGACATGCCCGATTTCCGCATTTTTAATCCGGCTAATTAATTATAAGAACAATTTATATACCTCTTGTCAAACCAGAATATAGTATGGTATGCTTTAGGACAGTTAATCCCTAACCTTTAAATTAGTCCCGTGAGACTAAGAAGGGAATGGCGAACCATGATTTATGGAACATGGACACCTCTTTCTTGCTTGCGGGCGGGGAAGAGGTTTTTTGTTAGAAAAAGGAGGTCGAATTAATGTCTACAGAAGTTCAGATTCACGAGAAGCTCCCCCTTGCCCAAGCGATCCCTCTCGGTTTACAACACGTCTTTGCCATGTTTGGCGCCACAGTCTTAGTTCCTTTTTTAACGGGTCTCAGCCCATCGGTGGCTCTCCTTTCTTCAGGGATCGGCACTATTATATTTTTACTATTAACCAAAAGTCAGGTTCCCGCCTATCTTGGTTCCTCCTTTGCTTACATCGGAGTTTTAACCATCTTTGTTCAGAGTAATAATTCTGCCGGAGCCATGGGTGGGGTTTTAGCTGTCGGTCTGGTGTATGTTATCCTCTTCCTTCTGATGGCTGCTTTTGGAACCCGCTGGATTCATACGATTGTTCCCCCCATCGTTGCCGGACCCGTCGTTTCCATCATTGGTTTAAGCTTAACCCCGGTAGCCGCAGATATGGCATCCGGCAATTGGTATATTGCCGCTTTCACTTTAGCTGTTGCCGCTATACTCTCCGTCTATGCTAAAGGCTTTTTAAAAATAATTCCAATTCTTATAGCTATTATTGCCGGTTATATTGTTGCAGGGATCATGGGCATGGTGGATTTCAAGCCAATCTATGCCGTTCTTAATCCTGAAGACTTTATCGCCTTCCCCGTCGCACTAGGAAAGGATTTTATATGGCCCAGCTGGGATAAAATTGCTATATTAG
Organism: Desulfosporosinus youngiae DSM 17734; assembly: GCF_000244895.1. Lineage (NCBI taxonomy): Bacteria > Bacillati > Bacillota > Clostridia > Eubacteriales > Desulfitobacteriaceae > Desulfosporosinus > Desulfosporosinus youngiae. Next base: position 4,714,296 of record NZ_CM001441.1, read on the forward strand.
CATTTGCTCCTCTGGCACTGGTAACAGTCATCGAAGATTTGGGACATATGATTGTCTTAGGTAATATCACCCATTCCGATCCCCTAAAAAAGCCGGGCTTTCATCGGGTCCTCCTCGGCAATGGTCTGGCTACCGGTCTCGCCGGCTTAATCGGCGGCCCTCCTGTAACCACTTATGGTGAGAACATAGGAGTCCTTGCCGTAACAAAGGTCTACAGCACTTTTAATATCTGGATTGCCGCAATCCTTGCAATTATCTTCAGTATCATTAACCCTCTGCAGGTCGCCATCATGTCTATTCCTACAGCTGTTATGGGAGGGGTCTGCATTCTGCTTTTTGGTATGATTGGCGCTGCGGGATTACGCACACTTATCGAAGCAAAAATTGATTTCTCGGAAACCAAAAACCTGATTATTGCCTCCGTCATCTTTGCTCTGGGAATCGGGCTGCCGGAACACAGTGTAGCCTGGGCAACCGTCATCGGGATAGCCTTAAACCTCATCTTGAGAGGACATTCTGAGAACGCCAAAGCATAAGATAAAAGTAATAACGCCAACACTTAAAGGACGCGAGAGCGTCCTTTAAGTGTTGGCATAGTTTTTTGTCCCATGGGGTACCCCACTGTCTAGGGAGGCACTGGGGAACAACCGGTTTTTTGCTTTAAATTCCGTTAAATGAAACTGGATCTTCCTTTCCGGCGAAGTTCCTTTGGCGTGTAGGTATACGTTACTATTCACCTTAGAGCACAGGCAAATTGAGCGCCTCCATTGCTTTTTCCATAATAGCCTTATCCTGTACCCGGAGGACAACAAGGGCCTGCTCATTCTCCTTCTCCACAAAAGCATACATATACTCCACAACCACATCTTGCTGAACTAATTGATTAAGCACCTCGGCTAGTCCGCCGGTGCGATCAGGAACCTTGAGTACCCAGACATGCGTCAGGGAAACAACCACTTTACGTTCCCGTAATTTTACGGCCGTCCCCTCAGGGTCATCCACGATAATACGCAATACCCCATAATCTTTGGTATCCGCTAATGACAAGGCCCGCAAATTCACCTTGCATTCGGCGAGAAGACTGAGTACTTCAGCTAATCTTCCTTTGGCATTCTCCAGAAAAATAGACAGTTGCAGCATGTTCCTAACCCTCCTTTTTACGCTTATCGATAACCCTTACCGCTTTCCCTTCACTCCGTGGGATGCTTTTTGGTTCCACCAGACGTATTTTTACAGAAATTCCCAAGGCATCTTCAATTCTCTTTCTAAGCCGGTCCTGACGACCTTCCAGCTCTCGAACTTCGTCAAAGAACGTCGTTTCATTGACCTCAACTTGAACTTCTAATTGATCCAGGTTCCCAACCCGGTATACGACCAACAGATAATGGGGTTCAAATCCTTCAAGGAGGATTGCCTCTTCAACTTGACTCGGAAAGACGTTTACCCCCCGGATAATTAACATATCATCCACTCGAGCCGAAACACGTTCCATTGTCCAGCCGACATGTCCGCAGGAGCATGTGCCATAATGTAAGGTCGTCAAATCTTTGGTTCGATAACGGAGAACCGGAAAACCCTCTTTATCAATGCTCGTAATGACTAATTCTCCACGTTCTCCGCTCGGCAATGGATTTCCTTCCGCATCTAAAATTTCAGGATAAAAATGTTCATCAATATGTAACCCTTGTTGCGCGGAACATTCCAAGGCTACACCCGGCCCCATGATTTCACTGAGCCCGTAAATATCATAGGCTTTAATGCCCAATCGCGCTTCAACTTCTTCTCTCATGCCTTCTGTCCATGGCTCTGCACCGAAAATCCCGATCTTTAACTTCAACTCATCCCGTGAAATGCCGGATTCCTCCAGACTTTCCGCTAAATAGAGCGCATAGGATGGGGTACAGGCTAAAACCGTCGTACCAAAATCTCGCATCAGCATTAATTGACGTGCCGTATTTCCACCCGAAATAGGAACGACTATAGCACCCAGTTCTTCGCAGCCATAGTGCAGCCCCATTCCGCCAGTGAACAAGCCGTAACCGTAAGCAATTTGAACGACATCCCTTTTGGTCACACCCACTCTTTTTAGCTCATCGGCCACAATCTTAGACCAAAGGATTATATCTTGGCGAGTATAACCTACAACCGTCGGTTTACCCGTCGTTCCGGAGGAGGCGTGCAGTCGCACGATGTTTTCCATGGGTTCGGCAAAAAGCCCAAATGGATAATTCTTACGCAGATCCTCTTTAGTCGTTAACGGAAGTCTTTGAAAATCCTTAAGTGACTTGATATCCTCCGCCCGGGTAGTTCCTATCCTGCCATAACCTTCTTGATAATGAGCAATAGGCAATACTCTCTCAACTGTTTTCCGAAGGCTTTTGAGTAATTGTTCCTCATCCTGATAGGTTCCCTTAGTGTCATTAACTATGTCCATAACCCTATCCCCTACTTTTGCATAAAATTTTCTCGAAATAAAGCTGATTCTCTTAACACATTACATCAGAGATGCAATTATATGATCTAATATACTACAGTTTCAGTTATCGTACCACTATTTTATCTACTTACAGATCCCTTTTGGGGAAATACCTGCTGAGGTTGTGAAAGACTCACAAACTCCTAAAGAAGGCAGGTGAATTATTCTCACCTGCCTTCTCTCCGTTTTTTATAGTTTACATGACCTGATTAAGCTATTATTGGGATTCCCTGAGGCAGCTTACAAGCCAGCTAGTTTCTTCAATGCTTCAGCCTTATCTGTTTGTTCCCAGGGCAGATCAAGATCCGTTCTCCCAAAATGCCCATAAGCTGCCGTTTGGCGATATATTGGGCGACGAAGATCCAAGGCCTTAATAATACCTGCCGGACGCAGATCAAAGGTCTGCCGAACGAATTCAATAATTTTTTCATCCGCTATTTTCCCTGTGCCAAAGGTCTCAATGGAGACAGACACCGGTCGGGCGACACCGATGGCATAGGCAATTTGAAGTTCGCAACGATCCGCCAATCCAGCCGCAACAATATTCTTCGCTACATAACGAGCAGCATAAGCTGCGGACCGGTCAACTTTTGTGGGGTCTTTACCGGAGAATGCACCACCGCCATGGCGGGCCATCCCGCCATAAGTGTCGACAATAATTTTCCGGCCCGTAAGACCGCAATCCCCTTGGGGTCCGCCAATGACGAAGCGTCCCGTCGGATTAATGAAGTACTTTGTATCTTCATCCAGCAGTTCTTTCGGCACCGTGGGATAGACGACATATTGAAGCAAGTCCCTGCGTATTTGCTCGTTCGTTACATCCGGGTGATGCTGAGTAGAGATGACGATAGTGTCCACCCGAACTGGTTTATTGTCCTCATATTCCACAGTAACCTGAGTTTTGCCGTCTGGACGCAGATAGGTCAAGTGGTTCGATTTGCGCATTTCACTCAGTCTCCGCGCTAAACGGTGAGCTAAATCAATGGGCAGCGGCATATAGCTTTCAGTTTCATTGGTTGCAAAACCGAACATCATCCCCTGATCTCCGGCTCCTATGGCATCAATATCACTGTCAGTCATTTCGCCGGTTTTTGCTTCCAACGCCTGATTCACACCCAGAGCAATATCCGCAGACTGCTCTCCAATCGAAGTTAACACTGCACAGGTATCTGCATCAAAGCCATATTTGGCCCGAGTATAACCCACCTCTCGGATTGTCTCTCGTACAACATGGGGAATATCCACATAGCATGAAGTCGTAATCTCACCACTAACGAGAACTAGTCCTGTTGTTACGGTGGTTTCACAGGCAACCCGCGCGTTGGGATCTAAGGCAAAAATTGCATCCAAGATGGCATCGGAAATCTGGTCACAGATCTTATCAGGATGTCCTTCTGTCACAGATTCAGATGTAAATAGTTTTTTAACCAATTATTTCACTCCTTTGTTTCTGCCGAGGAGGTTAGCAATCTCACCAACGAGATTCTGTGCAACCTCCAATTTGCTCATTTGAGGAAAATCTATTCTTCTTCCATCGGGAAAGAGAAAACTGACAATGTTCGTCAGACTGCCAAAACCGGCACCTGGCTTAGTGACATCATTAGCTACCAGGAGATCGACATTCTTCCTGTGCATTTTTTCTTGGGCATTGGCTAAGAGATTCTCAGTTTCAGCCGCAAACCCAATCAGAACTTGGGACGTTTTCCTGCGCCCAAGTTCGGCTAATATATCCGGATTGGGGACCAACTCAATTGTGCGGTTTGTCCCATCCTTTTTAATTTTTTGCTCCGCTTGAGTTGCAGGACGATAATCCGCAACCGCCGCTGCCTTAACCACAACATCCAGGTTGGCAAAGTTTTCGAGAACCGCATCATGCATCTCAAGGGCTGTTTGGACCGACACACGTCTAACCCCCTGCGGGGCAGGCAAATCCGTAGGTGCACTAACCAAGATGGTCTCTGCACCTGCCTCCTGCAACGCCTGGGCAACGGCATATCCCATTCGGCCTGAACTTCGGTTCCCAAGATAGCGCACGGGATCAAGGGGCTCCTGGGTTCCACCTGCTGTCACCAAGACCTTTTTCCCTTTTAAGCAATCCGATTCAGTGAACAACTGAGCTATTGTTTCAACGATTTCCAACGCTTCACTCATCCGTCCATCCCCTTCTGTGCCACACGCTTGAAACCCTGTGCCAGGGCCAATAATCTTAATTCCCCGTTCTCTGAGGCGGGCTAGATTTTCCTGGGTCGCCGGATGATGATACATTGCATGGTTCATGGCCGGCGCTGCGAGAACCGGTGCACGAGTTGCTAAAAGAACTGTCGAAAGAAAATCGTCCGCAATCCCTGTGGCCATCTTAGCCAATATATTGGCCGTCGCCGGTGCAACAATGACTGCATCGACATGTTCTGCCAGCGCGATATGCTCAACATTCCATAATCTGGGTTCTTCAAACATCTCCACGTGGACTGGATTGGCAGATAGGCTGCGTAAGGTAAGAGGAGCAATAAACTCAGTTGCGGATTTAGTCATGGCAACATGAACTTCAACGTTCAATTTCCGCAAACGGCTGACAACTTCCGCTGCTTTGTAAGCTGCAATCCCACCCGTAACTCCAACAAGAACTTTTTTACCTGCTAACATTATAAGCTCTCTTCAGGAGTACATTCGTAATTGGTATCTGAATGAGAAATCTCCTCAAGTGAAATACTTACTGGTTTAACCCCCTTGGCTAAATCCTCGTGTTTGGCTTCTTCCATGATCATACGCGCCCGCTTGGCAACCACTTTAACTAAGGTGTATTTGCTGTCAACCTTACTCATCAGAACATCCAGTGAAGGTTGTTTCATATTGATTCCCCCTTAAAAACAAACGGTTTTCGTTTAACCCGACATTTTTCAGCTATAAGAATACTCTTTAATTTTTCAACAGCCGCAGGAACTTCATCATTAATAACGACATAATCATATTCACTAACATATTCCAGTTCCCGTATGGCAGTAGCTAACCGTTTCTGAATAACTTCCTCACTCTCGGTTCCCCGTTTGTGAATTCTCTCGGAGAGAACATCCATTGAAGGCGGAACGATAAAGGTAAAAACCCCTTGAGGAAACCGTTTTTTAATTTGTAATGCCCCTTGAATTTCGATCTCTAAAATAACATCCCGCCCTGCCTGAATCGCTTGTTCGACCGCAAAGCGTGGCGTTCCATAATAATTATCACAAAACTGAGCCCACTCTAACAGCTCATCCCCCTGAATCATCGCTTCAAATTCTTCCTTTTGGCGGAAAAAATAATGAATTCCATCCACCTCACCAGGCCGGGATAACCGGGTCGTCATTGAGACAGAATAGTTTAAATCGGGTAACTGGCGAAGCAATTCCTGGCAAAGCGTTCCTTTGCCTGCTCCGGAAGGACCTGAAAGGATGATTAACAATCCATGACTTTGTTCCACAGCCTCCACTCCTAATCTACCGGATCTTCCGCGTGGCTGCTTGACTCTTTTGCCGAAAGACGATGAGCCACTGTTTCAGGCTGAACTGCTGACAGAATCACATGATGGCTGTCACAGATGATCACTGCACGCGTACGCCGGCCATAAGTAGCATCAATGAGCATGCCCTCATCACGGGCTTCTTGGATAATGCGTTTGATTGGGGCGGATTCCGGACTGACAATCGAAATAATGCGGTTAGCCGATACAATATTGCCAAATCCAATGTTTATGAGCTTGATGTCCAAGGTTGAATCCTCCATTACTCTAAATTTTGAATTTGCTCGCGTACTTTTTCCAGTTCGCTTTTAACCTTTATGACCTGTTGTCCGATCTTTAAATCATTGGCTTTTGATCCGATTGTATTAATTTCCCGGTTCATTTCCTGAACTAAAAAATCAAGTTTACGCCCTACCGGCTCGCTGCTTCGCAAAGCCTCCCGGCTTTGGGCAAGATGACTGTCAAAACGAACCAGCTCTTCCGTGATTGATGCGCGGTCCGCGAAATACACCACTTCGTTCGCCAGACGAACACCATCTAATTCAACCTCACCTAAAAGGGTCTGAAGGCGTTCCTGCAAGCGTTCTTGATAGTCTGCTACAACATATGGCGCTCGCTCAGCAATCGTGTGCAAATGATCAGCAATTAGATCAATCCTTTGCAGTAGATCAAGAGTCAACTTTTCTCCTTCAGAACGACGCATTTGCCCGAATCCATCCGTCGATTTGGAAAGTGCCTCAGCACACGTGCCCCATAAAGCATCAAGATCGATTTCAGGCTCCACGACGGAAAGAACCTCAGGAAAACTGACTAAACGATAAATATCTGTTTCATACGCAGTATGTAGAGCTAAAGCGAGTTCTTTCAATGTCTTATCATACGACAGGGCTAAATCATTGTCAACCTTCACCAATCTCTTTCGTTCTTCTGTTTCCACCACATTTATATGTACTTCAATCCGACCGCGCTGGAACTTATCTTGTAAGATTTTGCGAATTCGTTCTTCAAAACTGCTAAAATTGCGGGGCATTCTTACCACGACTTCTAAGAAGCGATGATTAACAGATTTAAGCTCAATGGAAAACTGATACCCGTTTCCATTCGCCTCTCCACGGCCAAATCCAGTCATACTATTTGCCATATGTAACCTGGCGAATCAATCACCCAGGTCGTTCACCTCCTAATTACTAACCCAATCTTATAGTTACTAATCTTACATCTTCCTTCTATTATAACAGATTATACCCAATTAGATATATTCACCGATCCCTTCACCTTTCAGACCAGCGGATTCACGATTTATATACGAAACTTGCTGATCCCTGCCTGAAGTTCCTGGGCCATCTGGGCAAGATTCTGGCTGGATGATGCAATCTCTTCCATCGAAGCCAATTGTTCTTCCGCCGCTCCGGAAGCTGTTTGAGATTCTCCTGCCGCAACTGAGCTTATGCTTTCAATCTCTCTCACAGATTCAACAATCCTTTGACTTCCACTTGTTACCTGCTGAATTTCCGATAAAATCCCTTTCAGCATTTCAGCTGATTGCTCAGACATGCTCGCAATTTCCTGGAAGGCAGTTCCTGCATCGTTAACTACTTCAGTGCCCACTTTCACTTCACAAGTACCTTCGGACATTGAGGATACAGCTTGTTTTGTTTCACTCTGTATCTCATCGATTAAAGGGGCTATTTCTTTAGCTGCCTCCTGGGATTGTTCAGCAAGCTTCCGCACTTCTTCCGCTACTACGGCAAAACCACGCCCCTGCTCTCCCGCTCTGGCGGCCTCGATAGCGGCATTCAAGGCCAGCAAATTAGTTTGTCCTGCGATATTTGAGATGGTATCCATTATCTGTCCGATCTCCATCGAACGTTCACCCAGCTTGGCAACAACCTGGGCGGAGGTACTAACCGTTTTTTCTATCTTTTCCATCTGACTAATCGCGATTTGTGCAGACCTCACTCCCACTTGCGCCGATAGCGCCGCCTTGCCCATTCCCACCGAAACCCCATTTAATTCAATGACTACGTGTTCCAGGTTGGACGACATTTGCCCTACTACTGCGGAAGAATCATTAACCGCCCCTAGTTGCCTTTCAGTTCCCTTGGCAACCTCTGCTACAGCCGCTGCGACTTGGCTTGAAGCCTGGGCCACCTGGTCCGCGCATGCTGTAAGTTCCTCCGATGAGGCCGCAACCTGTTGGCTATTCGTCTGAACCTCCCGAACCAAGTTCCGCAAATTGGTGGTCATGGCATTGGCCGCCACAGCGAGTTGTCCAATCTCATCGTCTGAAGTTACAGCAGTTTGGACTGTAAGATCTCCATTTGCGGCTTCCTTAACAGCATTAGTCACTGCAATAATTGGCTTTGTTATGCCTCTTGTTACAAAATACACAACAATGCTAAATAGACATACCAGGCCTAATCCAAGTAATATCATAATAGCTTGTACCTGTTTGCTGGAGGCAAGGGCCTCATTTACGTCCTGCTCGACAATTATTTTCCAATCCGTTCCTTCGATAGCGGAATAATATGCAAGTACCTCTGTCTCAGTTAAAGGATCATAGAAAGTCCCAGATCCCTTTTCTTCCTGAAGCGCCTTCTGTACTATGGGAGTATCTTGTAGGCTTACTAAGGCTGATTGATCACCGAATACCTGCGTATCTGAGTGAGCTAACAATGTTCCGTTTTTATCGATTAGATAGGCATGACCTGTTTCACCGAACGTAAGGTCATTTGTCATTTGACTCAGTGTATCTAAAGGTATTGCGGCCATCCATATTCCGGTAATTTCCCCACTTGGATCTATTATTGGCACCGAAAGTGCGCATACCTGTCTTCCTATCGATGCTGATATATACGCTTCAGATAGATAGGCTCCCTGCCGTGTTGTAAGAGCGCCTTTAAACCAGTCTCTACTCGAAAAGCCGTTATTATAGGCCTCGGCGCTTATCTTCTGCTGGACTTCATAGGGTTCCAGCATAATACTTATACCCTTGTTCGGTGTAAACGATTCAAAATAGGCAAAGGATGGATATATCTCTAATAACTGCTTGGCTAATGAACGCTTTTCGAGATCTTCATTTTCGGCCACACCACGATGATTTACATTCCCTAATTCTGCGGCGGACATATCTTTCACAACTGGAAGCTTGGCGGTCAGTTCCATCACCTTTTTGTGTTGGTTAATATAGTCTTTTACTATCACCTGAAATGATTCTGCTAAGAGCCGCTGCTTATGATATACTTCCGCTTTGATATTGCGATTCGAAAAATAAATTGAAATAGAAGCCATTATGACAATAGCAAGCATAACAACCATCAGCAAAATAGCAGTAATTTTAATCTGAAGACTTTTTCTAAGATTGATTTTCAATAAAGACGCTTCCTTTCATATTCGAGATAATACCCTTATGAATAAATATCGTTATTGCAGTTTTCTAACCAACTTCATAAGTGCAGGCTGTTCAAATCGAAAAGAAAACCGCAGTCACCTGCGGTTCATTCATATCTATATAGGCAGTAAATCTCAATTATTTGAGAGAATCAGCAATCACCTTTAGACGATTAAATAGTTCATCGTCTAACTTTACACCCTCTAAAGGATATTTTTTACCCAGGTAGTTATATTTTTGCTGACCCAGACGATGATAGGGCAAAAGTTCATATCGAACATTAGAGTGCCCTTTAATAAAATCAACAATCGCTTGAATATCCTCTTTTGTGTCATTAAATCCAGGAATCACAGGCGTTCGTATGAGGATGGGCAAGTTGGGGAATTCAACGACAAGTTTTTTGAAGTTTTCTAAAATCAGTTCATTTGAAGCGTTTGTAAACTTTTTATGCTTCTCATCGTCCATACACTTGATATCCATAATCAGCGAATTAAGGTGTTGGCATACTTTTGAAAATTGTGACCACTCCGCGTAGCCACAGGTTTCTATCGTCGCATTGATTCTTCTGCGTCGGGCAACTTTTAGCACCTCAGTGATAAAATCCGCTTGCATCAGTGGCTCCCCGCCACTAAAGGTTAAGCCTCCGCCTGATCGGGCATAAAAAGCACTGTCTTTCTCTACCGCCTGGATAATCTCATCAATACTTGTTTGCTTTCCGAAAACTTCGAGGGCTTTGGAAGGGCAAGCCTTCGTACAGGCCATACACTCCTCGCAAAGTTCACGATCAATTGCAATCTTGTCATTTTCTTCCGAATCTTGCTTGACGGCTCCGTAAACACACGCTTCAGCACATCTTAGACACTTACTGATTCCAATACATTTATTGGGGTTGTACCCTAATTCAGGGTGTGACAACTGAGATTCAGGATTGCTGCACCACTGACACTTTAGAGGACATCCCTTTAAGAAAACGATGGTTCTTATCCCTGGACCATCATGAACTGAATAGTGTTGAATATTAAACACATATCCATATTTCTTTTTATCCATTAAAATAGTTTCTCCCATTGTTTCCTCCTAATTACGATGAATGTAAGTCCTGCCTTTATCTCGGACAGGACTTACAAAGATTTAATTAGATCGCAATGTGCTCGGTTCTGGCAATAATATCATCTTGTAAATCAGGAGACAGCTCGACAAAGTAGGCACTATATCCGGCAACCCGTACGATCAACCCGCGGTATTTCGAAGGGTCTTTTTTGGCGGCAATCAATGTCTCTTTATTAACGATATTGAATTGGATATGCCATAATTTCAGATCGCACCATGTTCGGATAAAGGATACCAATTTTGCGGTTCCTTCTTCTCCGGTTACACAAGATGGGCTCAATTTGATGTTCAATAATCTGGCCGCACGATCTCTGTAGTTATAGTTCTTTGAGTTAAAGTTTGACATAAGAACTGCCGTAGGACCATTGACATCAGCACCATGGGATGCGGAAGATCCATCAGAAAGAGGAGTCCAGGCTTTTCTGCCATTAGGTGTAGCACTGACGACTTTACCGAATGGAACGTGAGAGGTGAAAGGGACCAGTCTTAGATCTAGATGAACACCAAGTTCCTTCGAGTATTGTTTTGTGAATTTAAGGGCTTCTCTATCCACGTCTTTAGCAATCATATCAGAATAAGCATCGTTGTTACCATATTTAGGAGCATTCATAAGCATTTCGCGTATGGCTTCGTACCCTTCAAAGTTGCTCTTCGTGGCTTCTACCAGCTCTGCCATAGTTAGTTTCTTCTCTTCAAAAACCAGTTTTTTGATAGCCGCTAAAGAGTCGACAACCGTGCCATATCCCATCAATTCGAAGTAACCAAGATCAATGCCGCCCTCGATGACTGGAGTATGCAGATCTTTACAAGTCTCCATGCAGAGGTCATGCATCAAGGAACCCAGTGGGGTCGCGAAATGTTTGGGACGCATATTGATAATGATGTGTTGTTGAATAAATGCATGCTTCAGGAAGTTGGTTTGTTGAGCCAGATAAGCCTTCCAGAACTCATCCCAGGTTTTAAAGTTCGTGGGATCTCCTGTTTCAAGACCAATTGAATCTTCCCCGAATTTAAGCATTTTGCCATTATAGAGAGTAAGTTCTACGGCTGCCGCAAAGTTTACATAGGGGTTACCACTCGTATAGGTGTCGCGGTTCGGCATTCGGCATTCCGCACAACCGGATACAGCGTAATCGTAAGCTTCCTCGAAGCAAGCGCCTTTAGAAAGTAAGAGGGGAACAACTTCTTCGTCATTAATGAGTTTAGGAAAGCCTGTACCTTCCTTAACGGTTTCCGCTACTTCATAGAGGTAGCGTTCCGGGGCACGAGTATGAATCCGGGCAGCCAGATCAGGGTAATTCAGAGGAAATTCTTGTTTGGATTTCAAGAAGATATAGGTCAGGTCATTGGTTGCATCTAAGCCATCCGGAGTTTGGCCGCCAACGGTAACTGCTTCCCAGTGGGCATACCCTTCATTAAAGGCGCCGCCGGTTGGAGAAAGATAAAGATCGATAAACTGAGCCATAGCAACCCACATGCATTCCAGTAATTCTGTTGCTTGGTCTTCATTGATGCGACCTTCTTCAAGATCCTTCTTATAATAAGGATAGAAGTATTGGTCCATCCGGCCGTTTGAAATAATCGTACCCGTCTTTTGCTCGATTCTGGAGAACATTTGGGTGAACCACTGAGACTGAACCGCTTCACGGAAATCACGTGCAGGGTTTTCCGGTACCCATTCACATCTTTGAGCTATAGCTTGTAATTCTTGTTTTCTTTGGGCATCGGTTTCCTTATCAGCCAGCTCAGCAGCTAATTTTGCATGTCGCTTAGCCCAAAGAACGATTGCATCACAAGTGATAATAACCGCTTCCAGGAAAGGTTTCTTCTCCATGTTATCTACAGGGCTGAGCGGATCAAGGGCTGCAAGCTTTTGTTGAGCCTCTTCTTTGATTCCTTTAAAACCTCTTTTCAGGACTTTCTCATAATCGTGAACCCACTGAATTGAGGAACGGAAGGTTGCCGTCTCATTGACGAGGAATCTTGAATTCAAAGGATTTTCGGGATCATAGGTTAATTTGAAGGTATCTTCGGGAAGAGCCTTTGCTAAATTTTCGTGGAATGTTTTACCCTTCCAATACGGCGCGATTTCCTTAATAATCACCTGAGCATCTTCCGGAGTGACGTCAAATGGTGACTCAACTCTGCTCGGGAGTTGTTCAATTGCAACATCCAGGAAATCTCCGTCCAATTCAGGAAAGAGGATACCATAGCGTCCTTGATAGCCGGCTCTGCCGACTAAAAGCTGATGATCATCAATGTAAACCGTGATGTTTTCGGCAGTGTGTTTTAAAGCTTTGGCCCATCTCAATACGAGGGGCTGACCTTCTGTCTCCATAAAGGATTGAGTAAAGTATTTGGCTCTTTCCACATCAATTTTTGGACGCAGGTCTTGGAAACTAGTTAGTATTTGAAAGACCCTTTCGCGGCCTTCAAAATTTTTCTTACCTAATTGTTCTTCTTGGATTCTTTGTTCATGAGGGGATAAACAGCATGTCGTCATATTAGTACTCCTTTCAAATACACAATTCCGTCTGAATATTATTTGCTTGCTCATGCAGATCATAGAGAACTTCAAGGCAAGCAAAAACTATCAAGAAAAATTTACTTAGCGCTCAGTTCTGAAACTTTCAAAGCTTGCCCCTTCTTTTTTCCATTTGCTCCAATCCACCATGCGGAAATTGCACTGACAACACCTGCAAAGAGAACGTAGGCACAAAGGTAAATCGGTCTTCCGTTTCCGGATGCCAGTAAGGCTGTAGCAATAATCGGGGTAATACCGCTGGCGAAGATTCCCGAAAACTGATAAACGAATGAGACACCGGTGTAACGTACTTCAGCATCAAATAGCTCTGAGAACAATGCAGCCTCCGGCCCATAAACCGCTGCATAGAAGATGCCAAAAGGAATGATAATCGACAACCACATCACCAGATTGCTTGCCCCGCTGTGACCCATCAGGTAAAAGGCCGGGAAAGCCGAGAGACCACAGATCAAGGAAGCGACGGCATATACTTTCGTCCGGCCCAGGCGGTCAGAAAGATGTCCAAAGTAGGGTATAAAGAAGCACATCACGATTGCCGCCATGGAAACTCCCAGCAAAGCATCTGTACGATTAATATGGAGTGATTGGGTGAGATAGGTAATCGAGAAAACACCAAAGATGTTGAAGCATACTCCATCAATGTATCTAGCACCCATACCTGCAAGAATGTTGCCAGTATGGTCCTTCCACATCGCCAAAAACGGAATTTTAGCTCCACTCTTTTTCTCTTTGACTTTTTGGAACTCCGGAGTTTCAACCACGTGATTCCGAATCCAAGACCCTACGCCAACGAGCACAATGCTGATTCCAAAGGCGATCCGCCATCCCCAAGCCATGAATTGAGCATCGGTCAAGAAGAAGGACAATAAACCAACAACCCCGGAAGCCAGAGTAAGTCCAATGGAAAGTCCAATCTGCGGCAAACTTGCCCAGAAACCTCGTTTGGATTCCGGGGCATATTCATAAACCATAAGTACTGAACCGCCCCATTCTCCCCCCAGGCCAATCCCTTGGACAATCCGAAGAGTCAAGAGCAGGATAGGTGCCCAGATGCCGATGACGGCATAGCTTGGAATCAAAGCGACCGCCACGGTAGAACCACCCATGATCATCATGGTTAATACAAGCATGCTTTTACGGCCAATCTTATCCCCAAAGTGTCCGAAGATAATACCACCTACAGGACGGGCTACAAAGCCAACTGCAAAGGTTACATAAGCAAGCATCGTGGAGACCACCGGGTCATCTGTCGGGAAATAAAGCTTATTGAATACAATCCCGGCGACAACACCATATAAGAAAAAATCATACCATTCAATCGTCGCCCCAATGATACTTGAGATAGCAACTTGCCTAATTGCTTTCTTTTTGTCCGTCATTTTGTCAGTCATTGATTTTCCTCCACTATCAAATTTTCACTGAACTTAACCTATATTCTGCTTACTTTGAACTTGTGATAACTTGTTCATGGACTCAGATAATATTCGGACCATTCCTTGTAGTCACCCCCTGTTTAATGTTTCTTTAGGAAGCAGCGTCCTTATCCAGGCCGCCTTCTTCTAATTATAGAAAAAGCTAATCACGAGTCTTTATATTTTTAATGCAAAAGCCATGCCAAATGCGAAATAACCCGAAAATAGTAGATTTAAGGTAATTCTTTGCAATCCTTGTGCATCTCTGCAACGTATTGTATAAACTGATGATAGTTATACGGTTCTTCAATAGATAACGGGTGTTGCGATCTCGCAACACCCGTTCTGTTTTGCAACGAAGCACTATAAAAGTGAGTATTTTTTAGCTTTTCTAAAAATTGTTGTTCGATCGACTTTAAATAATTTCGCTACTTTCGCCACTGATCCGTTAATTTCAAGGGCGTTTTTAAGTAAATTTTTTTCATAATCCCGCATTAACTCATCCAGAGACTTATTGGCATCACTCAGACTCGATCGATCCATGTCAATGGCATCACGAAGCATATAATGGGGCAAATCTGAAACATCGAGAATCTCTTTGTCACGAGTGACAATAAGACTTTGAATAAAATTATCCATCTCTCTCACATTACCCGGCCACTTATAGTTTTGAAGAGCGTCGCAAAACTTCTTCGTAAAATTAACTTCTTTTCTATATTTAATATTATATTTTTCAAAAAAGAAACTAGCCAATGGCAGAATATCCCCTTGTCTTTCCCTTAGAGGAGGTATTTGTAAAACAGCAACCTTAAGCCTATAGAATAAATCACTGCGAAAGCGGCCGTTTTTTACCTCTTCCTCTAGATTTTTGTTAGTTGCCGCAATAAAACGGACATCAAACTTTCTGACCTTTGTCGAACCCACACGAATCAATTCTTGATCCTGCAAAGCCCGAAGCAATTTGGACTGCATCAAAAGGGGAAGCTCCCCGATCTCATCCAAAAACAAAGTCCCTTTATCAGCCATTTCAAAGAGTCCGGGTTTACCTTTTGCATTAGCCCCCGAAAATGCTCCCGATTCATACCCAAATAGTTCAGATTCAATAAGGCTCTCCGGGATCGCAGAACAGTCCACCTTAAAGAAGGGTTCATCCTGTCGTAAGCTTCGTTGATGCAGAAGTCTCGAGAAAACATCTTTACCCACACCCGTTTCCCCGAGCATCAATACCGTTGCATCCGTCTTCGCCACCTTATCTAAAACATTCATCAATTGAACTATTTCTTGACTTTCAAAGACGACCGGACCATTTTGCTGTTTCAATTTATCCCGTTTCTGGACTTCCCGGTATTTATCAATCACTTCTTGCTGATTAGAAATTTGATCTTGAAGCTGAGAAAGCAAGGTGATATCCCTGACAAACGTGACAACTAAAGCCACCTTGCCAGCTTCATCAAAGACAGGGCATCCATTTAAGATAACCCGTCTTCCTTCTTTAGTTACCTGAACCAAACTTTTCTTCTGGCCCGAACTAACGATCTCGGGATTTAAAACCACATCGAAATTCCCCTGGTTACGCAAATCCGTGACTAACTTACCCATTATCTCTTCTCTTTTCAACCCTGTAAGCTGTTCGTAGGTCCGATTAACCGCGAGAGTTTTGCCCTTGGCATCAGTAACATAGATTCCATCACTCAACACGTCAAGTATTCCTGCATGAAGTTTCTTTAGGTCATGCTTTTTAATGGATTTCTCCACTTAAGAGCCTCCAATCCTAATGTTGCACAATGACAACAAGATGCAAATACGCCACACCACACTAATAACGATAATTTTCACAAAGTCACACTCGATTCGACTAATGAAGCTTGCCAAGACAGTTGCAACTCTACAACAATTCTATCATGTTTCGACAAAAAACTCCACCACAACTCTTTTTTCCTACTGGTATGGTTCTTGCAAGAGCTTTGATAGATCATGGTTGTTGGAAAACAAAAGGAGGATATTCATGAACATCATTGACTTTAGATTCAGGCCAAATACTGAAGAAACCTTATCAGGGATTGCCAATAGCAAAATGTTTAAAGGACTCTGTTCCTCAATCGATTTTTCCAAAATGCTCCCTCAAACCGTTGGAGAAGTTGTTAAAGAACTAGACAAGTACAATGTCGTAAAAGCTGTCGTTACAGGCCGGGATTGTGAAACAACCTATGGTTCAAAATCAAATAATAAAAGTGTGATCGACTTTGTTAAAGAATTCCCTAATAAATTCATCGGCTTCGCTGGCCTGGATCCCCATAAGGGCATGAGTGCTATTGAAGAAATTAAGGCTGCAGTGCACGAACATGGCTTAAAGGGAGCAGCCATCGATCCTTACCTTGCTCAAATTTATGTGAACGATGCGAAATACTACCCCATCTATTCCAAATGCTGTGAATTAAATATCCCTATCGTCATTGCGACCGGACCTGGAACTTTAGTACCGCATGCCGTGATTGACCATGTTGCCCCTCGCTATATTGACTTTGTCGCCAGAGATTTTCCGGAACTAAAAATCATCATCAGTCACGGCGGATATCCTTGGGTCAATGAAATGATTATGATCGCTCAACGCAATGCCAATGTGTACCTCGAATTATCCGAATATGAATTCTTCCCCCAATCAGAAGCCTATATTCAAGCAGCCAATACGATTATCAGTGATAAAGTCCTCTATGCGAGTGCCCATCCTTTTGTAGACTTCAAAGAAGCTTTGAAGAGCTACGAAAAGCTTCCTTTCAAACCCGAGGTTCTTGAAAAAGTAATGTACAAGAACGCTGCGAAGGTATTAGACTTGCCGGAAGTCGCGGCTCCCGCCGCAGTAAATACGGTCGATACAATTGATATCCAGAGCATTATCGAAAGAGTGATTAAAGAACTCGCTGAAAAAGGTGCGTTAGCCGGCCGCTAGGAGATATATGATGAATAATCTGGAAACTGCAGATCAGATCATCCATACCTTTCAAGAAAAGATTGACCACCCCCAAGGTCTGGAGCAAAAAAAGAAGGTTCCTTTAGGAATAGCACTTGGTGTAAAGAGGTGAATAAATGAAAATCGGAAAAGTCGTTAACAGTGTCTGGGCTACACGAAAGGCCGATTCATTGATCGGAGTGAAGTTAATGATCGTTCAGCTCTTAGACCGGCCGGATGCTGAAGAAGGAAAATTAATCGTTGCTGCAGACATCATCGGGGCTGGGGTTGGGGAAAAGGTACTCATCACTGAAGGTAGTTCTGCCAGAAATATGGATCGCTTAAATGATTCGCCCATTGATTCCATCATTATCGGGATCATCGACGAAGAGAAAGATAAATCTAATGGGGTGCCTAATCATGCGTGAACAATTAATTGAAAAAATTAAAGAAGCTGGTGTCGTCGGTGCCGGGGGCGCAGGATTTCCGACTCATATTAAAGTCGCTGCCAATGCTCAATCCGTAGTTGTTAATGGAGCGGAATGTGAGCCTCTTCTTCGCGTGGACCAACAGCTCATGGATGTGAAGGCTGATAAGATGGTCCGTGGATTAGTTGCCGTCATGAAAGCCACAGGAGCCAGCGAGGGGATTATAGCTCTGAAAAGCAAGTATAAAAGTGCCATCGCTTCGTTGGAAAAAGAAATTGCCGGCAAGCCAATCCGCATCAATATACTGGGGGACTTTTATCCGGCAGGAGATGAGCACCTCACAGTCTATGAATCCACGGGCAGACTCGTACCTCAAGGCGGAATCCCCCTTAAAGTTGATTGCGTGGTAAATAACGTGGAAACTCTCATCAATATCGCTGATGCCTTGGAAGGAAAACCCGTGACGGATACTTATCTCACCATTACCGGCCAAGTACCGCAGCCCATTACTTTAAGACTGCCCATAGGAACCTCTGTCCTGGAAGCCTTAAAGATTGCCGGACAGACCAACTTAGCCGGTATGAAGGTCATCGAAGGCGGTCCAATGATGGGAAAGATCATCGATGATTTAAACCAACCCATTACGAAAACGACTAAAGGTTTAATCGTCTTATCCATAAATCACCCTCTCATCCGGAAAAGAACCTTACCCTTTGAAACGATCGCTAAGCAAGCTCAGATCAGCTGCATTCAATGCCGTTTTTGTACGGATTTATGTCCGCGCTACTTGTTAGGACATGGTATTGAGCCCCACAAAATCATGCGCACCATCAAACATCGGCAAGGTCAGGAAGAAACTCTAAAAATGGCTTTAGCCTGTTCCGAGTGCGGAGTCTGTGAGCAGTATGCCTGCATCATGGGCCTTTCACCCAGAGCGGTAAATTCCAGAATCAAACAGGAACTAGCGAAACTGGGAATTAGACCGGAGACACCTCCTGCTGATCAAACAGCAAATCCGATGCAAGTTCATCGAAAAGTTCCGGTAAAACGACTGGTCTCAAGACTGGGATTAAAAAGTTACGACGTGAGTGCACCATTAAGCGAAGAAGAATACCCGGTGAATCAAGTTGAGATTAAGTTACGTCAGCATGCCGGTGCTCCAAGTCAAGCGATCGTACAGATTGGACAGCAGGTACAAAAAGGAGATCTGATTGCGGTCACTCCTGACAAAGCCTTAGGCGCCAATATACATGCCAGTATCAGTGGAGTTATCAAGGAGATCACCGACAGCATCATAATCTCCTCGACCGAAGGGAGTGACAAATAGAGATGGAGGCCATAGGGTTAGTAGAACTTAATAGTATAGCCAAAGGAATCGAAGCCGCCGATGCGATGCTCAAATCTGCTCAAGTCGAACTTCTTGAAGCAAAACCTGTTTGTCCCGGAAAATATATCGTCATGATCAGCGGAGATGTCGCTGCTGTACAAAGTGCCGTTGATGCCGGTAAGAGTATCGGAGCCAGTGCTGTGATTGATGATTTTCTCCTCCCCAACGTCCACCCGCATGTCATCAAAGCCATATCTTCCGCTTCAGATATCAGTGAGATTAAAGCGTTAGGGATCATCGAAACCTTCTCTATCTCCTCTTTAATCGTCGCTGCCGATACTGCAGCTAAAGCAGGGCAAGTTGATTTGATCGAGATACGAATTGGTATGGGGATTGGCGGAAAATCCTTTGTTACCCTTACCGGGGACGTCTCTTCTGTAACTTCATCTGTGGAAGCCGGAGTCGTCTTGGCTTCAGAACGAGGCATGCTCATCGAAAAGGTCGTTATTCCTTCCCCCCACTATAGTTTAAAGCAATGTCTCTGCTAGTGAAGGAAAACCAGGAGGTGACATGACTATTTGAAAACGTTAATTACAGCTACAGACGTGAAGAAGGCGGCTGAAAATCATGAAACCACATTATATATTCAAAAAGACAGCATCATCACTCCCTCAGCAACTGATACAGCCCAAGATTTAGGCATCCGGGTCATCGTGGGTTCCGCCCCGGCAGCATTACCCTCCTCTCCTCTTGATCCAACCCTGGTCGCCAAAATTGTTGGGGAAGTGATGGCCTGTCTGAATCTTTCAAAGTCTGCTCAACTCATTAAAGAAGTTGATCCCTGTGGACTAAGGCTTGTCAAAGGGAATAGTGTCGTCTTAGAAAACTATGACACCGGTAACCCACAAAACAAAGTAAAACTTAAAGAACTCTTCAATTCCAGGGAAAGTTCAGATTTCTCAGCTGGCTTTATGAGCCTTGAGGGGACAACCTATTCTACTCTCATCAAACACGATGAACTCAATTATATTATCGAGGGCAGCTTAGAGTGCAGCGTGAACGGCAAAACCTATATCGGTGAACCGGGGGATACATTTTTCATTCCTGCAAACACCAAAGTCACGTTCTCAACGTCTCAAAACGCCAGACTATTCTATGTCTCAGCTTAAGATAAATTAAAACTTTTAATTTTTAGGAGGAATTATTCATGAATAATGCATTAGGCATGATTGAAACTAAAGGTCTGATTGGTGCCATAGAGGCATCGGATGCTATGGTTAAAGCAGCTAACGTCACTTTAATCGGAAAGACCCTAGTCGGAGGAGGCTTAGTCACTGTCATGGTCCGGGGTGATGTTGGAGCCGTTAAAGCCGCTACTGATGCTGGCGCTGCTGCTGCTGAGCGTGTTGGTGAATTGATTGCCGTCCATGTTATTCCAAGACCTCACACCGATGTGGAAAAAGTTCTTCCCAACGACAGTAAAAAGTAAGGAGGATATTCAAATGCAGCAAGATGCCTTAGGAATGATTGAAACAAAAGGTCTGATTGGCGCTATAGAAGCATCGGACGCTATGGTAAAAGCAGCTAATGTTCATTTGATTGGTAAAACTCTTGTAGGAGGCGGTTTAGTCACCGTCATGGTTCGGGGTGATGTCGGAGCCGTTAAAGCGGCCACAGATGCTGGCGCTGCTGCTGCTAATCGCATAGGTGAATTGATTTCCGTCCACGTTATTCCAAGACCTCATACCGATGTGGAAATGATTCTGCCTTAGTGAGTAAGGGGCTCCGCTCCTGCTCGAAGAATGGGAGTCTTTCGATTGGATAAATGACTCAATTTAAATGAAATGTTTGGAGGCTAAATTATGCAACAAGATGCATTAGGCATGATTGAAACAAAAGGACTGATTGGTGCTATAGAAGCATGTGACGCTATGGTCAAGGCGGCTAATGTACGTTTGATTGGTAAAACCCTCGTTGGCGGCGGCTTAGTTACCGTCATGGTTCGGGGTGATGTTGGAGCGGTTAAGGCAGCTACAGATGCTGGCGCCGCTGCCGCTGAGCGTGTTGGAGAATTGAAATCTGTCCATGTCATTCCAAGGCCTCACACTGATGTGGAAATAATCCTTCCCAAGGATAGTGGTCAAGCAGAAAAAAAGTAAGCAAGAGCTCACCACCCGCTAAAAAAAGCACCAGAAAAAGCACTAAGCGAAGCACCTAAGTAGTAAAAACCGTTATCAGCTTCGAATTACTCGAAAGGAATGGTTCTAAGTGAGTTTAGATTATGATTTGGCCTCTATTCAAGCTGCTCGAGACTTGGTTAAAAAAGCGAAGGAAGCTCAACAGGCTTTGGCTCGTTTTAGTGAAAAAGAAATTGATACTATCTTAGTCTCGATCGTGAAAGCTGTAGAAGAAAACGCGGAGTCCCTGGCTCGTCTAGCCGTTGAAGAAACTAATTACGGAATTGTTGAGCATAAAATCACCAAAAATCTCTTTGCCTCCAGAGAGGTTTATGAAGCCACCAAAGATATTAAAACTGTAGGAATCATTAGTGAAGATCCTGAATTAAAGGTCATCAAAGCCGCTGTTCCTGTTGGCGTCATCGCAGGTATTACTCCGACCACGAACCCAACTTCAACGGTTATTCATAATGCGATCTGTGCCATCAAGGGAGGCAATTCCATCGTTTTCTCCCCTCATCCCACGGCTGGAAAGTGCAGTCTTGCCGCTGCTCAACTTGTCAATGATGCTGCGGTAAAAGCCGGAGCTCCGGATGGAGTCGTCGGGTGTATCTCCAAATCTTCCATGAAGGCAACCGAAGAACTTATGCATCATAACGATGTCTCCGTAATTATTGCTACCGGAGGATCAGCGATGGTGAAAGCTGCCTATAGCGCTGGAAAACCCGCTTTCGGAGTAGGGCCTGGCAATGTCCCCGTCTTTATCGAACGAACTGCTGATATCAAACAAGCCGTTTCTGACATCATCACCAGTAAATCCTTTGACAATGGCATGATCTGTGCTTCCGAACAAGCGATTATTGCGGATATGCCTGTAAAAGACGAAATTATCACAGAATTAAAGCGTCAAGGCGCCTACTTCCTTTCTCCGGAAGAAGTTCAAAAGGTTAGCAGCGTCGTGATAAATCCTAAAGGTGGAATGTATCCCGCTTTAGTCGGACAAACACCTCAAACGATTGCCCGCAAAGCCGGATTCAGCGTCCCGGCAGAAATTAAGGTTTTGATCGCTCCCCTCGATGGCTATGGACCGGGTTACCCTCTATCCTATGAAAAACTAACCACCGTTCTAGGCTTCTATACGGTTAATGATTGGCATGATGCCTGTCTCCTCAGTATTGAACTCTTAAAACTTGGCGGTATTGGACACTCCTTCGCCATCCATTCTCAAAATGATCAACTCATCCGGGAGTTCCTGCAAAAGCCTGTCAATCGCATCTTAGTCAATACCCCCTCCGCTCTTGGCGGTATCGGGTCTACCACAGGGTTATTGCCCTCCTTAACTCTAGGTTGTGGTACTTGGGGGGGAAGCAGCATTTCTGAAAACTTGGGCCCCCATCACCTGATCAATGTCAAAAGCTTAACCTATGGAATTAAAAAAGCAGCCTGTAATTCAAAAGCTGCCGTCTCTTCGACACCTACTCCAGTTAAGACTAATTCAAGTTCCTGTGATCTGAAATCCGATGATATTGCTGACGTCGTCAAGCAAGTCCTCAAACAGCTAAAACTTTGTTAATTTTTTTCAGCATCAAAAGGTGGGGATGAAATTGGATAAGGGTCAGCTCATTGCCCTAATCACTGAAGCAGTGGTAAAACAATTGGGTCATAACTCCGAAGCTAACAAAATTCCGGTTGCAATATCTAATCGTCATGTTCATCTTTCACAAGGGGATATGGACAGACTATTTGGTACTAATTATCGGTTTAAAGTCTTAAAGAATCTGTCTCAACCCGGGCAATTTGCTTATGAGGAAAAAGTAACTCTCGTCGGACCAAAGGGGGTTCTCGAAAATGTCCGTATTCTTGGCCCGGCCCGAACGAAAACACAGGTCGAAATCTCCATTTCTGACGCTATAAAGCTGGGAGTTAAAGCCCCCATCCGAGATTCAGGTGAGCTGATCAAATCAGCAAGCCTGACTTTAGTGGGCCCCTTGGGGTCGACTACCTTACCCGAAGGTACAATTATTGCAGCCCGGCACATTCACATGCATCCTAATGATGCGGCACAATTCGGAGTAAAGGATAAAGACAGAATTAATGTTAAAGCACCCGGAGCTCGAGGCCTGGTCTTTAATGAAATGCTTGTCCGCGTGAGTGATAACTACAAACTCGAAATGCATATCGATATCGATGAAGCAAACGCTGCCTATCTGAAAAATAACGACTCGGTAGAAATTGTATAGTATTTAACGTTTAGGGGGGTGCTGACGGGCACCCCCCTAAACTAATATCCCTTATGTGAAAGAAGGTCTTCCGATGTCTAATAAGAATCGAACTCTGGCTTGGATGGCTATAGCGATACTTCTAGGCTACCTGCCTTGGTATAACTTTTCAGCGGTTTCGAGTTATATATTAGCAGAGTTTAGTCTGGATACTGGAGATTTGGGATTAATACTCTCTTCATTTCAAGCAGGATATGTCATAATGGTCATTTTCACTGGTTGGTTAGCGGACAAGGTGGGCAGGAAAAAGGTCGTGGCTTGGGCGACATTGTGTACGGGCCTATTTTCAACACTTTTTGCTATTATGGCGAATAGTTTCACCAGTATTCTAGTTCTAAGGGTTCTGACCGGTCTCTCCGCAGGTGCAATCTATGCCCCGGGAATAGCCCTTCTTATCAACTGGTTTCCTCCGAATGAGAGGGGAAAAGCTGTTGGAGCTTACACAGGAGCACTTACCTCAGCCTTCGCCGGAGGCTACTTTATCGCTGCACCCCTAGCCGCAATTTACAATTGGAGAATAGGAATTTTGGCTACTTCGATTCCCGCCTTTGCAGCAGCTGCCATAATCTTAATATTTGTAAGAGAAAAACCCACTCAATGTCTGGAAAACCCTATTGGCGGAAAGCTGCCCGCTATTGACAACCAAGATTTGGGCGCGTTAAAGAAACATCGTCTGGCTCCGGTGTTGACCATTACCGGATATATGGGACATATGTGGGAGCTCTATGCCTTTTATGGATGGATCGGTCCATTTCTGATGGCAAGCGCTTATGCGGTAGGTTACAGCAAACTAGATGCCGTGTTAATTGGGGGGCAGTTGTCGGCAATTATCATTCTGCTGGGTGCACCCGCAGTCTGGCTTATCGGGACAGCTGCAGATAAATGGGGCAAAGAACGCATGATCATCCTCGCCGCTCTCGGAAGTCTGCTAGCTGAACTATTCTTTGGATTTTTATACGGACACACTTTATCTATCGTAGCGATGTTTGGAATGTGGATCGGCTTCTGGTCGGTTGCAGATTCAGGAATATATAAAGTGATATTAACCGATAGGGTACGAGGAGAAAACGCTGCAACAGCCTTGGGGATTCAATCCGCAATCGGTTATTCCATGACCATCATATCCCCTTACCTTTTTGGTAAAGTCCTCGAATTAACGAATAAAGGAATAGCTGAGCCGATTTATGCCCAGCAATGGATTTTGCCGTTCCTAATGCTGGGAGCAGGTGCAATCGTTGCCCCTTTAAGCGTTGCTTTGTTGAAGCGTCTATCATGAGAGCTGGGTCCCCAACCACTCACCCTTAAACACATAAGCACCCGGTCCTGTCATATAGACATGGTTATCTGGACCCCACTCAATAAATAAGTCTCCACCAGGTAAATGAACCGTCACGGCACGCTCAGTTTTATTATTAAGTATAGCCGCCACCGTCGATGCACAGGCACCTGTCCCGCAGGCCAGCGTCGGTCCGGCCCCCCGTTCCCAAACCTTCATAGTTATTTCTTGAGGAGAATTGATCTGAATAAACTCGACGTTAGTCTTACGTGGGAAAAGCGGGTGTTTTTCGAGCGCCGGGCCGACACGATCAAAATCCAAGGTCGAAAAATCCTCTACAAAGATAACGCAGTGAGGATTCCCCATGGAAACGGCGGTATACATGTAGGTCTCACCTAATACTTCAATTGGCTGCCCTACAACTGGTTCCCCTACTCCTAAAACGGGAATGAGATCAGCTCGTAAAATAGGTTCGCCCATATCCACTTGTACTCCTTGAACTTGGCCCTCTTTGATAAATAAATTAAGCTTTAAGATACCCGCTCCAGTTTCCACCAGCATCGGGTCAGAAATAATTACGATTTTTTGATCATATACATACCGTGCAAAACAGCGTATAGCATTACCGCACATCTCCGGTTCCGAACCATCCGGATTAAAGATTCGCATCCGGGCGTCAGCGACGTTTGAAGGCAGAATAACTGCTAATCCGTCTCCTCCTATTCCGAACTGACGATGGCATAGTTTTCTTGCCAACTCAGGATAATCTACGTCCCTATCTGAAACTGAATAATGATCCAGAAAAACAAAATCATTCCCCAAACCGTGCATTTTAATGAATTCCACTTCGTTCCCCCCTATTCGATGTTCCATATTCGTCGTTTGTCCAAACCATAACTCTATTTTTTAATGAAGTAAAGCTTCATTAAGAGGCAATTTATAGGGTTCACAATATCTCCATAAAAGAATACTACGCCAACAGAAGTGGGTCAACTGGTTAAACCCAGTTGACCCAAGAATATATTAGGACACCCTACGCTAAGAAGCTACATTATACTATAATCATCTGCTAATTCTCAAATGTGCTCCGATGACAAACAGCACTAGGCCTACGTTCGAATTTCGAATTTCGAACCTCGAACTTCGCATTTACCCCTTGGCGATAACCGTTTTCCCCTGCCAGCTATTTTTTAAAAACCGGGCAAAGCCGATCAAAACGGACGGTCCACCGGCAACACACAGAATAAGAATCCATTGCCAGCCTACTAAGGGTGCCGTCTTAAAGATCACTTGTAAAGGAGCCAGATATATGACACAGAGCTGCATGAGCGTTGAAACCAGGACTGCTCCCACAAGATAGATATTGGTGAAAAGGCCTACTTCAAAGATACCTCGTTCTTCAGACCGGCAATCGAAGACATGGAATAGCTGAGAGAATACCAAAGTGGTAAAAGCCATGGTTCGGGCACCTAGCATATTGACTCCCATAAGGAGCGCGGTTACAAAGACAAAGAGCGTACCCAGTCCGATAAACGTTCCTCTGACGGCAATTTTAGAAGCCAAACCTCTGGCAAAGATGCTCTCGCCAGGTTTTCTCGGCGGGCGGTTCATAATGCCCGGTTCCGCACCATCCACCCCTAAGGCCATCGCCGGCAATCCGTCTGTGACTAGATTAACCCATAAGATCTGAATGGGAAGAAGTGGGAGAGGCAAACCCACGAGTGTTGCTAAAAACATGGTCAAAACTTCTCCGAGATTACAGGAAAGTAAGTAGCGGATAAACTTTCGAATGTTGTCGTAAATTCCCCGACCCTCTTCCACAGCGGCCACGATGGTTGCAAAGTTATCATCTCCCAAAACCATCGATGAAGCTTCCTTGGTTACATCCGTCCCTGTTTTACCCATAGCAACCCCAATATCCGCTTCTTTAACGGCCGGCGCATCGTTAACCCCGTCCCCGGTCATAGCCACGACTTGGCCACGATTTTTGTAAGCACGTACAATTCGAAGCTTATCCTTAGGTGTCACTCGGGCAAAGACTGAAATATCCATGATCTTCTCGCTTAATTCCTGGTCTGACGTTCGCTCTAATTCTGCCCCTGAAATAACTCCGCTGTCCTTGCCGCGTAAAATTCCTAATTCATGGGCCACCGCTTCGGCAGTTAAACGATGATCACCTGTGATCATAACCGGCTTAATTCCGGCCTGCCGACAAACCCTAATCGCTTTGACAGCGCTCACACGCGGCGGATCAATCATTCCTAACAATCCCACAAAGGTCAGCCCTTGCTCCACATTTTCATCAAGGGGCTCAGAATCTGGCAACGGTCTTTCGGCAACTGCCAGAACCCGGAGAGCATGCATAGCCATTTCATCATTGGCCCGCATAATACCTTTCTTGCGTTCATTGGACAATTCCACAACCCCTTGGCGGGTTAACTCATGCTGACAAAGCCGCAGCACCATGTCCGGAGCTCCTTTAACATAGGCCTTACGCCCTTGTTTAGTCTCATAGACCACACTCATTCGTTTCCGATCCGAATCAAAGGGCAGCTCACCAATTCGCTTTTGCTTTCGTTCCAGAACTTCGCGCCATATTCCTGCCTTGGCCGCCGCTACTAATATAGCACCTTCAGTCGGGTCTCCCTCAATACCCCAAGGTGCCTCCTTGCCTTTGGAGCGAAAGAGCCCGGCCACTTGAACCCCCTTCTTAGTCAGGGTAGAGTTGTTGCAAAGTGCAGCAATCTTCAAGGCTGCATTAAGGGGATCACGTTCTTTCTCCGGATCCGCACCATTGAACTCTCCTTTAGGATCATACCCTTCCCCTGATACTGAAATTCTTCGTCCGTCTGAGTAAATTTGGCGAACAGTCATTTCATTCTGAGTTAAGGTCCCGGTCTTATCCGAACAGATCACCGTCGCACAGCCCAGGGTTTCCACGGCGGGAAGTTTGCGTATGATGGCTTGCCGTTTGACCATTCGCTGCACCCCTACTGCCAAAGCCACGGTAACAATAGCCGGCAGACCTTCCGGAATAGCGGCCACTGCTAAGGAAACTCCTGTGAAGAACATCTTGTAGAAATCCTCACCTCGTAAAATACCAGTTACTACAACGGCCGCACAGACGAGAAAACTGATCAGCACCAACCATTTTCCCAGTTCAGCTAAACGTTTCTGCAAAGGGGTTTCTTCATCTTCCACACTTTGAATCATACCGGCGATAACGCCCATCTCAGTATCCATCCCGGTTGCTACAACGACCCCGGCCCCTCGTCCATTGACAATGGATGTCCCCATATACCCCATATTCTGACGGTCTGCCATAGGGGTAAGTTCATCACTTAAAGGTGAAATACTTTTATTGACCGGATGAGATTCTCCTGTCAGAGCAGACTCTTCCACTTGCATATTCACGGCCTGGATCCAGCGTACATCCGCCGGAATCCGATCCCCTGTATCCAGCAGCACAATATCTCCCGGTACAACATCCGAAGCGGGAATCCTTTGCTCCATCCCTTCCCGCAACACTCGCGCCTCGGGAGCGGTCAGGGAACGCAGGGATTCCATAGAGCGCTCCGCCCGAAACTCCTGAACAAAACCTAAAATGGCATTGATTATAAGAATGGCCAATATTGTGATAGCATCCGCAACCTCGCCCAAAAGCCCGGAGACTACCGTTGCCGCAAGCAAGACGAGCACCATAAAATCTTTAAACTGTCCCAGAAATAAAAAGACAGGGTGAGTCCCTTTTTTTACTGCAAGGACGTTCTTTCCGACCTCCTGTAACCGACGCCGAACCTCTTTGACATTCAAACCTTTACCTGGATGTACATCCAACGCCTTGGCCACGTCAAGCCAAGGCAGCACATGCCATGCCTGTTGCCGCATGCCCCTTTCCTCCTTTTCGTGCTTCGCACATTGCGCATTCTGCAAAAGCGCAAATGGCTTTGTCCGCTTTTGTAGTACATGCTTATTCCTGAAAGCATGGAAAAATGCCTAGACAAAACAAGTGTGTTATACTAAAAAGCGATTCAACGATTGAAAGGATGTAATTACATGGCATTAGACGGCGTAACCCTCGCCTATTTAGTCAACGAGCTTGCTCCGCTTCTGATCGGAGCTCGTATTGATAAAATTTTTCAGCCTGAAAAGGATGAAGTCCATTTCCAAATGCGCCAGCAACGATCTCTGCGTCTCCTGCTTAGCACCAGTGCCACTTCCCCTCGCTTTCACCTCACTCAGGAGACTAAAAAAAACCCAGCGTCCCCACCTATGTTTTGTATGATTTTACGCAAACATCTTGAGGGGGGTAAACTTGTCAGCCTGCACCAAAGCGACCTGGAGCGTGTGGTCACCTTTGAATTTCAAAATTATAATGACCGCGGGGATTTAGTCACGCTGCATCTTCACTTAGAAATCATGGGGAAGCACAGTAACCTTATTCTCGTTGACCCCCTGACAAATACAATTCTGGACGGTCTAAAGCGTTATTCCCATGCTCTCAGCCACTATCGCGAAGTGTTGCCCGGACGAACCTATCTGGCCCCTCCCTCTCAGGGCAAACAGCCTCCTCTGGACAACGAAGAGCTGTGGCGCGGGATTCTCTACGAGGAAGCTCTTGATCATTCTATAACCGGTATACTTCTCGCTCGTTTTGCCGGAATCAGCCCGGAATTGGCCCGGGAAATCGTCATCCAAGCCGGATTAAATAACGAAACCCTTCTCCAGCAGTGCGGAGATATTGACCTTTCACGGCTTTTCCAGGCTTATCGCAGGCTATCTAACCCCCAGGGGGTTCCGGAGATTGAGCCATGTCTCTACTACAATTCTTCGCCCCGACCTCAGCTCGCGGCCTTTAGCTTTGTCCCCTTTCAACAGTACCAAGAGCTGAGATTAGAACATGTTCCATCTATAAACGATGCAGTCCAGCGCTTCTATCAGTCAAAATCCAGCAGCAACTCCCTTGAATCAAAACGCGGCTCTCTGCACAAGATCGTTCAAGAGCAATATACCCACAGTAAGAAAAAGCTTAAAATCTATAACGAAGCCGAATCAACTGCTCAAAAAGGCCTGGCGTATCAGCGGTGGGGAGAACTCCTTACCGCAAACCTCTACCGCATTCCACCCGGGGCGACTGAGGCCAGCGTAGACGATTATTATGACCCCTCAGCTTCTCTCGTGGTTATTCCTCTTAACCCTCATATCAGTGCCATTGACAATGCTCAACGCTATTACAAGCTCTATAACAAAGCCAAGGCGACGTTGCTCAAAACAAAGGAACTGAAGGAAACCACCCTCGAAGAACTTAATTACCTTGAATCCTTGCAGTACAATTTAGACCAGGCGGGCACTCTAAGCGAGCTGGACGAAATCCATCATGAACTTGCCGGGCAAGGGTATGTGGCCGGCAAGCATTTGAAAAAGGAGCACCTTAAACTAAAAAAAGGCCGTCCTAAAACAAATGCCAAGTCTAAAACAAAATCGTCTAAAGACGTCCCTCAACCCCGTGTCTATCATTCCAGCCAGGGCAGAGTCATCCTGGTCGGGAAAAACAATGCTCAAAATGATTGGCTGTCCTTGCGCAAGGGAAAACCAACCGATCTCTGGCTTCATACCAAAGTGATACCGGGTTCACACGTCCTGATTCCTCTCGAAGAAGGGGAAGAATTTCCGGACGACACTACCCTTGAAGAAGCGGCCGCCCTGGCCATCTATTACAGCCAAGCACGCGGTTCTTCTCAAGTCGCCGTGGATTACACCCATGTCAAACAACTTAAGAAGCCTAACTCGGCCAAGCCCGGCATGGTGATATATGAACAGAATTGGACTTTATACCTCACGCCAAAACAGGAGATCTTAGAAAGGCTTCTGGCCAGCGAAGAGGTTTTGGAGTGAACCCGTTCAGCAAGAAAAGAAACCTGCTTTCTTATCGATAGAAAGCAGGTTTCTTTATAAGGCAGGGATTAAGTTAAGCCCACACCTGTGGAGACCATCGCCGCATAGAAGACATATCTTCCGATGATCTCGCCGAGGATTAAAGCAGCACCAGCTGCATAAATCATGTTTGTCGCCGGCTTTGCCTCTTTTGCACTGATTTTCTGGGTCACCGGCCAGATTAAGAATCCGGCTCCACCTAGGATAAGCAGCCATTTAAGACCTATGGCAACACTCATTTCACTGAGTATTTCAGCGCTTGCCTGAGCAGCCATGCCATTGGAACCTAAGCCGACAGCATAGGGTACCGCCACCGCCGCCTGGAAGATTACAGCAGCTAAAATAATGAATCCAAAGATTTTCTTATTGCTGTCTTGTAATTCCTTAAGGCTGGAGACTAAAAAGATTAAGGCACCTACGGCAATCGTTGTAGCATAAAGATCGACAAATGTGTTAATTCCATGCCAAACAGGAACAGAGGCTGTGCTGTAAAGTTTCGCCATTGAGAAAATTGTAATCAAGCCAACAACACTGCCGGTCCATCTCAAAATGTTAGGCAGGCTTTGATTATCTTGTTTAAAGTATAAGGCTAAAGCATGCAGCACAGTAATCCCCATGAAAACCCCGGCAAACAATACTTCTCTGCTTAACCAGGAGCTCCCAAAATTAGAGAGAGAATTCAAAGCTGCAAGAGGACGCCCCAAGTGCGCCAAAGAAGCTGAAACTCCAATGACACTTAGAATGGCTGCGGTTAAAGCAGCAATTCTAAATTGCTTATCTTTGTAAAGAAGTTTGCCAAGGGTAGTAAACAGCATAATTCCAATGGCAGCTTCCATGCAAAACGAAAAAATCAATAATGCAGTTTCACCCATTATTAAACCTCCTTCTTCTGGAAATCACTTTGGAAAGCAAGGGTTTTAGCTTTGATGAGCACTGAAGGGTTAGTGACAGAGGGGTGAGGAAGAATTGGCAGCTCCGTCGTAGCACCGCCGTGTTTAGCTTTTAATTGGTCAATATCTCCCCATTCAAGAGCGCGCATGGGACAGGCATCGATACAGACAGGTGCTTTCCCTTTGTCACGCAATTCTTTACAACCATCACATTTGCCGGCTCTTCCTGTTTCTTTGATGAATTTAGGCACTCCATAAGGGCAAGCCCATGTGCAGTAACGGCAGCCAATGCACTTATTTTTGTCATGCTGTACCGTACCATCTTCATCCACATGCATTGCCTTAGTCGGGCATCCCTCAACACATTTTGGATTAGCACAGTGATTGCAGGAACCTGAATAGTGGTATACCCCAGGTTTAGGAAAAACACCTGTTTCAAAGGTTTTCACTTCTCTAAAGATTGTCCCTACTTTAAGTCCATTTTTATCCTTACAAGCGATTTGGCAGGTTCGGCAACCAATGCATGCTGTCATGTCAAAATAGAATCCTAAACGCCCCACGATTAGTCACGCTCCTCTCTAGAAAATAATTCTTTGTGGTTTTTGGACATCCGGAGTTAACGGTGCATCTGAATATTTTTCAATATCAACCACACAGCTATTCCAACCTGAAGCACCTTGACCCGTTGATACCGGGCCACAAAGAATGTTATCTGCGCCGCCGGTATCAATCCCGGTCTTCTCATCCATATCTACCCAAGAACCATGAGGCAGCCCGACCACACCCGGCATATAGCGTTCTGTAACAAGGGCCGTACGCAAAACTTTACCATGCTGACTCGTCAATAAGACAGTATCACCGTCTTTTATTCCTTTTTCCTTGGCATCGTTAACATTAATGAACACAGGATTTGGCCATGTTTCTCTGAGCCACTGCACATTATCGAAAACTGAATGAGAACGACGCAAGTAGTGTGGGTTAATCACCTGGTAGGGATAATCCCCTTTTTCCTTACCCTTCCAATCTTTAAAGGTTGCTTCATAGCCTTCGACAGGCGGAGTATGGGTAGGGATAGGCCTAATTTTGCTATAACCCATATTATTAATTCTGTCAGCCAATGCCTGACAATAGATTTCCAGTTTGCCGCTGTCAGTCTTACGCGGATTAGCCGCTGGATCATCCCTGAATTCCTTCAAGGCAATAAAGCCATAGTTATCACCAGGTTTTCTTTCAACTTGGTAAATACCCTTTTCCTTAAATTCTTTCAGAGTAATACGACCTGTTTGAGGTTTACCTTTTACCTTCCACTCGTCAATATCCGCTTGAGTAATCGTTACCAAAGGCTCCATGGTTTTTCCATCTTCAGCTACGACTGTAGCACCCATAATCTGATTAAAAAGTTGTTGTCTGCCGTCGATAGGAAATGCCTTTGCAGGATCTACTCCAAGACGTTTCGCCAATTCCATGGCAATCCATTGATCATCATGACATTCATACAAGGGCTCGGTGATTTGAGAATACATAATCAAAATCTCACGGTTACCTGTCAGGAAACCGCCGATTTTTTCCCATTCTGTGGTCAGCGGAAGAACAAAGTCAGAATACTTGGCATTGGTTGTTAAAAATTGGGCATGGCTGACGACTAAATCAACCTTGCGGTGAGCTTCAATTCCTTTCGTCATTCCGTCCGCAGTTTGAAGCCTTGCGCTGGTATCATGATAAATCATGCGGATATCAATATCTCTCATTTCGCCTTTAAGCCATTGCATATTGCCCGTGAAATTGTACTTGCCTTTAAGAATGGCCGGCCACATTTCTGTATGGTTGATACTATCATCGACCGGATTTTTCACAGAAGGCAAGCCATCTTTACCGGCACTTACCAACGAAGGACCACCATTACTGGAACCTGTGTGGCAGCTAACCCCACACATATGCCCTGATTTTCCTATGTGTCCGGTCATAGCCCCGATAGTCATTACAATGTGAGGAAGACTATCCGCATTTTGAGTTCTAGCGGATGCCCAGCCGAATATAATTGCCACTTTCTTGTTTTTGTTCATAGCCCTGGCCAGATAGCGGATTCGATCAGGCTCTGCCCCGCAAATTTCTGCTGCCCATTCAGCCGTTTTAGGTACACCGTCATAAGTGCCTAAAACGTAGTCTTTGAAGTTCTCCTTAGGGTCAGCACCTTCCGGCATGCTGTCCGCATCAAAACCAATGGTATTATTTTTCAGGAACTCCCAGTCAATTAAGGGGTTGGTCGCCGGATTATCCTCTACAATTAACGTATGAGCAACGCCTAACAGCAAAGCCGTATCAGAAGAAGGACGTGAAGGAATCCAGTCTGCCTCCAATAATGCATAGGTATCATTATAATATGGATCAACGGCTATGAATTCGGCGCCGGCTTTTTTAACTTGAAGGAAATTGTAGGAAGGGTTCCCTCCAGCACTCCAGGCTGGATTCATGCTGAACATAATAACCGTCTCACAGTTGCGCATGTCTAATCTGTCATTAATACCCTCAACTGCCGATGGAGTAAAACCTATCGGACCATTTGTGCCATGCCACGTACCCCGCGATGTGGTTCCCCAGTTGCCGACATAACCGCCATAAAGGGATAAAACCTTAGAAACAGGGCCGCCATCAGCAAAGAAGGCCCGATTACCGTTCTCTTCTTTGATGCGCTTCATTTCGCCGGCAATAGCATCCAAGGCTTCTTCCCAAGAAATTCTGACCCATTCATCCTTTCCCCGCAGTGACTTGTCACCGCCGCCCGGCTCCCAATGTTTACGCTTCATAGGGTATTTTAAGCGATCGGCCCCAAATACCTGCTGACGTTGTGAACGTCCTCTCAAACATGCCCTTAGCTGTGGATAATCAGGGCTGTCGGGGTGGGTATCATCTGTTTTCTGACGAACAACAACGCCGTCCACTACTAAAGCCTTGTTGAGACAGCGACTGCCACAGTTATGCCAGCAGGCGGCAGTAATCCACTTCTCTTCACTTTCACTGGTCATAGTTTCAGCATTCGTTTTCATTAACGCGTTCCCACAGCCTGTCAAAGGTAAGGCAGCAGCTGCAGCCGCACTTGCTTTAATAAAGCTTCTGCGACTAAGGTTTAAGTCATTAATTTTGTTAATAAAATTAGTCATAGGGTTTCAGTCAGCCTCCTTTAAGCATACTGGAAGTGATTCAGATTCGGAATTTGCTTCTCTCCTTTTTGGGGATTCAGGCAAGAAGGGGGTAAATAATTTCGCTTGTTCATTTTGTCACAAGCAAACCGCCAAACATCTCGGTATGAAGACATTTAGTGAAATCATGAACTAAAGCAGGGTAATAAGTTCATCGAGAACAGTAGCGTCTCTTTTCAAGACCCGCTCAGTCAAAGCCGCGACCGCCGGATAAAGAAGATGGGTTCTTGACGCCTGTATTTGCGCAGCGAAACCGCTAATCCAAAGCAACAAATGCCTCGCTAAAAATTCTCTCTGATCAATCAACAACTTCTTTACTTCTTCAAACTTCTCTTCCTCAAAGCGTTGCAAAGCCAACTGCGCCAAATGGGCCATAAAGTCCAGCTCCAAAGCAATGTGATCATCCGCTTCATGTGGATACTTCGCCGGCAGAAATTGATAGTTAAGATAAGCCTGACGCACCTTTAACGTGCTTTCCTGAAATATCATCCGCTCCTCAGTCAGATAAACAGATTCCCAAGGGGGAGCAGGCAACTTATTCGGGCCGAGCATTAAATAGGTGTACTCACTTTTCAGTTTATCCAGTGTACCACGCCGATCAGCCGAAAAACTTTGCTCCAACTTCTTTAAGACTAATAAATAATCTCCAAGTTTATCCTGTTCTTCATCTAGTACCAACTTCAAAGCATTTTGAGTATGCTCGCTTAGGGCGATTTCTATCAATTCAAAGCTTGGCTCATGGCCGAATACATGCTGCAATAATCCATAAAGATAATGTCGGTTGGCAAGAACTATAGCAATCCCATCGTTTTGAGTAGTCATATAATGATCCGCCTTTTTGTTTTTTACGAAGAATAAGCCTGATTTGTCTAACTGACTCAAGTAGCAGTCACGACTGACTCATACCGTGAAGATCAAGTAATCAACTTACCTCCTTTAAAAAAATTCGTTTTTTGTTGTAATAAGTCGATTCTTGTCTATTTTAACACAATGCCTTTTGGCTAGCAAGATGTAGGCTATGCGCTATTCAAAATTCCATAATTTACAAACAGTCAACAATCAGGGAAATGATGATCAGATTTATAATGAATTGAAAAAACGCTCCAATTAAATAACCCGCAGACCTATTCCTGTCCACGGGTATTTAAGGCTCAGACCTAAAACTTTGGAAAGCGAAAATGTCCGGTCATCCGGGAAGGCCAACTCTCCAATTGATCAGTCTCACTGGCTATGGGACCTGCGTTATGGAGAATATACGGAACACCATCCGGTCTGCGTTTATCAGATACAATGACAATATGTTCATGGGGCGTGGCATAGGTTACAATATCCCCGGGCTGCCAATTTGTCAGATTTTCTACGTCCCCAGGTTTGATCTCCAGAGTTAATTCCTGAGCGTGCCGTCGAAAAAAGACAATGAGATTTGGGACTCTGCGGAAATCTATATTTGGATCCGGACTACCTTCTATACGGGAGTACTCTCTCCGATTGTCCCGAATGTCTTGATCAACTAAGCTCTTTAAATCATAGCCCGCATCACGGAATGCCCGCCATACAACGTCTGTACAGACACCTTCATTCTCCGGAGGATACCCTTTCTGATAATAGGCGCTGCGATACTGCGGCTTCCTCTGAACCTCAGCTTTTGCACCCGCCACAATATCCTGAAGATCATCTAAGCCATCCTCATCTTTGTCTATTGGACAAACAAGCGCCGGGATTTTCAGGGATGGTACAAACGGAACTTGAATTGGAACTTGAATTTCCGGCCGGGGTTTCCGAAAAGTCCAGATACCACACGCGACACCGCCGATCAGCAACACCAGAGCTGCCCAAACAAACTTTTTTCGCACATCCATCCCCCCTGTTAATTTAACATTCAACTCCTTCCTCAATAATCCTTCTTTTTTAACCCTTTAATAATCCAAAATGGTTTAAAATCATAGGGCACAAATCGATGATCCTGGCCTGCTCTAACCTAAGCGGCATACCGGCAACGATCATGGGCACCGTTGAATCTTCTTGCTCCAGGGAGCCATGGCTCCCTCCGCCCGGATGAATCGGTGCGCCGCCGGCAAAGTATTCATACCCTGAAGCAGCGGATACAACAATCCTGCTTCCGCTTCGCGCCTCAAGGGCTGTTATGAGACGATTAAAGGCATCCGGGAACTTCCCGAATTCAATGATTTGCTCGCTTATTACTTGAGCATCAACCACCGATAAATCTCCCTCACAGGACCAGGTTTGGCCGTAAACATCTTGATATGGACCCGTCCGGGAAAAGAAAAGCCTTTTTTCCGTTCCGCCTTGAACAACACAGAATTTATTATCGGAAACCTTCCAACTGATCTGAGCATTGCGGGGATCTTTGGCCAAAATCCCAACTACCTCAGGGAGAATTTCATCATTTTTCTGAAGGAGGTAAATAAAGGCCATCCGCTCATTCGGGCAAATGGCAATCTCATGCTTGTTATCTTCCACATTTGCTTCTTCTGTGGCTTTCAAGCGTTTAAACGACTTCAAGTCACGGTCTAAATCAATGAGGTACTCTCTTCCTAAACCGACCGTTGACTGAGCATGGTCACCCGTAACTATCATAACATTCTTCTCTAATGCTTTTTCCCACGAACCGAATTCATCAAGGACCGCGGCCACCTGCTGATCCGCATGTTCAATCGAAAACCCGGAGCGCAAGGGACCATGCTGGTGTGAGTATTTATCATTATCCGGAAAATAAACAACCATAAAATCCGGCTGTTGCCGTTCTCGTACAAGTTGAGCTGCAATCTTTCCAGAAAAAATATCATTAAACCCGAAACGATGGAAAGGTCCTCTCGGGTAGATTTTTTTACGTCCGGAGAACGGGGGGTGGATAAGTTGACCTAAGGTTAAGTGAGAAGGACCTGATACCTTTTCCCGATGGAGACGAAACCCAGTCCCCAGAGCCAGAGAAAGCGGAACATTCGCTAAGTAAGAGTGCTGTGCCCGATGCATAAAAAAGTTAATATTCCCGGTACTATAACCGCCTGCTTCCAGTTGTTCATACAAAGTCGGTATTTTAGCATTAAGGTGATCTTCATTCAGCCTAAGCAATAAATTACGCAGAACGTTTTCTAAACCAATCTTTAGGATACTTTGCCATGTCGCTCCATAATCCACAATTTTCCGTATCTTCTCATTGTACCAAATAAACCCCGGAACCCCATGCTGATCCGGCCAAGTTCCTGTGATCATAGAACTCATAGCAACCGGAGTCATGGTTGGAAAAGAAGAGATAACACGATCAACATAAGTTCCGTGCTTAACCAGGAAGCGAAAAGCAGGGGCATTTCCTTCCGAAAGGATCCTCTCCAAGACCGAAGGATGAAGGGAGTCTACCACAAATAAGATTAACTTTTTCATGATCAACCCCCTTCACAAATTCATACAAACTTAAGTATACCAAACTGTTACGATTTTAGATACCTGTATTGCAGCAGCAACTGCGATCAGATAAACGACTAAGGAACAGTCGGAATATTCACTTCCAACTGTTCCTTGATTAGTGATCTCAAATTTTTCGGCTTCCCGGCTTGACGGCCGGAATTCCTTGAGCACAAAGCGGACATTCTTGAGCTTCGAAAGCCTGAATGTTCAACTGAATAATAGAACACTGCGGCAATCCGAAATCCACCTTCCCTCCTGTTCGATCGACAAGTACACCGACGCCTAAAGCGGTAGCTCCGAACTCTTGGACTACTGCCAGAACTTCCCGAACAGATCCGCCGGTTGTGATCACATCCTCCACTACTAAAACACGTTCCCCGGGGGAAAGGGCAAATCCTCTGCGCAAACGCATAACTCCGTTTTCCCGTTCTGTAAACAAGGACCTGACTCCTAAAGCTTTAGCAACTTCATGCGCCACTAAAATTCCCCCGGTAGCCGGCCCGATAACAGTTTGAACGCCCATATCCCGGAATTGTGAAGCCAAGCCTTCAGCCAGTATGGCTGCACGATCAGGATATTGGAGTACTTGAGCGCACTGCATATATTGCGCACTATGCTTGCCTGAGGTTAAAAGGAAATGCCCATCCAGCAGGGCTTCGCTTTTTTTGAACACATCAAGATACTCTGCCGGGGTAAGCGGCATTTTGTTCTGGTTGGATAGCTGAGTCATTATAGTTTATCTCTCCTTTTTCTAAAGTACCTCTCGCACATGAACACGTTATCCGACTCTGCCAATTGAAGCGAATTCCGTTATTCCCAAAGCCGTTCCAAGGCATGACGGGGGTTTTCAGCACGGGTAATCGGTCTCCCGACAACAAGATAGGAACTGCCCGCTGCCAAGGCCTCATGGGGGGTAAGAACCCGCGCCTGGTCCTGTGCTTCACTCCAAGCCGGACGGATTCCAGGTGTGACAATCAAAAAATCAGGTTTCGTATTCTTTCTGATTTCTTGCGCCTCCCTGGCTGAGGCGACCACCCCGTCAAGTCCGGCTTTTTCCGCAAGTTTGGCGAGTTCAACAACATGATCCCTGAGATCCCGCTGAACTCCCATCTCTTCTCTAAATTGAGTTTCCGACATACTAGTCAGGACAGTAACCCCAATCACTTTTGGTACGCTTTTAAGCTTACTTCCTTCTTCCCGCACCGCATTGGCGGCCTTAGCCATCATGTCATACCCGCCGCTGCAATGAACATTGATCATATCAACCCCACACTGAACGAAACCGCGAATCGCCCGTTCCACTGTTGTCGGTATATCGTGAAGTTTTAAGTCCAGAAAGATGGGAAATCCCAAAGACTTCAGTTCATGGATCATCTCGGGCCCAGTGTACGCGTACAACTCCAGCCCTACTTTAAGCCAACACCCGCTGTCTTGAAGCGCCTTAGCTAAGCCTAAGGCTTTCTCACGCCCTTGAACATCTAAGGCTACCATGACGCGCTGATTATTTAATCTGACATCCAAAATGCTAAGCCTCCAATTCCGTCTTTCTAACGATACCAATCATACACCTGAGCTCAATGGAGATTTGTTTAGTTGAACAAGTTTACTTATGCGCTGCTCCCACTAAATCACGCACGGAAGCCACTCCACGCTGTTCGCAGTATTCCTGGATTCCCTTGAGGATTTCCAGGGGCGCCTGAGGATTGACAAAATTCCCCGTACCGATGCTCACAGCCGTCGCCCCTGCCAGCAGAAATTCCACGGCATCCTGCCATGTAGTAATCCCGCCCATTCCTATGATCGGTAAATCTACAGCCTGAAAAACTTGCCAAACCATTCGTACTGCCACAGGTCTTATGGCTGGCCCGGAAAGCCCTCCAAACGTATTCGCCAAGACCGGACGCTGCTGGTTTATATCAATATGCATCCCTAATAACGTATTAATAAGAGATAAAGCATCCGCTCCTCCAAGCTGGACCGCTCGTGCCATCCCCACAATATCCGCGACGTTAGGTGAAAGTTTGGCGATAACCGGGAGGTCCGTTTCTGCCTTCACTGCCGCAATCACTTCGGCAGCACTCTGAGGGTCCGTACCAAAATGCATCCCGCCATGTTTAACGTTCGGGCAGGAAATGTTCACCTCAAGCGCCGCTAACCCTGATTCTTTTTGTAACGCTCTCGCCAGCTGAACATAGTCTTCAAGAGAAAACCCCGAAATATTCGCAATCGCCGCAGTGGGCAGTTCTCGCACCTTAGGCAGGTAGGATTTGAGAAATTCCTCCAGACCAGGATTCTCCAAACCCACAGCATTGAGCAAACCTGCCGGGGTTTCTGCTAACCTCGGAACCGGATTTCCCAGGCGCGGCAAGGGAGTGATCCCCTTCAAGGTTATTCCTCCTAAGGCTTCAACAGGACAATAAGCGGCATACTCCTCTCCAAACCCATAAGTACCTGAACATGTAAGGACCGGATTTCTTAAGGTCATGCCCGCAAGCTGGGTCGTAAAATCAACAGGACTCATCCCAGACAACCTCCTCCCCCCGAAAAACCGGCCCATCCTGGCATACTTTCTTATGGATCATAGCCCCTGCTCCGTCAGTCAGAGTTACCGCACACCCTAAACAAGCGCCAACCGCACAGCCCATGCGTTCTTCCAGAGAAACTTCCACAGGAACTTTATAGTCCAGACATAAATCCGTCACGGCCTGCATCATCTTCTTCGGTCCGCATGCGGCGGCCCGGATACTGGGGCTGCCCGCCCTGTCCCCTGCCAGCCGGTCTTCCTTTAATGTTCCTTCTTGTCTCTCATGGTTCTTATCCTCAGATAACTGAGCCAACAACTCCTTTACCTGCCTAGTCACAAGACCTTTTTGTCCGAGACTTCCATCCAGTGTATTTAAGTGCAGCGGAATCCCCAGTGCTTGCCAGGAGGAAAGCCCTGCACTCTCCAGAAAGGACTTAGTTTCTCCTCCCCAAAACAAACGCACTGCCAGCCCTTGCGCCAGAGCACTTTGCGCTAAGGGATAAAGAGGAAAAATCCCAATCCCTCCGGCGATAAGCCATAGCTCCCCTTCTTCAGGCAAAGAAAAACCCTGCCCCAAGGGACCCATAATACTGAGTTTCTCTCCGCATTTTGCTCTCGATAGTATTTCGGTTCCCCGGCCTTGTATGCGGTAAAGCAAGGTAATCTCGTCACGTTCGGAAGAGATTCCAGCTATGCTAAGCGGGCGGCGCAATAAGGGATCGAACGATGGGACTGAGGAGTCTTGCACCTGTATGGCAACGAATTGTCCAGGTTTCGCGGTCTGAGCAATCGGCCCCTTTAGAACCAATCGCCTGAGCCTTTGATCTTCATCTCCCAAGCGTTCATGAACAACCACATGTCCTTCGGTAAGCATGGCATCTTCTCCTTTCTATTCTAAAACTTCGCGCGTCGCGCCTCGCACTAGAGCGGCAATAGACCCGGAGAAATACTTTCCAGCACTTGGAGCAGCGCTCCGGCGGTATCTAGGCTTGTAAAACAAGGGATTCCATGTTCCACAGCCGCTCTGCGGATTGCGAACCCATCGCTTTCCTGCAGCCGGCCATGGGTTGTTGTATTGACAACATATTGAATTTGCTGTTTCCGGATGCCGTCAATAATTTCGTTTGAACCATCATGCAGTTTGGCAATAGTTTCAACTCTTAATCCCTCATTCCTTAAATAACGAGTCGTGCCCTCAGTTGCTAAGATACGAAAGCCAATTTCTGCGAACCTCTGGGCAAGAGCTACTCCTTCCGCTTTATCACGATCCGCCAAGGTTATCAACACAGAACCATAGGTCGTAAAGGACAGTCCCGCTCCTAATAGAGCTTTGTAGAGGGCTTTTTCGTAGGTCCTATCCATTCCCATAACTTCCCCGGTCGATTTCATTTCAGGACCTAAAGAAGGTTCGACTCGTTGAAGCTTAGAGAAAGAGAATACAGGCGCCTTGACGGCAACCCGGTCACCCCTCGGCAAGAGGCCGTGGGGAATACCTATATCTTCCCATTTCCTGCCTAAGATCACTTGAGTGGCCCAGTCTACGATGGGGATTCCCGTAACTTTACTCAAAAAGGGAACCGTACGGCTTGAGCGGGGATTAACCTCCAGGACATAGAGTTCCTGATGATAAATCACATATTGGATATTCAGTAATCCTTTAATTTTCAGGGATCGTGCTAAGGATTCTGTTAGGGCGATGATGCGTTCTTGCATACTCAAGTCCAAGGTTTGCGGCGGATAGACCGCGATAGAATCTCCGGAATGGACGCCGGCCCGTTCTAAATGTTCCATAATTCCAGGGATAAAGACCTTTTCTCCATCCGAGATGGCATCAACCTCCACCTCAGTTCCAAGCAGATATTGATCCATCCAGATCTCCTGATCCGAGGATGCCGATAGGGCACGTTTTATAACCGGCTCTAATTCCTTCTCTTCATACACAATCTCCATGGCCCGTCCACCTAAAACATAGGATGGACGAACCACCAAAGGAAATCCGATCTCATGGGCGACACGCCGCACCTGCTCCATATCCCTGGCCCCGCCTCCGCGCGGCCGCTTGGCCCCCAGCTCTTGAAGAACACGGTCAAAGGTTCCGCGCTCCTCCGCCCGGTCAATGTCTTCAACCGTCGTACCCAAAATCCGATAGCCGCGCCGTGCCAGACCGCTTGCCAAACCAATTGCCGTCTGCCCGCCGAACTGAACCACAACACCGTCGGGCTGTTCTTTATCTAAAATCTCTGAGACATCCTCCAAGGTCAAAGGCTCGAAATAGAGACGATCCG
This sequence comes from Desulfosporosinus youngiae DSM 17734, assembly GCF_000244895.1. NCBI lineage: Bacteria > Bacillati > Bacillota > Clostridia > Eubacteriales > Desulfitobacteriaceae > Desulfosporosinus > Desulfosporosinus youngiae. Next base: position 4,757,413 of record NZ_CM001441.1, read on the forward strand.
CTGTGTCGAAGTCTGTGGAGACTGTCTCTGGATTGTTGTTGATAATAATACTCTCAAAGCCCGCTTTTCTTAGGGCCAGTACAGCATGAACGGAACAATAGTCGAATTCTATTCCCTGCCCAATCCGGATCGAGCCCGAGCCTAAGACCACCACTTTAGGCAGCTTATGAACTTCCCCTTCGTCTTCAACATCATAGCTGGAATAAAAGTAAGGTGTTGTCGCTTCAAACTCTCCGGCACAGGTATCGACCATTTTAAAAACCGGCCGAATACCATGCTCCATTCTGAACTGATGTACTTTATCTTCCGTACTCTTCCAGAGGGATGCAATCTCCTGATCTGAAAATCCAAGCCGTTTGACACGCCTCAAGCTCAATTCATTCCATGAAGCTTGCTCTAATAAGGTCGTCTCATCCACAAGACGTTTTAATATATTAAGATAATATCGATTCCAGCCTGTTTCCTGAACCAGCCAATCTACCGCCCAGCCACGCCTTAAACCCTCAGCAAAAACAAACAGCTGCCGGTCATCCGGTTCTAAGCAGGCGGCTTTAAGTTCAGCATCTGAAAGCTCTTCAAGCTCGAATAAACGAACCCCATACACCTTGATATCGAGCGAACGGATAGCTTTAAGCAGAGCGGTTTCTAAATTCCGGCCAATACCCATCACTTCACCCGTTGCCTTCATTTGGGTGCCTAAATGCCGGTCTGCCTCTGTAAATTTGTCGAAGGGCCAACGCGGGAATTTCACCACAACATAGTCCAGGGCCGGCTCAAAACAAGCGGAAGTTTTTCCCGTGACCGCATTTTTGAGTTCTGTCAGCGCATATCCCAAAGCTATCTTAGCAGCGACCTTAGCAATCGGATACCCCGTGGCTTTAGAGGCCAAAGCACTGGAGCGGCTTAGACGGGGATTAACCTCGATCACAACATATTCCCTGCGGGAAGGATGGAGGGCAAACTGGACATTGCATCCCCCTTCTATCCCCAAACCATTCACGATTCGCAAAGACGCGCTGCGTAAGGTTTGAACCTCTCGATCCGTCAAGGTCTGACAAGGTGCAACGACAATACTATCCCCTGTATGTATTCCTACGGGGTCCATGTTTTCCATATGACAGATTGTGATACAGTTTCCGATCCCATCGCGTAAGACCTCAAACTCCACTTCCTTCCAGCCGGCCACACTTCGCTCCACAAGAATTTGACCGATAAGACTGGCCTGCAGGCCGCTTTCTGAGATCTGCTTAAGCTCAACAGCATTTTTAACAATTCCCCCGCCGGTTCCACCTAAGGTAAAAGCCGGCCGTACAATTAGAGGGTATCCAGTTTGATCCGCGAATATGAGCGCTTCTTCAACACGGGAAACAATCTTACTCTCCGGAATCGGTTCACCAAGCTCTCTCATCAAAGCCCGAAAACTCTCCCGATCTTCTGCCTGGTCAATACTCTTGAGAGACGTTCCCATTAAAGTGACTTCACAACGCTCTAAAACCCCTCTTTTAGCAAGCTGATAAGCTAAGTTCAGGCCGGTTTGCCCTCCCATCGTAGGAATTAACCCGTCCGGCCTTTCTCGTTCAATGATCCGTTCTACAGATTCCACGGTCAGAGGTTCTATATAAACCCGGTCCGCCGTTTCGCGGTCCGTCATAATCGTAGCAGGATTGGAGTTCACGAGAATGACCTCTACCCCTTCTTCGCGCAGAGCACGGCAGGCCTGGGTGCCCGCGTAGTCAAACTCGGCAGCCTGCCCAATCACAATGGGGCCCGATCCAATCACCAGTACCTTTTTCCACTCCTTCTTGGGCACGCTATCTCCTCCCCTTCCCTGTTGAATTTTTTAAAATAAGCTCCTTGAAACGGTCAAAGACTTCAGCGTTTTCCTCCGGTCCCGGAGCACCTTCCGGATGAAACTGGACCGATAGAATGGGGTAAATCCTATGCTCCATCCCTTCTACGGTTCCATCATTAAGATTGCGTAAGGTTACTTCAAATCCCGTCCCCTCTAACGATGCTTCCTGTACGGCATAGCCATGGTTTTGGGATGTCATGGTCGCTTTTCCCGAGCGAATATCAATAACCGGATGATTTCCACCGCGGTGCCCGTAGGGAAGTTTGTAGGTTTTTCCACCTGCAGCCAGGGCTAAAAGTTGATGCCCTAAACAGATACCTAAGATTGGCAGCTTATCGTATAACTGACGAACCGTTGCTATTCCTTCGGGCAGCTCCTCAGGATCTCCGGGGCCATTGCTTATCACCGCTCCGCTCGGGCGGTTCTTGAGGATTTCTTCAGCCGTTGAACGGGCAGGGAACACCATGATTCGCAACCCTCTCTCTTGTAGGTTGCGAATAATATTTCGTTTGACGCCAAAATCCAATACTGCAATTAAGGGACCCAATCCTGGAATTTCATAAGCTTCCCTTACGGTTGATCGATAGGCCCAGGGTTCATTTTCCCTCCCTATCTTAGCTTGTCCCCGGGAATTAGCCCAATACTCCCGTCCCGCCTCCTCGGTTTGAACCAGTACCCCCGGCAGGGTGCCAAATTGCCGCAGATACCTGGTTAACGCCCGGGTATCGACTCCCTTTAAGCCTTGAACCCCATGCTGCCGGCAATAGTCCTCTAGAGAATCCTCACAGTGCAAACTTCCCTCTCCCTCGGAAAGTTCACGAACAACTAAACCCTGCAAGCGGGTTTTAGCCGCTTCATTTTCCTCATGGTGCCAGCCATAATTTCCGATCAGCGGCTGGGTTAGGACAAGAATCTGACCAGCATAGGATAAATCCGTGACCATTTCTTGATAGCCGCTCATGGACGTATTGAAGACGACTTCCCGCTCTTCTGTTTGGACAGGACTCTTCGTCCAATCCCCAAACTCTTCTCCCTCAAAGGTTTTACCATCCTTAAAAACAAGATAAGCCACCTCCGACACCTCCTCTCTCCACATAGTCTCCTGCAGGCAATTTCTTTGCTCTATCTTTTTTCCCTGCACGTTTATCTAAATTCAAAGATCTTATTAAAATTCCCTTATAGTACTGTTCTGTCTCGCTGTACAAGCCGGCCTTCTACCCAAACCATCACAGGGAAACCTTGCATGGTTTTCCCCAGGAACGGAGTATTGCGTGCTTTCGAAGCCAGCTTAGCCGGATCAATTACTTCCGAAAAATCCGGGTCAAAGAGTACTATATCCGCTGGGGTTCCGGGCTTTAAGGTTCCCCCCGCCAGTCCGAAGCGATCTGCCGGAGAAACACTCCAAGCTTCGATCACCCGATCCAGGGACAGTTTTCCCGGTTTCACTAAATACTGCCACACTGCACTTAAGGCCGTCTCCAAGCCGGCAATGCCGAAGGGTGCCTCTGCAAAAGGCCGCGCTTTTTCGGCCTGGGTGTGTGGAGCATGGTCGGTGGCAATCATATCAATGGTTCCATCCCTAAGACCTTCAATTAAGGCCTCACGGTCCGCCTGAGAACCCAAGGGAGGATTAACTTTGAGAACGGTATCTGTTATCTTTATCTCTTCATCACAGAAGATCAAATGATGAGGATTAACTTCCGCGGTGACATCGATCCCTCGGGCTTTAGCCCGCCGAATTAACTCCACACTCTCTGCGCTCGAGATATGGGCTAAATGAAGTTTCCCGCCGGTTTCCTCAGCCAGAAGCAAATCCCTGGCAACAATCACACTTTCCGCACTGGCTGGAATTCCTCTTAACCCCATTCGTGCGGAACTTACTCCGCGGCGCATCAGCCCATCTCCGGCCAAATTTTTATCCTCGCAATGGCTGATAATTGGAAATCCTGTGAGCTTAGCATACTCCAGGGCCAGCCGCATCACTTCCGCATTTTGAATATTTTTGCCATCATCGGAAAAGGCCGCTGCTCCCCCCGCTTTCATGTCTGCCATTTCGACGAGTTCGCTCCCCTGCATACCTTTAGTGACTGTCCCAATCGGCAGCACATGGGCATATCCGGCACGTTCTCCCTGCCTGCACACGAATTCGACTAAAGCCCGATTATCAATCGGGGGCTGAGTATTGGCCATAGCCAAAATTGTAGTGAACCCGCCACGCACCGCAGCACGTGATCCGCTTAAAATATCTTCTTTATCCTCTTGCCCCGGTTCACGCAAGTGAGTGTGCACATCGATCAGCCCCGGGAAAACAAACTTCCCTGTTCCGTTAATAATTTCCAAATTCTCACCCTGAGCTTTTGCCAGAACTTCCTCTTCGGTCATTGAAGATGATATTTCTAAGACGTTTCCGTCTTTAACAAGAACATCTTGAGGGGATGAAATCTTTTGACTCGGATCAATTACCCAAACATCTTTAAGCCACCACATTGCTTGACCCTCCAATCAGTAAGTAAATTAGTGCCATACGAATAGCCACACCATTCGTGACTTGACGTTCGATTAAGGCGTCTACGCCATCTGCCACTTCGTCGGAAATTTCCACGCCCCGGTTCATCGGCCCTGGATGTAAGACAATGCTTTGTTTTCCGGTTTTCTTGAGACGATCTGTGGTCAATCCATAAAGATGGCTGTACTCACGCAGGCTGGGAAAGAGGCCGCTTTTTTGCCGTTCCAGCTGAAGGCGAAGAGCCATCACTATGTCTGCCCCTGGTAAAGCACTGTCCAGGTCATGGGTCAATTTAACTCCCAGACCCGCCATTTCAGCGGGTACAAGTGTGGGTGGGCCCGCAAAGGTCACATTGACCCCCATTTTTTGAAGACACCAGGCATTGCTGCGAGCAACCCTGGAATGGAGCACATCCCCAACGATGACGATATTTTTACCTTCTAATTCACCTAAACGCTCCTGCATTGTGAAAATATCCAATAACGCTTGGGTAGGATGGGCATGCTGCCCGTCTCCTGCATTAATGACCGCGGGATCAAGGATATCCGCCAAAAAGTTGGCCGCACCTGAACTGGAGTGCCTTAGGATCACAACGTCCGCCCGCATCGCCTGAATCGTCTTGGCCGTATCGTATAAACTTTCGCCTTTACTCACACTGCTCTGAGCGACTGCAATACTTGTCGTATCCGCCCCTAATACTTTAGCAGCCATTTCGAAAGAGGTACGGGTTCGTGTACTTGCTTCATAAAATAAATTGACAACCGATTTCCCTTTTAACGTCGGCAATTTCTTAATAGGGCGCATCAGAATTTCTTTCATCACTTTTGCTGTATGCAGAATATGCCGTATTTCCTCTACACTCATGTCCTCGATCGCCAGAATGTCTTTACGCTGCCATTTCATCAGTAAACCTCCCTAAATTCTTTCAGCTTATTATCTCTAATGAATTTGTAATTAATTCCCTGACCGCTTTGCTTAACCCTAAACTAAAAAATCCTCATCCCAAAGAGGGAGAGGATTTAAAAATAGGCATAACCTATTATCCCGCTCGCCCCTTGGCTATCTCTCTGGATAACATTTAAAGGGTAACGTTTGCTTAATTCATAGTCACTTAATATCATCCCGTTCGAGCAATAGTACGTCTTCCTCCCCATCCACTTCCTTTAATCGTACAGCGACGATTTCACGTCTGGAGGTGGGCAGATTCTTACCAACATAATCCGCTCGAATTGGCAGCTCCCGGTGTCCCCGATCCACAAGCACGGCTAACTGAATTCGATCAGGCCTTCCTATATCCATGGTAGCATCCAAAGCTGCGCGTGCTGTTCGGCCGGTAAAGAGTACATCATCAATCAGAATTACGGCTTTCCCTTCAATGCTAACCGGGATATCCGTTTCATGAACCACCGGATGAATATCAATAGTACTTAAGTCATCCCGGTAAAGTGTGATATCTAAAATCCCCAAAGGAACCTTTACCCCTTCAAACTCTTCGATATACTGCTGAATTCGTTCGGACAAGGGCACCCCTCTGCGACGAATCCCAACTAATACCAGTTTATCAGTCCCTTTATTCTTCTCTACGATTTCATGAGCTATACGGGTTATCGCCCTGCGGATTCCATCCGCATCTAAGATTTTACTTTTAAATGTTCCTTCCAAGGTCACTAACTCCTTTCCCTTTGAGTCTGTTTCTTGGTTTGACGACACTATCAGATGGTAGTATAAAAAAACTGTCTGAATTGCAGACAGTTCTCCCCTACTTACTTCCGTCTGCCTTCCCAAGCCTCTCAGGACTTCATTAAAGGCTATTAATACTTTTACTTAGTTTACTTTAGGTTTGGCCGAATGTCAATGCAGGCAATGAAAAGGAAATAAACATAGAAAACTTTGCCTTTAATTGCTGCGAAGTTTTTCAATGACTTCGGCAAATATCTTAGGTACAGGTGCATCGAACCTCATCCATATCCCTTTCACCGGGTGCTCAAATCCCAGATGTGCTGCATGCAGCATTTGTCCTGGCAACCCAAACTGGTTTTTTTTCGACCCGTAGACAGGATCTCCAATAACCGGATGCTTAATATAGGCCATATGAACACGAATTTGATGGGTACGGCCGGTCTCTAAGCGCACTTCTAAATAGGTGGTCTCTTTAAAACGTTCTAAAACCGTATAATAAGTCACAGCCGGTTTCGAATGCAGCATAACAACCGCCATACGTTTACGGTCGGATGGATCCCGGCCAATTGGTGCGGACACTGTTCCGGAAGGTTCTGACATGACTCCCTGAACCAGAGTTAAGTATTTCCGTTCCATCGTATGGGCTTTGAGCTGCGCTGCAAGTCCCTGGTGGGCAGAATCGTTCTTGGCAACCACTAAAATTCCCGAGGTGTCTTTATCTATACGATGAACAATTCCCGGACGCAGGACCCCGTTAATTCCGGAGAGATTTTTACAATGATATAACAAAGCATTAACCATTGTTCCGGTCCAAGCACCTGGCGCAGGGTGCACTACCATCCCTTGAGGCTTATTCACCACCAGAACATCCTCATCTTCGTAAAGGATTTCCAGCGGGATATTTTCCGGTTCGGCAGCGGCCTCTCGCGGGGCAGGGATCATCACCTCAATCATATCCCCTTGGCGTACTTTATAATTTGCTTTTTTAATGAATCCATTAACCTTAACACATTCTCCGGCAATGAGTCCTTGAATGAACGATCTGCTCTTTCCTAAAACATCAGTCACTCCTACATCCAAGCGAATTCCCTCAGGAAGCTCAAGCCTTACCCTTTCAGGCGTAGGGGCGGAATCTATCGGCAATCTTTCCGCGCTTGAAACTTGATCGCCGAATTCGAAATCGAGATCATTCTCTATTGATTCGCTTAATATTTTTCTTGACACTTTTTCCACTCTCTTATCCGCTCATTCTTGATTAGCTGATTATTAGGTGACAAGCTCACTTTTCAGGCACTTCGGGTGAGGATTTACCTTGAGCTTTTTCCTCCCGATATATGGCAAGCATCAATAACCCCACCCCTATGACAATCATGCTATCCGCAAAATTAAAGACATAAGGCCAAATTTGAAAATCGAGATAATCGACAACTCGTCCTATGGTGAGTCTATCATATAAATTCCCCATGGCTCCTCCACCGATCATCCCTATAGCCAAACGGGTAATCCACTCCTCACGAGGAATACGAAACTGTCCATAAATTACTCCACCTAGAACTAATACTGCGGTAACAACAAAAATCCAGGTTCGGCCGGCCATCAGACCAAATGCCGCGCCTGGATTTAGGACATACGTCAGATGAAATACTTTAGGGATAACTTTCACCGTCTCACCCGGCATAAAGTTGATTTGAACCAGAACCTTCAGGACCCGATCAATTCCCCATGCTCCGATTATTGCAAGCCAAACTAACAACGATCTAACCCCCCTGCTCTTTTACCCATCTTAACACAGGGCTCGAAGCGGAGCAAACGAATCATTCAGCTGAGAGCTAACTTTCTCACTTTGGCACAATTTCTCCGGTCGAGAGGTAAGGGCATGAAGCGGCTAAGTCCGCCCGTGCTCCTTGCTGTAATGAATAGTATTTAACCGCCCCTCCGGTTCTCTTTGAGTTTCGACGGTTTCGATATATTGAACAGCACCAATCATTTCATCCGCATCTTCATACATATCATTGGGATCCGAGACATCCCGATTCGTCCCCAGATCCTGGAGAGAATCTGCAGTCCCATAGCGGGCCACAGCCTGCCAGGAATCTTCTCCATCAAACTCCACCCGATCTGTCCCATCATTAAAGGTTCTGGAAAACGGTCGGTTTAATAGTTCATCTTCGACCGGGTCACGATATAAGGAGTGCTGCTCTTCTTTCTCCTCTTCCCGGCTGCACTCTGTGCATACCGTCGTATAAGGCAGCAATTCAAGTCGTTCATACGGAATTTCTTGACCGCAGTGTTCACACTTGGCGTAGTCCCCTTTTTTAAAACGTTCTAAAGCATCGTCAATAGCCTCAACCCTGTGGAGCAGCCGATCATGCTCGGCAACATCACGAGCCCGCTGATATACTTCTGATCCAATATCAGCCGGGTGATTGTCTGCTAATGATAATTCACCTAAAGACTCTCTCATATCTCCGTTAAAGAGTTCTGCGGTAGTTTCCATCAAATCAGCTTTCTCTTTACGCAGCGTTTTGATCAATTTATTATAATTTGATTGATCTTTCAAATAAGTCGCCCCCTATTACTCTTTCCTAGACTTACACTCTCACGTAAAATTTCACTTTAGCTGTCCAATTCTTAAGGTTGATTAACATACTTACTAAGTTCGGCAATAAATCCGCCAATCACCGGTAAATTCAACACCACTATTCGCTTTAACAAGATATAAGCAAATCCTGCAAGAAGTCCTGCCCCCAGAGCAGTTCCCAAACCTCGCAAGAGGCCGACCAGGAAATTAAACCAAAGAAGTCGTCCGGGACGATTCAAATACGCTATGTATTCAGCTAATCTCATCTTTTCAAGAGTTTCTGCCAACAATGCAACCTGATGTCTTAATCCAGTCAACCCGGGAACGCTCACGGTATCGGTAAACTCTTGACCTGCCGAAGATGTTATGGGTAATTTCTCCTTTTCGTCCGAAACGGCCACATTATTCACCTCACGTTAGAACATCAGGTTTAGTGTTCCCATGTCGCTAAAATTTACACGGATCTCAACATCCATAGCACGATTAAAAAATAGTTTCACTATACACAAAAAAGAGGCTTTACAAGCCTCTTTCAGAAATAAACAGAATTATTCAACTCATGATAGGATTTAAATAGATTATCTAGCCGATTGCGGATAGATGCGTTGATTGTAAGAATAAACTTCCAGTTCTTGACCATTTGCCAAACCAAATGCATTACCCTCGTCCGTATCCACATGTAAATCCAAGGCATAATCCGGACTAACGCGAACGAGAACTTGATCTAAGATTCCGCCGCGAGGACCAGGAACAATGACTGAAACATAATCCCCATCGTTTAAAGAATACTTAAATCCATCTTTTGGCGCCATGTGGAGATGGCGGGCCGCAATAATCACGCCTTGCTCAATATGAACAATTCCCTTAGGACCTTTAATATCAATACCCGGGCTATCTTCAAGCCTTCCTGAATCCCGAACTGGCGGCTTAACTCCAACTTTAAAACTATCTGTCTTTGAAAGTTCTACTTGAGAGACTTTCCGGGCAGGACCCAAAACACGCACTCCGGAAATCTCACCCTTCGGTCCAATGAGCGTAACCATTTCTTCAGCGGCAAATTGGCCGGGCTGACTAAGGTCCTTCATTTTTGTCAAAGAATATCCTTCGCCAAAAAGCGCTTCAATATGTTCTTGGGATAGATGAATGTGACGGTTTGAGATACCAACGGGAACTTTAAACGTTTCCATATATTCAACCTCCCTTTTGCAAGTATGCCACCGTCCAGTATAAAAAAACTGGCTTATGCCAGTATTAAAGATGGCAGAAGTTACATTTAATATTACATTAACTGCTTCTTCTGCTATTATACTTTATTTTAAATCATAAAAAAAGTTATTATTTCTTCTCATTATTTAGAAATAAAGACAATAATTCAAATAGTCTGAACGTTGCAATAATTGTCCTACTGCTCTGTCAGCCATACTATTTCTCCATCTTGAACCACAGGAACAATTGGTAAAATGTTCGGAGTAGCGCAATAAACTAAATCCTTTTCAAGTCCTAAAGAAATAAGCTTTTTTCCATGATCTGAGTCACGAATTATATCAACAAGCTGATCTTCCGAACTATGATATAGCATACGAGCGGCAGTACCCAAATCATTCAGCACGACATTTGGTCCCAATGCATCAATAAACATACCTGCACAAAGTGTGTCTGCAAGATCAAAACGTTCTTCCGTGCCCGCACAATACACCACTATTCCTTGAAGTTTCTTATTCGTTTCAAATTCACTCAGAACCGCTGAAACAATACTCTGCATGTTTATAAAAGAAGCCATCCAGATCATAGGCGCAGCAATAGAATCACGTATAGCCCGAGTGCCGTTTGTCGTGGTCAAAATGACTCTTCTGCCCCCGACTTTTTCAGGAACATAGTCAAAAGGGGAATTGCTTAAATCAAACCCTTCAATAATCAGAGAATCGCGCTCCCCTCCCAATAATGATCCGGGAAGGGTCAGGCGTCTTTCCAGTGCTTCTTGAGGAGTGAGAACCGGAATAATGGCCTGACAGCCATTTGCCAACGCCGTTACTATTGTACTTGTCGCCCTCAACACATCAATCACAATGACCAATCTTTCTTCTAAATAAGGGGTTCTTGGAGAACCTGTACTCGGTAAAACTTCTATTTGCATACGATCACCCCCATAACTGAATAAAAATGTTTACTTTTTGTACAACCTTTTATATATTCAACTTATTTATTCTTAAATCCTGCCTGCTGTGAAAATTGTTATTTAACAAATGGATAATAGTGTACATTTTAACAAAAACAACTAGATAATGTAACGTAGTTGTAAAAAGAAAGACACAAGATACAAATTGCATCTTGTGTCTATGCCCAACTTCATACATCTTTAACTTTTTAAATAAGTTAAACCAAACTTTTACAAAATCATACCTGTTTACGCCAGCGTAAGTTAGGCTTTCGTACTGCACCAACTTCATCTAATCGTGTCACAAGCGTAGTGTAGGGTGCGTTCTTAACAAGATCCGGATCAGTTTGGGCTTCTTCCGAAATCTTGATCAGGACTTGGGCGAATTCATCCAAGGTTTCAATGCTTTCGGTTTCAGTGGGCTCAATCATCATTGCCTCTTCAACAATAATTGGGAAATAAATAGTGGGAGGATGATAGCCATAATCCAATAAGCGTTTAGCGATATCTAAGGTATGCACACCAGTAGATTTTAGGTTTTTCGGAGTAATAATAAACTCATGTTTACATAAACGGTCAAAGGGCAAGAAATAGTGCTCTTTGAGAATACTCATCAGGTAGTTGGCGTTTAACACAGCCGATTCCGATGCTGCTCGCAGCCCTTCTCCGCCAAGACCTCGAATATAAGCATAAGCCCTGACAACAACCGAGAAATTGGCGTAAAACGAGCGCACTTTTCCGATGGAGAGCGGCATATCGTTTTGGAGAATAAACGTCCCGTCTCCACTCCGAACCACCATGGGCTTAGGAAGAAACGGCATTAAGAAATCTTTAACCCCAACCGGTCCCGATCCCGGACCTCCACCACCGTGTGGAGTAGAAAAGGTTTTGTGTAAATTAAGATGAACAACATCAAATCCCATATCCCCAGGGCGGGCAATACCCATGACTGCATTGGTATTTGCTCCGTCATAGTATAAGAGACCGCCGGCATCATGGACCAGCTTGGTAATCTCTAAAATATTTTCATCAAATAGCCCGACGGTGTTAGGATTTGTCAGCATCAATGCTGCCACTTCGTCATTCAGGACCTTTTTCAATGCCTCCAGATCAACCCCGCCCCGGTCGTTGGAGGGTATTTGAATAATTTCATATCCGGCCATAGCTGCGGTGGCAGGATTCGTTCCATGGGCAGAATCCGGAACGATGACTTTTTTGCGTTTCGTGTCTTGACGATGATCATGATAAGCTTTAATGATTAGGATTCCAGTCATTTCTCCGTGGGCACCGGCGGCCGGCTGAAGAGTAAAGCCATCCATTCCTGCTAATTCGCAAAGATCCTCTTGAAGTTCCGCCATCAGTTGCAAAGCTCCTTGAGTCAACGACTCAGGCTGATAGGGGTGAAGGGCTGTAAACCCGGAAAGCCGGGATAACATTTCATTCACTTTCGGATTATACTTCATTGTACACGACCCAAGTGGATAAAACCCTGTATCCACTCCATGATTAAAGGTGGAAAGACGAGTAAAGTGACGAACCACATCGATTTCAGAAAGCTCCGGAAGTGACGGCTCCTGTTGGCGTAACATATCCTTGGGGATCAGATTTTCCACAGATACTTCCGGCACATCACATTTTGGCAAACTGACAGCACTTCGGCCACTGGCACTGAGATCAAAAATAAGCGGTTCTAATACTTTCATTGAATTGCCCCCAATCTGGCCACGAGCCGGTCAATATCAGCTTTAGACTTCGTTTCAGTCACACAGTAAAGGAGATGATGATCAAGTTCAGGGTAAAAACGCCCCAGATCAAGGCCTCCGATGATTTTATCTTCCAGGAGCACTGAGTTTATTTTAGCCGGATCAATCGTTGATACAATGACAAATTCATGGAAGAACGGATTCGAGAAAGCCAGGTTCATTCCTGGAATCTTAGCAATTTCCTGAGCAGCATAATGAGCATTCTGCAAATTTAGATAGGCCAGTTCTTTGACCCCGGTTTTCCCCAAAGCACTCAGATGCATCGTAAAAGCGAGCGCACAAAGTGCCTCATTAGAGCAAATGTTTGAGGTAGCTTTTTCCCTTCGAATATGCTGTTCGCGGGCTTGAAGAGTTAAGACATATCCTTTTTTCCCATTTTTGTCTGTCGTTGCTCCAACAATCCGTCCTGGCATTCTGCGGACAAATTTATCACGACAAGATAAAAATCCTAAATAAGGTCCCCCAAAATTAAGAGAATTACCGAAAGGCTGCCCTTCACCTACCACGATATCCGCACCGCATTCTCCTGGGGACTTTAGTAATCCTAAAGAAACCGGATTGACTGACATGACCACGAGAGCCCCTTTGGCATGAGCCAACCGGACAATTTCTTCAGCCTTTTCAATACTGCCAAAAAAGTTCGGGTTTTGAACAAGTACACCCGCAATATCCTCTTGAAGCGCCGCTTCCAAGGCCTGTTGATCTATGACACCATCTTTAAAAGGAATCTCAACAAGTTCTACACCCCGGGGCGGCAGATAGGTTTTTAAAACCTCACGATATTCTGGATGCACGGTTTGCAGGACGAGTACTTTTTCCCGGCGGGTAGCGTCACAAGTCATAAGGGCTGCTTCTGCCAAAGCCGATGCACCATCATACATAGAAGCGTTGGTGACATCCATTCCGGTCAGTTCACAGACTAAGGTCTGATATTCATAAATCGCCTGCAGGGTTCCTTGACTAATTTCTGGTTGGTAAGGTGTATAAGCTGTGTAAAATTCAGAACGCAGCAGCAATTGATCGATGAAACTAGGAATGTAATGTTCATAAGCTCCGGCACCGAGATATGAGCTGTATCCTTCTACGGTTTTATTTAAATCTGCCAGACCTTTGACATGTTTCACCAATTCCTGCTCCGACATTCCTCCTTTAATCGCCAAAGGACGCTGCAACCGGACTTCTTTGGGAACATCTGCAAAGAGTTCTTCAACGGACTTAACCCCAATACGGGCTAAGAGCCGCTCATTTTGGCTGTCCGTATTCGGTATAAAGTTCATCCTAGTGCTCCTCCTGTGCCAAAAACGTTTCATATCCGTCTGCCGTCATCATACTATCAAGAGGGGATAAGTCATCCGCTTCGACTTTAATCAGCCAGCCTTCACCATAAGGATCAGAGTTGAGCAAATCAGGGGAATCCATGACCTGAGTATTCACTTCCACAACTTTCCCGCTAACCGCGGCAATAATATCGGAGACCGCTTTTACAGATTCCACCGTACCATAGGATTTACCAGCCGTTACGGTGTCGCCCTCTTCAGGAAGCTCAACAAATACGACATCCCCAAGGCTATGCTGCGCATGATCCGTAATTCCAAACGTAACGACATTTCCCTCAACTCTTGCATACTCATGATCTTTGCTATACTTCAATTCTACTGGATTCATTAAAATCATCCTCCTCATTTTTGGTTATATTACCCCGGGTTATAAAGGGTCATCCACAGTTCTCGAATTTCGAAATATCGAACCACAAACCTCGCTTTTGCCTCGGCTTAGCCTCGCTTATAGAACAAAGAAGGAATAATCTTAGCTTTCACTGCTTTTCCACGAATCATAACGTCGAGAATTTCCCCTTGAACTGCTAATTCTGCACGAATCAAACCTAAAGCTATGTTTTTATTTAAGGTCGGGGAGAAGGAACCAGATGTGACAAAGCCAATTTCTTGTCCGTCTTTTTGTAATGGGTAATGAGAACGGGCAATTCCTCGTTCAATCATCTCCAGCCCTACCAGTTTACGGGGAACTCCTTGTTCTTTCTGAGCCTGGAGTACTTCCTTCCCTATAAATTCCGCTTTATCAAGCTTGACAAAAATTCCAAGACCTGCTTCAAGTGGCGTAATTTCAGCACCTAACTCATTTCCGTACAAAGGGAGACGAGCTTCAAAGCGTAAGGTATCACGAGCGCCTAAACCTATCGGCTGTACTCCATCCGAAGCACCGGCCTCTAATATCTTTCGCCATAATTGTCGCCCATACTCGGGAGAAAAGTAAATTTCAAACCCATCTTCTCCTGTATATCCCGTCCTGGAAATCAGGCATTCAACCCCATCAATTTGTCCATGTGTAAAACTATAGTATTTAATTTGGGCAAGATTAACCTTTGTGATACGTTGTAAAATAGATTCTGACAGAGGCCCTTGTAACGCTAGTTGGGCATATTTATCAGAAACATTCTCCACAACAACCTTAAAGTTCTTGGCTTGTTCTAACATCCAGGCATAATCCTTATCCGTATTCGAAGCGTTAACCACTAAGAAAAAATGCTGAGGATCATAGCGATAAACCAGTAAATCGTCAACAATTCCGCCATTCGGATAACACATAGGTGAATAAAGGATCTTCCCATCCTCAAGTTTGCCAGCATCATTGGTAATCAGCATTTGGACAAAAGCCAATGCCTCTTCTCCACGCACATCCACCTCTCCCATATGCGAAACATCAAACAGGCCTGCCTTTGTACGAACCGCATGATGTTCATCTATAACCCCCGCATACTGAACAGGCATTTCCCAACCGCCAAAGTCAATCAGTTTAGCTTTTGCAGACAAATGTTCTTCATAAAGTGGAGTTCGTTTAGCCTCAACCATACCAGAACCTCCTTCAAATACGTTTAGTTTAAATACCCTACAACACGATTCTTGACGTTTACCTGATTCTTAAAAGAAATTCTGGAGTCATTACGTTTATCGTTCCACTTAATAGCTCATGAAACCCGTGAGAAATCCTTCCAAACGTTTTCGAAAACTAAAGAATTAAAAAAGGACAGAGAAAGTACATTGCGCACTTTCTCTGTCCTTTAACCTGAGAGATTCACTGTTTCCAGCTTCCCCTTTGGTGTTCTCTTTTAAAGAAACTCTCCAGAGTCCCGTCTTCTAGCAGTACATTTGCCTGAGAGCTTCCCTCCTTGAAAGAGCGATTTCAAGGAATTTCTCCTTCGGCGCCTGACGAATCAGATCTCTCCCGCTAGTGTCATTCGGATTTAACTATTAACTTATCATAATAATATGCTAATTCCATCAAAATGTCTACTGGTTTTTTCTCTCTGATAGAACCGTACTGCAGCGTGGGCAAATTGTCGGATGCTCTTCATCCTTACCAACTTCCTCATGGAACATCCAGCAGCGTTCACATTTTTCCCCTTTAGCCGGCAGTACGAGAATCCCTAAACCCTCGTGCCCTTCCGCAGGCTGTACACCCTCAGGCCTTTTTTCCCGGGGTCCGTGCACAGTCAAGTTGGAAACGATAAAGACTTCTGCAAGGTTGGGAACCTTTTGCAAGAACTCAAACTGATCTTCCGTAGGATAAAGATCCACTTGGGCGGTCAAGGGATGATTAATTAATTTTTCCTGACGAGCTTTTTCTAAGACTTTAGAAACATCCGCCCGCAGCTCTAAGATCTGATCCCAAAGAACAGCAATCTCCTCATTCATCCACTCCGGATTCACCTTGGGCATTTCTGCCATTTGGACATTTTCCGTGGTCTTTTCACCCGGTATATACGGCCAGATTTCTTCAGTCATGAACGACAAGATCGGAGCTAAGAGACGGACCAGGGCGTCCAGAACCTCGTATAAGACCGTTTGGGCAGAGCGGCGAAGGAGGGATGTTTTTCCTTCAACATAAAGTCTGTCCTTAGCAATATCCAGATAAACAGCACTTAATTCAATGGTACAGAAATTATGAATGGTATGATAAGCCCAATGGAATTCATAACTCTCATATCCAAGCAGAACCCGTTCAACGACTTTAGATAGCTTAAGCAAAGCCCAGCGATCAATTTCCTGAAGTTCTTGATAACTCACCTTATCTTTGGCCGGATCGAAATCATTGAGGTTACTTAGCAGGAAACGCATGGTATTACGAATTTTACGATAGGCTTCAGACATTTGCTTCATAATACGCGGAGAAGCAGCAACATCATTTTTATAATCCACGGAACTTACCCAGAGCCGCAGAATGTCCGCACCTAATTCCTGAACAACCTTAAGAGGATCGACTCCATTGCCCAGAGATTTTGACATCTTGCGACCTTGCTCATCAACGACGAAACCATGAGTAAGCACATTTCGATAAGGTGCTTGACCAAAAGCAGCAACTGAAGTTGATAACGATGAATTGAACCAGCCACGGTGCTGATCTGACCCTTCCAGGTAGAGATCCGCTGGCCAGGCAAGCTCAGCCCGCTGCTTTAAGACGCCGGCATGGCTCGTTCCGGAATCAAACCAAACGTCCATAATATCCGTCTCCTTGCGGAATTTCGTACCGCCGCACTCACAAGCGGTTCCTTCAGGCAGCAATTCCGCAGGCGAATGGGCAAACCAAGCATCTGACCCTTCTTGACGGAAAAAGTCCTGAACCTTTGCTATGGTTTGGTCGTTCACCAACACATTTCCGCAATCTTCACAATAGAAAATAGGAATAGGAACCCCCCAAGTCCTTTGTCGGGAAATACACCAGTCTCCTCGATCTGCGATCATGTTAAAGATCCGGTCTCTTCCCCAGGCAGGAATCCAGCGAACCTTCTCAATCTCATCCAAGGCCGCTTGACGAAAGCCATCAATGGAAGCAAACCATTGTTCAGTTGCCCGGAAGATAATCGGGCTCTTGCAGCGCCAACAATGAGGATAACTATGTTTGATCGTTTCTTCAAGAACAAGATCTCCGGTGCCCTTAAGATCTTCTACGATCACAGGATTCGCCTTTTCTGTCTTAAGTCCGGCATAGGCCCCACCTTCTGACGTGAACTTTCCTCGATGATCAACCGGGCATAAGACGGGCAGCCCATATTGCTTACCAACTAAGAAGTCATCTTCCCCGTGGGCCGGTGCGGTGTGAACACAGCCTGTACCCGCTTCTAAGGTGACATGTTCTCCGCAGATGACCATGGAGTCACGATCCATGAGCGGATTTTTGCATAAGACTCCTTCAAGTTCCTTACCAGTGAGAGTCCTCTCAACCGGCAGTTCCAATTGCCATAAAGATCGTAAAGAATCCAGCATTCCCTCAGCAACCACCCAGTGTTCTTGCTGAGCACTGACCACAGCATAAGTCAACTCAGGATGTACACTGATCGCCAAGTTTGCGGGCAAGGTCCAAGGAGTCGTCGTCCAAATAACGACAAATGTATTTTCTTCGGTAAGGACACTCAACCCATTGCGTACTGCAAATTTAACGTAAATCGCTGTAGCGGGTTTATCTGCGTATTCTATTTCAGCCTCAGCCAGTGCCGTCTCACAAGAAGGGCACCAGTAGACAGGTTTTAACCCCTTATAAATATAACCTTTCTTGGTCATATCCCCAAAAACTCCGATTTGAGCGGCCTCGTACTCTTTTTGCAGCGTCAGATAAGGATGGTCCCAATCCCCGCGCACTCCAAGCCGCTTAAATTCCTCACGTTGAATCCCGACATATTTCTCAGCATAATCTTTACATTTCTGCCGAAATTCCAGAGCCGAGACCGCATGACGGTTGACTCCTAATTTCTTAATAACTTGTTGCTCAATAGGAAGCCCATGGGTATCCCATCCCGGCACATAAGGCGCATCAAAACCCATCATGGTTTTGTATTTGACAATGATATCTTTCAAGACTTTATTGATGGCATGCCCAAGATGAATATCTCCGTTCGCATAGGGCGGACCATCATGAAGGATAAATTTAGGTCGTCCTTCCCGGGCTTTCTGTACTTTTTCATAAAGCTTTTCTTCTTCCCAAGCTTTGAGGATTTCAGGTTCCTTTTTAGGAAGATTTCCTCGCATCGGGAAATCAGTTTCAGGTAGGTTTAATGTATCGCGATAATCCATTAATTGTTTTCCTCCTTTAAGATTTTAAGACTTAAGACTCCTTCGGGTCGGGCAGCTTCTCGCACATCCGTTCACTCAGCACTCCGAGCCTCGCCCACGCGCTTTCGGGGGAGCTTCGCCAAACCTCCGGGTAATACCTGAAGTGAACCCGTGGCTACGCTTCCCACGAAAGCTTTGTGCGCCTTACCGCCTCTACGTACGATGAGTTCACTCCTGTGCGAGAAGCTGCCTTCCTTTGAGGTCTTTTAATTTTTCAAGATAGTATAACTAAAAAACCCCACCCCTAAAAAGGGGCGAGATTATCACTCACGGTACCACCCTTGTCGCCATATAGCCACTCGGAAGTCTTTTAACGGAGACAAACCGAACAAAGCTTACTAAAATTCAGCGTTTCACTCCAAGGGGATTCTCTTTGTCGTTTCTCACGGGCTCACACCATACCCCGCTCGCTGTTGAGCTTATCTGACAAAGACTGTCCTTTTCAACGTGTCTATACATATTAATAGTATTAAACGTATTATTGGTATCAGTGCTATAAACTATACAATCAGTATCAATTATTAATCCTTTAAAATAACTTTTCGTAAGATAGAAACCAGTTTAGCTTGACCTTCAGAGTCGACCGGATCTACCATCCACAGACACAGGAAGGAAAACTTTCGGCTTCTCCACTCCTGAACAAAGGGGTTCATTTGATCTTTACATAGGTATAAATGCTTAGAATCTTGAGGAGGCGTCAAACTGACAACAACTCCACGCTGCTCCATTTCATCCATGGCTCTAAATGCACGATCCAATAAATCATCACTCCCAGTCATTAACACATCCCCAGAGCGAAAATGACTGTCCGCTTCCGCAAACCCCACGCTGAAAATTTTCGTATCCTTCTCATCTGCTTGAAAATGATCTGAATGTAAATGATCAATGGGGATAAGCTGAACCTCTTGACCCCCTACTTTGCCAACGTAAATCTCATTCTCATCCTGATGCAATCCAAATCCTTGAATGAGAAAGTTCGGAGATATCTCACTAATTAATCTATACATCGATGAAATCCTTCTCCTTCAAAGTCATCTATAGAACATTTTACCACAAAAATAAACAGATTCGCAACACTTCGCTATAATCACGTTAAGCTATGCCTTCATTCTTCTCCTGTAAAGCTTCCAGATCTAAGTGGGCTAACAGAAAAGACTTCAGCTGTGTGCGCAATAAATCACGTTTTCTTGAAAGACTCTGGATCTCTTCCTGTATTCTTTCCCACTTTTCCTGTGCTTCAGAAACTTTACTCAGTTTTTGATGCTCTGCCTCACGTAGTATAAGTGCTGCCTCTTGACGTGCCGCCTCTTTAACATCTTCAGCGGTTTTTTGAGCTAACACCAGCGTCTGTTGTAAAGTGTTCTCGATTTCACGAAAATGGCTGATTTCTGCTTCCAGCCTATTCGCTTTTTCTCGGAGTTCAAAATTTTCAGTATAGGCTGATTCAAATTCTTGACTGACGTTCTCAAGAAACTTTTCCACTTCTTCACATTGAAAGCCCCGAATGCCTTTGCGAAATGTTTTATTTCGAATATCGAGAGGTGTCATTTCCATTTTATCCCCTCCTAATGCCGTTGTGACCGGAAAAGTATGATTTGCCATGCTATTCGTTCTTTGCGCGTCTGAGTGCTTTCCAAAAGCTTAATTCGCCCATACCCCCGGCAAGAGATCATATCATCAGGCTGAGCTTCCGTATCCGCTTTGGACACCACAATGCCCCCTCTTCTGACCTTACCTTGAATTATCAATTCCTGTGCCGTACTCCTCGATACTTTAAAAGCATTAGCGATTACCGCATCCAGGCGTGATGAATTAACGGTAATACGCCGCTCTTCACCCTTATCAGGCAGCAAGTCCGGTTCACCGTTAGCAAGCAGAACCTCAATTTTCTCGCGTCCCGCCTGGGTCCAGTGGTTTAACAAAAAGGGAGCAATTTCTGAGGTCGTTGCAACATAAAAGCCACTCCTCCCAACCTGGATATCTCCAAAAACATCCCTTCTAAAGCCTAGTCCCATGAGAGATCCCAGTATCTGGGGATGTGCAAGTTGAGCACGGGAATCCTTAGGCCGAACCGATAGTATAGAAATTTGAGCATCTTCAGAAGCCAGAATTTCCCCCCTGGAACCTATAAGAATTCTAACCCGTTCTGCCTCTGGGAACCCTCCCTCCGCCAGATGCTCTAAGTGTACCTTATGCAGAACGGCTTCAGACCAATCACGCATAGCAAGGCTTAAAAATGGAGTAACCTGTTGACCTCCTCCATTCAGCACCATATTTATCTGATCCAACAGATGCGCTGCTTCCAGACGTACCTCTTTTTCATCCCAAAATCTTAGGATACTTCGATCGATTGACTGCTTCATCTATAAAAAATCTGGCTTAAAAGCCATTGAATGATATTCAGGGCAAGGATCGCAAAGATTGGAGAAAAATCCAATCCCATTGATGCATTACCTATTTGAAACCGTTGAAACGGCTTGATGAGCGGGTCTGTAATGTCATAGATAACACTGACTAATTTATTGTTGTGCGGAGATAATTTGGGGCCAAACCACGATAAAATTACCCTGATAAAAATTGCGTATATCAAAATGGTAATCACTTTATTAATAATTTGAACGGCGAAGATAATACTAATCCCTCCCTAATTTTGAACCGGGCCAAAATAAGCCCTTGTCCTTCAGTTCGTCTCTCATCTCTCCGGAAATGTCGACGTTAGTTGGTACAAACAAGAAAATACCGTTTCCCACCTTTTGCATGTTGCCATTTAAGGCATAAGTTGTCCCGCTAATAAAATCAACAATCCGTTTTGCTAACACCTTTTCCGCATTCTCAAGATTAACAATAACAGGACGACGGTTTTTAAGCTGATCAGCTATGCTCTGAGCTTCTTCAAAGGAATTTGGTTCCATAACAACAACTCTCATTTGCTTTTGTGTATGTATACTTACAACCGGCGCATTTTTACGGCTAGTTCGCACCTCTTCCTGAACATTTTTCTCACGTTCATTTTCTTCGAAAAGTTCCTCTTCCGGTTCCTCATCGGCAAATCCCATAATTCCAATAACTTTATCTAATAACTTGGCCATTATCTTTCCTCCTCTTAAACATATCTAATTACGTTCGCCGAAAATCTGGCGACCTACACGAACAAAGGTTGCCCCTTCTTCAATAGCCAATTCAAAGTCTTGACTCATTCCCATAGAAAGTTCCTGCAAATCAACTCCGGGCCATTTTCGAGCTTGCAAAGTATCACGCAATTCCCGAAGCTGTCGAAAATAACCTTGAGTTTCCGATAAACTGGCTTCTAAAGCGCCGATAGTCATAACCCCTTGAACCCGGACATGAGGACAATCCCTAACTGAATTTAAGAAATCTGGAACTTCCTCTGGCATAAGTCCTGCCTTGGCAGGGTCTCGGGCAATATTAACCTGAACTAATGTCGTCCAGACAATCCCCCGTCGTTCTCCTTGCTCGTTAAGTGTTTCCAACAAGGAAAGTCTATCCAAAGAATGAATCATTGCAACGTTTTGATCTAAATACTTAACCTTATTAGTTTGAAGCCTGCCCACCAGATGCCATTGACAATCCTTGGGAAGATCAGGCGCTTTCTCCAGCCATTCTTGAACACGATTTTCTGCGAAGGTTCGTTGTCCTGCCTGATAAGCCTCTTCTATACTCCTAACTGGTTGGGTCTTAGATACAGCCAACAATCGGATAGCCCTCGGGTCTCTTTTACTTCGAGCTGCAGCTTGGGCTATCCTCTGACGAACCTCAATTAAGCGTTGCTCAACGCCCGTTTTTGCCAGCATTAGAATATCTCCCTTTACAATAAAATAAATTCTACGCCATTCCATGTGTTTCCTGCTAACTAAAGCCCTGTCTAGATATTTTTTACTTTGGCTGCTAATCCCTCTAGTCCATCACGGGGAGTTGTTACCACGGGGATACCGCTCGGCAGATTTTCAATGCAGGCCCATTCATCATCTTCGTCAAGAACTTTCACCTTGCGAAACTGCACAACCCCCTCACTCCAGACAAACGCTCCCAGTTCCTCCCCCTTTGTCCAAAGGGCAGTTTTTGGAATAAGAACTCCATTTGTCGGCGAACGGTAAATCCAGCTCACTTCTTGGCGTCTTTGAAGCCCTGTCCCATCGATATAGTGAGGAAATTGTACGATAACTCCCTTAGGTTGGTCTGATCTTCGTAATATTTTCGCACTGACCGTCTGAGTTCCAACCGTCAGACGTATGGATTTGCCATCAGTAAGTCCATCAATATCTGGCAGTTCAAGAAAGGCTACGGTAGGAATGAGATTATTCACTATTTTACCGATAACTTCCCCTGCTTGTACTGTTTCTACACCCATTTTAACAGTGGCCGGCTGAGTTAATAATTTATTAAGATCCATCGTGATCAAGTTTTGGCCCGTCAAAATGGATTCTAAACCATCACTTTGGCGAAAAAACAGCCCACCCATAGCCGCCGTTATGGTCATGTTCTGGGCATATTCTTTTGTTCCGGGAGCCGCCCCTTCCGGTAGAACCGTAGCCACCGGCTCTCCGCGTCTTATCCTCTGACCATCTTCTCCTATGTATTGCACCTTCCCTGCAAACGGTGCAAGTACAATTGATTCTTGATTAGCAAATGTTGCCGCTGCTCTGCGTTCATGGTTAATGGTTCCGGTTTGAGCTGCAGCAAATTTTATTGTCCCCGAGATAAATGTTGAACGGTAACACCATACGACTCCTCCAACCATAACAATGAACAAAATACCCCAAAACCAATGATTGGGTTTTCTCCTTTTCCCCTCCATATTATCCCTCCGGCGAATTAGATATCGGATAATCAATCTTCAACATTCGCAACTACACATCGAACTCTATATAGCTCTTGGCAAATGGCATGTAAAAACAGTTCCAACCCCTAGCTCAGAATTCACGCTAATAGTTCCGCCTATGCCTTCCACGATATGTTTGACGATACTGAGCCCAAGCCCTGTTCCGCCTTGTTCCCGGGAACGTGCCCTGTCCACTCGATAGAACCGCTCAAAGATTCTTGGTAAAATATCCTCCGGTATGCCGCAACCCGTGTCTCCAAATTCCAAGCAAAGATGGTTTGGCGCAGTTTGTACATGCAGCCAGACACGACCTGAAGCTGTATATTTAACTGCATTTTCTAAGAGATTGAGCAGAAGTTGGCTCAATAAATCCTCACTTATAAAGAGCGGCGGCAGGTTATCGGGAAGATCAACTTCCACCTGAATTCCTTTAGCCTGAGCGACACTTTGAATGACTGGTTTAATTTTATTATACGCTTGTTGTACGTAAGACACATTGCTGAGTCTCACTTCCGAGCGATTTCCTTGCCCTTCAATATGAGCCAGAGTCAGCAGATCCTCAATGAGACGCTGTAAACGCAAAGTTTCTGCCTGGATTATTTTTAAAAATCGGTCCCGTAAGGATGGGTCATCTGCGGCCCCATCAAGGAGTGTTTCTACGAACCCTTTAATAGAAGTCAATGGGGTTCTCAATTCATGAGAAACATTGGCGACAAAGTCGGTTCGCATTTTTTCGAGCCGGCGTAAATCTGTCACATCATGAAAAACTATAACTGCACCTCTTGATTGCCCCTGCTCGGTTAATATGGGATTAATCTTGCTTTGCACAGTTCTTTGGGCGATCTGCAATTCTTTCATTGCTGAAGGTTGCCCGGAAAGCACCTTACGGGTTAGCTGTTCCAATTCCGAATCATAGGTCAGCTCTAACAGATATCCTAATTCTCTAACCGTGCCTTCTCTTGCAAAAATTCTTTCCGCCGCAGCATTTACTAAGACGACCCGCCCCACATGATCTACCGCCACAACACCCTCTTGCATCCCCGCTAGAATTGCTTCCATCTTGTGAGCTTGCTGGGTTCCATTCTGAACAATTCTTTCGACATGGCGGGAAAGGCTGTTAAGCTCCACTGTAAATTGTCCTAGTTCATCTGTGGAATCTGATAGATCAATTTGTCCAAAGTCTCCACGGGCAATTCGCTGGGTAGCAAAGTGTAGCTTCTCCATTCGCCGGGTTAATTGGCTGGTGAAGAAATAGACAACTCCAGCAGGTAGAAGCAGGGCAAGAATAATGACCCCTATTTCAGTTCGTTGTCCTCCAGATGCCAGCCTCGCACTTTCTCCTATCCAAAAAAGCAATAGAGAAAGCCCTGTCATACCTAAAAATAGACCAGTTATTCTCCATTTTATACTCATCTTTTTATCCTTTGAAGCGGTAGCCTATTCCGCGTAATGTCTCAATGTACTCAGGATTTGAGGGATCCTTTTCGATCTTCAGACGCAAATGACGCACATGAACATCAACTGTGCGGGTATCCCCGTCATATTCATAGCCCCAAATTCGTTCCAGCAAATCATCTCGGGAATAAACTCTGCCAGGTTGTTCCAGCAAAACACGCAGCAGTTCAAACTCTTTGGGCGTCAACTCAGTCTCCTCACCCCGGACATAAACACGAAACCCCTTTATATCAATTCGCAATTCTCCTCGAACGACTTGAGAATCCGTTTCCTCGGACAAATTCATCCGGCGCAGACGTGCTTTGATCCGAGCTAACAATTCTCGAGGACTAAACGGTTTGGTCATATAATCATCGGCTCCGAGTTCGAGTCCTAAAACCTTATCAATAACTTCACCTTTGGCGGTTAACATAATAATCGGTAATTGTTGGTATCTTGGAATTAAGCGAATTCTTCGGCAGACCTCTAAGCCGTCCATTCCCGGCAGCATAAGATCCAACACCACAAGATCAGGTTGTTCCTTCTCAACACAATCCAAAGCTTCCTGTCCATCCTTTGCCAGAAAAACTCCATACCCTTCCTTTTCTAAATTGAATTTGAGGAGCTCAAGAATCGGTTCCTCATCATCAACCACTAAGATTGCCGCCACCTGTCCCATCCCCTTCATCGAGGTTCGAAGTCCGAAGCACGATGCTCGAATTTCGTTCTTCCCGTTCCCCTCGTTCTTCATACATCGATTCTTTATCCGCTCTGTCTCGGTACACCTCTCAAATCAGGCTCCACGGAAGTTCTATTATTCCGTATCTCCCGTACCTTTCGTGCCCCGAGCATCGCACCTCGTGCTTCGCATTCTGATCCAACCTGCCATCCGTCCTGTCCGAGCACCATCCCGGCGATGAGAGAAGAACCACTCAGGATTATCTGCGGTGCAAATTTCAGCGATATCTATATTTTCCGGACGAATCCCTTTTTCCAGGAATATTGATCGATTAGCTTCCCATAGATCAAGTAAGTAGTGTCCTTCTCCCTGCGAACGAAGAAAGGGCGTTTTATTAAAATTAGAGCGAAACCATTCAGCTACCCGTTCATCTATAGAATAACAGCATGGACCTATACTTGGTCCGATGGCAACCCATGCATTTTCTGTACGTCCCCCGGCTTTTTCAAATCCTTCCATAGCCTTCAGGCCAATTTTATTGACAGTTCCCTTCCAGCCAGCATGCACAATGCCTACTGCTTCAAGATCCGGGTAGTAAAAAAAGAGAGGAACGCAATCTGCAAAAAATGCCATTAGCCCTATAGTAGTTTGTGTTATTAAGCCATCAACGGCGGGGATTGCCGTCTCCATTTCATTCGCTCCCCGTCCCCCGTCATTCTCCTTGACCCATATTACATCCGTACCATGGACTTGCTCACCCACTGTAACCCTAGTCCAAGGAACTCCCCATTGATCAAACCAACGTTTACGATTCTCTATAACGAACTTAGAGTCATCTCCAACATGAAGTCCTAAATTCAACGTATCATAGGGAACCAGACCGACTCCACCAACCCGAGTAGAAAACCCTAGGTCAATCCCTGCATCTTGCCATTTGGGAATAGTTAAGTAAGTTAAACTTCCACTATTGTGCCACTTCCAGCTCATCCGTCAAACTCCTTCGGTTTATATTTAATATATCATCTAATAACCTTAAGGACAAACCTCTAAAGGTCCTAGTCAGATCGTACTTACATCAGCCTAAACAAATAAGCATAAGCCTTTGCTAAGCAACCAAAGGTTTATGCTTCCATGTTAAGTTTTTTCCGATGCACAATTATCGACGATCGTCATTTTCTGTATTGAATTCAGGCAAATCATTGACATCCACCAAGATGACATCAACTCCTATTTTTTTGACATGATCCCATG
This sequence comes from Desulfosporosinus youngiae DSM 17734, assembly GCF_000244895.1. NCBI lineage: Bacteria > Bacillati > Bacillota > Clostridia > Eubacteriales > Desulfitobacteriaceae > Desulfosporosinus > Desulfosporosinus youngiae. The sequence goes on from NZ_CM001441.1 coordinate 4,784,276, forward strand.
GAACAAAAAAGTCTTCCGTCTTTCCGCTCCCGAAAAGCCCCCAACTCCGCGAGGGTCCAGGCACAATGATACCTTTGACGACACCCCTTTCCAGATCTAAATCCAGGTCTTTAATCGGACCTAACCTGCGCCCATCTTTAACGTTCACAATATCTAATAATCTTAAATCTGAGACCCGCATTGCCAGCCCCCCCCTTTAGCGAGGTTCGAAGCTCGATGTTCGATGTTCGAGGTTCGAATATCAAGCCTCAGCCCCGAGATAAGTCTGACGATGCACTTTTCATGCATCGTACTTCATATATCATAATATGAGGGAGGGTCTCTAAATAGCCTACAGTCCACATATATTTCGAAGTTCAATGCTCCGTGCACAAGGTTCATCTTTCACATTAGCAGCCTAATCTTTAGGGCGAAGGCCATGGATGGGATACTAATCCCGCAATCGAATTTCGAACCTCGTGCCTGGCGCATCGCATTACACGTACTTACGCATGTGTTGCATAGCTGCCTTCTCAAGGCGGGAAACCTGAGCCTGAGATATTCCGATCTCATCCGCCACTTCCATCTGAGTTTTTCCCTGAAAAAAGCGCAGAGATAGGATAAGTTTTTCCCGTTCGCTTAAGCGGCGCAAGGCTTCACGAACGGCGAGCCCTTCAACCCAGCCGGTATCAGTCTGTTTATCATCTCCTATTTGATCCATGACAAAGATAGGATCCCCACCATCGTGATAAATGGGCTCAAATAAAGAAATCGGCTCCTGAATAGCATCTAAGGCAAAAACAACGTCTTCTCGCGGCAGAGATAATTTGTTGGCTATTTCTGCAACGGTTGGTTCACATGAACGTTCACTTACCAACTGATCCCGCACCTGTAGTGCTTTATAAGCAATATCTCGCAGGGACCTACTCACCCGAATCGGATTATTATCTCTTAAATAACGACGAATTTCCCCAATAATCATAGGGACAGCATAAGTAGAGAATTTGACATTCTGTCCGAGATCAAAATTGTCAATAGCTTTCATTAACCCGATACAGCCAACCTGAAAAAGGTCATCCACATACTCTCCACGATTCGTAAACCGTTGGATCACGCTAAGAACAAGGCGGAGATTCCCATGGATTAGTTTATCTCGGGCACTGCGGTTTCCAGCTTGATAGATTACAAACAACTCTTTCATTTTCGCGCTGGACAACACAGGCAACTTTGAGGTGTTCACTCCACAAATCTCAACTTTATTCAATGCCAAACTACGAGCACCTCCCCAGCCAATTCTGTTGGGAAGTATGCCCTAAGATAGTTTAGGTTATTCCAATCGACAAAATTCTTTGCGTAATCTGCGAATAATTCGCTTTTCGAGCCGAGAGATATAGGACTGTGAGATCCCTAGCCGATCGGCGACTTCTTTTTGAGTCTTCTCTACCCCATCGTCCAAACCAAACCTCAATTCCATGATAATCTTTTCTCGATTCGTGAGCCTTCCCATAGCCAAATGCAACAGTTGCCGATCTACCTGTTCCTCTATGGGCTTTGAGATAATATCATTCTCCGTGCCCAAAACATCTGATAAAAGTAATTCATTCCCATCCCAATCAATATTTAACGGTTCATCAAAGGAAACTTCTGAGCGAGTTTTGTTATTGCGTCTAAGATACATCAAAATTTCATTTTCAATGCATCGCGAAGCATAGGTTGCCAACTTAATTTTCTTCTGAGGATCAAAGGTATTAACCGCTTTAATTAATCCAATAGTACCTATGGAAACTAGGTCTTCAATCCCGATCCCTGTATTCTCGAATTTTCGTGCTATATAGACTACAAGCCGGAGATTACGTTCAATCAAAATATCCCTTATTGAACTGTCTCCCATTTCTAAGCGTTCTAAAAGAACTCCTTCTTCATCCGAGTTAAGTGGCGGCGGTAAAGCTTCACTGCTTCCAACATAATAAATTCCACTAACTCCAAAGATTTTTTGAACAAAAATAACCCACAAGCGTCTGACCTTACCTTGAGCATTACTCCACCACTTCATTTATCCATCTCCACCTTTCTGCACATGTTCTGGGTGTAGTAACGCTTGGTATTCACCCTCTGAACTTAACACTTGCTTGACAAGTGCCACCGTAGCACGGATTTGCTGTGACCCTTTACTGCTGAAATACATCACTCGCTCAGGTCTTATCCCAAGAAGCCAGCTTTGAGTATCGATTGATTGAAAGGGGATAAAAACAATGTGTTTTACCAAATCAGGATTAACCTTCCACAATAATGGCCAAGGGTCTGCGTAATCCTTCCAAGGGATATCCAGGAATGCACGAATACTTTCCGGCATTGCACTTGCGGCCACCTCCTGTTCCAGAAGAATAACCGGGAATCCCGTTAAGGGATCTCGCAAATGATTTCCAGTATCCATTAACGCTTTAATGTGAACAACCCCACGTTCTTCACCACCAAAGTTGATTTCTAAATCATAGATAGTTCGTTTCAGGACCGACTTCATTTCCTGCCATCGTTGCCAAAGACGCTGTATTAACCACCATAGCGCTGCTCCTAACGGAAGAACCCAGACATTGTTTATTACCAAGGTTAATGGTTCTCCACTTAATCCGCTATCGAATTGTGCCCACCCCCATACTGCATACATAAATCCGCCTAATCCCGCCGAAAGGATCCCAAAACCAAGGAATGCCTTAATTAGGTTGCCTGTTCTCAGGGTTGGAAAAGCGACTGCGACCATAAGAAAAGGAATAATCCATTTACATGAAATAGCCCATGGCGGAGCAGAATAACAGGCTAAAACGACTGGGATTTCACCAAGCAAAGCTGCGATCAAGATTCGGTTTGGGCGGATCGGGAGGTGAAGAAGTCGACCGAGAAGGATAAGCAGAAGAGTGTCCATTCCCCCATTAATGAGAATAACCAGATCGAGATAAGTTTCTGCAGCGCCCATCTGGTGCACCCTTTCTATACGCTTCTCTAAAAATTATAGCTGACTAATGAAGTAAAACCTGTCGTTTTCCGAGGGATATAAATGGATATTTTAGGAAATTGATGTAGATTTATATCCAGTAAGGATATAGCTCGACAAGATACTCAAGCTTATGCGTAAGATTGTTTTGTAGAACGCAAAACATCAGCCCATTTACATGAAATCATTCGAGGTCTTGTATGGGAATAAAAGCGGGCAGATCCTTCGAATATGGATCTGCCCGCTTTATTGCAGTTAAACGATATCCAATTTTTGAATTATCCTGAAACCCAAGACCCATTTCGGCTGCTCTCAGAGACTTTAGACATACCTCCGTCGAAGGCTCCTAATAGCCACTTCATGTCGTCCAAGTATTTCGTCAGTGGACCTCTTGTCCTCTTTTAAATCTTCAAGATCTGCTGAGACACGCTTTAAGATGCTCTCTAAAAGGTTAGTTTTATCGTCAATATGCTTATTGATTTCTTCATACCGCCGCTCACTTTGTACCATAAAATTTTGTTGTACTTCAACAATAATTTTGATATTTGTTTGTACTGCTTCAAGTGTCAAACCATGATTATGCAGCTCCATGGTATTGTTCTTCAGATCTTCTCTCAACGTGCCCAATTCCATGGTGTTCTTCTTTAGGTCTTCCTTCAGCGTCTCTACGGCATCTAAGCGTTTTGTCATTATTGTTTGACTCTCAAGGATTTTGTTAAGCACTTCCATCAGTTTTTCGTCCATATTCTCACCCCCTTGAGAGGTTGATACTCGTCCTCCCAACATGAAAGCGAGGTGCAATTATCAAGTGCGTTATAGTTTAGTGAAAATGTAACGCGTATTTCAGAATAATTGCATCTCGCTTATATTACGTTGCTTTTCTCTTAACGTCTGCGTCTAAGAAACTCTGGGATATCAACATCAACTTCTTTAGTGACCGGCTTGATAATATTCTCCTGTACCTTTCCAGGCGGGGTTCCAAAGCCAGCCCACTGCTGATCAAATCCGGTAGCAATAACTGTAACTCTAATTTCATCCTTTAGATCTTCGTCGATGACCGCGCCAAAAATAATATTCGCCTCAGGATCTGCCGCTTCAGCAATAATTCCCGCTGCCTCGTTCACTTCAAAGAGGGTTAAATTAGTTCCCCCAGTGATATTGAGCAAGACTCCTTTGGCTCCTTCAATCGAGGTTTCCAGCAATGGACTGGAAATTGCTTTTCTGGCCGCATCTGCGGCACGGTTTTCTCCATCTGCCTGACCAATGCCCATTAAGGCAGAGCCGGTATTGGACATAATCGTTTTTACATCAGCGAAGTCTAAATTTATTAAACCAGGAACTGCAATTAAATCTGAGATGCCTTGTACCCCTTGTCTCAGTACATCATCTGCAACACGAAAAGCCTCATGGATTGTCGTATGCTTGTCCACTACCTGCAACAAACGATCGTTTGGAATTGTGATGAGCGTATCCACTTTACTCTTTAATTCAGCAATCCCTTTTTCTGCCTGCATAGCCCGTTTACGCCCTTCAAAGGTAAACGGACGAGTAACTACTCCTACCGTTAATGCTCCCATTTCTTTAGCGACTTCTGCAACAATTGGTGCCGCCCCAGTACCAGTTCCGCCCCCCATCCCGGCAGTAACGAAGACCATATCTGACCCCTTTAAAGCTTTAGCCAGTTCCTCACGGCTTTCTTCCGCTGCTTTAGCACCAATATCCGGATTTGCACCTGCACCAAGCCCTTTGGTTAGCTTAATCCCTATTTGGATCTTTTCACTCGCCCGAGAGAACTGTAACGTTTGAGAGTCCGTATTTACAGTAACGAAATCCACCCCTTGTAAACCGGCAGTAATCATTCGGTTTACCGCATTGTTTCCGCCACCGCCAACACCAATAACCTTAATCATTGCAAATTGGTTTATGTCTGTATCAAATTCCAGCATTTAGGATTTAACCCCCTCGCTCTTCTTACCTGTACTACCACTTTTTTAAAATAGGTTAGCTGCCATTCATCTTTAGTTGAACACTTATCCAGTCAAAACGCCCTATGTGTAAAACCTCACTCTTTAGAGTACAAACATTAGCAATACATAGAAATTGACATTCGTCGATGTGATAGCCCAGTGTGTTGAGACATGCTAATAAACATGTAGAGAAAACCATGCCTCAAGCATAAATGTTCAAGATTAGACACCGCTAGATGACATCGGTGTCGTGACGTCGAGAAAGAACCTGCCCGAAAGTATATGACCCAAGTTTATACTTCCGGTAGTATAAAAAGCTAACTTAATGTACACGACATTACAAATTCTATATCCTTATGCCGTAACCCTTTTTTTTAGGATAAAAAATTTCAGCAAAATAATACCAATCTCAAACAAAAAAATGACCATTGATAAAAACTGTACCCGGTTGGATTTAATCTTACTTTTTAATTAAATGCCGCCGTATAGTACCTAAGTTTTGGAATATACGCACACCAAAAGCAACCACCGCTGCCAGATATAGATCAACACCAATTCGGTCTCCGACGTAAGCCAATAAGGCCGCTAGGAGCATATTACTAAAAAAACCAGTCAAAAACACCGTACTGTCGAAATGGTCCTCTTGCGCAGAACGTATCCCCCCCAAGACGGAGTCTAAGGCCGCGAGGATTCCAACCGATAAGTATTTCGCATATTCAATCGGGACTGAAAATGGGCTGACATACCCAATCGCCAATCCCAATACCAAGCCTAATAATGGTAACCACATATCCAAAATCCTCCTGACTTAGCGGCCAATGACAGGTTTCGCCGCCGTGAAATCAATATATCGTACCCCTTGTTGAATGGATGTATACCCGGCATCGTTTATCAGCTGATAAAGAGCCTTTAATTTATTTATCCAATCATTAGCCTGTCCTAATCGAACTTCCACACCACTCGTTAGAAATAGGGTTATCTGTTCAACATCATTTACGTGAACTTCTCCGATCTGAGCAACCAATTCGGGAGGAGCTTGACCAAGCATACGCAGTGCTGCCATAAGGAGCGGATTGGCAAGATTTTGTCCCGGCCCTATTGTGTCCGGAAGTTCGATTCCACTAATCACGGGATAATCTTCATTCGGCCAACTCTCCAAACGTCGTAAAAACGTTCCTTCGGCATCCACTTCTAAGACACCTTTCGGAACTACCACCAAGGCAGCCGGAGTTCGTTCCTTCACCTGGATCACAAGTGTTTGAGGGAGCTTTCTCTGGAATTGAACGCTTTGCAGCAGGGGATGTAAAGAAATCTTATATTCAAGAGCCTTTTGGTCGAAGAGCAATAAGTTTTGTCCTTGAATTCCGTCGGATAATTTTAGGATCTCGTTCTCTGAGATTAGACTAAGCCCCTGCACTGTAACCTTTTGAATGGCAAAAGCACTAGAGCGCAAAAAGAGCGCCAACCCCAGTGACAGCAGAATCGTCAAGACCACGACATAAAAAAAGGACGTATTCATTTTCTTGGGTTCCATTTTGGCACTTTCCTCCTTCTCCCAAGTATAACGAATACAGTCCTATTCTGTACATGCCTTTTTGCATATTTAATAATAAATTTTTGTTAGGATTAATAATTCTTATTCTTAGCCCTTCTTTGAAACACGAAGGAGTTTGGCTCCTAAACAAGAGTACTTTTCTTCTAGTCGTTCATAACCACGATCAATATAATCGACCTTTTCAAGCACAGTCGCTTCTTCTGCAGCTAAAGCTGACAGGAAGAGCGCCGCCCCTGCCCGAAGATCTGTTGCTTCCACGAAAGCTCCTTCAAGTGTTTCCACCCCTCGAATTACCGCGGTTCTTCCTTCAACTGTAATTTGTGCTCCCATACGGCGCAGCTCATCGACATGCTGAAACCGGTTTTCAAAGATTGTTTCAGTTATTATACTAGTTCCTTCAGCGCTGGAAAGCATAGCCATGAACTGAGGCTGCATATCCGTCGGAAATCCTGGGTAGGGCATTGTCTTAAGGTCTATTCCTCGGATTCCGCCCTGCTGCTGCACGCGAATTGAATCATCAAAGAGAGTTATAGCTGCTCCCGCCTGCCTCAACTTCGCAATAACAGGTTCCAAATGCTCTGGGACAACATTCTCGATGACGACATCTCCTTTCGTCATGACCGCGGCAATCATGTGCGTACCTGCTTCAATACGATCCGGAATGACAGTATGTTCCGCAGGATGGAGTGCATCTACCCCATCGATTCTTATGACATCCATTCCTGCTCCGCGCACTTTTGCCCCCATTTTGTTCAGGAAGTTTTGCAGATCCACGATTTCCGGCTCGCGGGCTGCATTTCGAATCACTGTAGTCCCTTTGGCTAAAACAGCAGCCATCATAATATTTTCAGTGGCTCCTACGCTCGGCATGTCTAAATAGACATCTCCCCCCCTGAGCTGATCCGCCTTAGCCTCAATATAGCCATGCTTCTCATTAACTTTTACGCCGAGTAGCTGCAATCCCTTTATGTGCTGATCCATCGGACGCGAACCTATAGCACACCCACCCGGGCGGGAGATTTTTACTCGTCCATATCGGGCAAGCAAAGGGCCTAAAATAAGATTAGAAGCTCGCATTTGCCGCATTAATGCTTCATCAACCTCACAAGATACTAACCCTCCGGCATTGACAAGCATTCCCTCATTTTGGCGCGCAACCTTGCAGCCAAGAGTTTCAAGCACCTCAATCATATGCGTGATATCCGCTAAGGCCGGAATTTCCAGCAAGTTAGATGTCCCTTCAGCCAGTAACGTTGCTGCAAGCAACGGAAGGGAAGAATTCTTCGCCCCACTTACCCGAATACTTCCTTCTAACCGCTGTTTTCCGGTAATAACATAGCGATCCATCGCCATAATCTTCTCCCCCATTCGTGTGTCAGTAAGACTCCTGCTTTTTCAAGCGGGAGCTTTTACCTTATACTTTTATGCTCTTCTATATCTTCTTTTGCTTTGACCCCACGATTTCCAGTCAAGATACTCTCTACCTCAGTTTGCAATGTAATACCATATTTCAGTTGAACATCGAGTACAATAGCCTCTATCAAGGCCAGCACATCTTTTGACATGGCCTTACCCGTATTCACGATAAAATTAGCATGTTTCTCTGAAACTTTGGCTCCGCCAATACATTTGCCTTTCCAGCCGGCGGCCTCGATTAATCTCCCCGCAGAATCTCCGGGGGGATTACGAAAAACACTCCCTGCATTCGGCTCCTCAAGCGGTTGATTAGCCGTCCTTTTGGTCAGGTTCTCTTTCATGGCCTGTAAAATCCGGTCGCGTTCTCCCGGCGAAAATTTAAGCTGAGCTTCCAGGACCCACGCTTGACCGCGCAAAGAACAGAACCTATAGGCAAATTCGAAATCCGTCCGTTCTAATTTTTTAATACTCCCGTCCGCCCATAGTGCAGTAATACTGAGAATACATGAGGCCATTTCATCGCCATGGGCACCTGCATTCATCATGATTGCACCGCCAACGGATCCCGGAATACCTCGTGCAAACTCCAGCCCGCTCCACCCTCGTTCACCTGCTTCTTGAGCTAAGCGGGCCAAGGTATACCCTGCTTCAACCCGGACTTCATGATCACCCCAGCTGATTCCACGTAATGATGTTGTCACTAACGTTATACCGGGAAGCCCTTCATCCGGGAAAAGTACATTGGATCCCCGTCCAATTAGGCGAACCGGGATTTCCGCCTCTTGGGCACGCCGCCATACACTCGATAAATCCTCCACAGTTTCTGGCCAGTATACAGCTTCAGCGGGCCCACCAATTCTCCACGTGCTCAGGAGCTGAAGCGGATAGTTCTTCTCCACACGCCCCGGCATTCCATCCAATATCATCAAAATTCCACCTCAAGTTATCTGCCATTTTTATGTTCTCCCAAATAGAGCTAAGAGCCAGCCTTATGTCCAGCCACGAAACTCCTAAATCTATACACTTAGCTATACATTGGGCCGCCATTTGTTCTTCATTCGATTCAGGCCAACGCGGTAAATGACCTACAAATTTATAATCATCTTGCGAACGGTAAAAATCAATCCGATTTTCCCGGACCGCCCAAGACGCTTTTGTAATCTCATGATCCCCTATAACGTCTCTTCCCAAGGAACCTTTCTCCATAAGCCCTTCTAACCAGGACTCCGGCATTAGCCAATGCAAGCCTTGCTTTCGCTCACAATGCCATCTTCCTTCGGCGGTCGGCCAGAGTATCGACGGTTCGAACCCCGCCTCATTTAAGATATGCCCTAACAAGGGGCGTTCATTAATAATAACTGCGGGTTCAGTAACCCATATAATTAATTCATCCTCCAAAATATTATGTAGCAATGATTGAACGGATTGCTGACTAATCCCCTGCGCAACTGCCTTTTCTCGCCAAAACTCATCTGCCTGACTCTCAGGCCAATATACCAATTCAGTTACAGGGCTTAACTCCTCAGACTCAGATATTAGATCCGCAAATGGTTTTTCCATCCAGCGTTCCGTAAATTCTGAGCTTAACCTCTCAGTCGTCGGCTCGATCTCAGAAAATTCAAGCTGGATCCCTTTCAACACAGCCCGAACTCCAGCAATTCCCGGAGCCGCAGAAGAAGCAACCAGTTGTATTTTTCGCCTTGGCCACACCATGCTCACTCCTTTCCTTTCTTCCTGCCATATGCTATGCATTGGAGCAAAAAGGTGTGAACAAAATCGAGGCTCGAAGTGCGATGCTCGATGTCCGATTTTGGATTTTTAGTTCTAGTTTAAATTCGAACATCGAACCTCGTGCCTCGATTATCGCCAGGCAGTTTTTAAACATAGATCCAAAATTTTATTTAAAGCTTGAGGCTGAGCCAAGGTCCGGGCAGCGGCTCCCATTTTGGTCAGAAGGGGCGGTTGGGATATAAGCCTGTCAACTTCGTTCCACAATCGTTCCCCATCACATTCCTTGTCCAAAATGATTTGAGCCGCGCCAGCTTGAACTAAGGCCTGAGCATTATGTTCTTGATGATTCTCCGCTGCAAAAGGATAGGGAATCAAAACGCTGGGAATCCCTGCAACCATCAATTCGGCCAGGGAAGTTGCCCCTGCCCTGCCGATGTATAAGTCTGTGCAGGCCAACGCTTCCGGCATATCCTTCAAATACTCTAAAACACGCCACTGAGGACGTTCCCAAGAAATCCCTCTCTTTTCAAATTCCTCGATGGTTTCCGAATAAGTCGCCGTTCCAGTCGCCCAAATCACTTGAATATCCGGATACTGGGCAAGATGCTCTAAGACATTAATCATGGCTTGATTTAACGTGCGAGCCCCCCGGCTCCCACCTGTGACCAGCAAGGTCAAACGGTCGGGCCTTAATCCAAAGCGCTTTGCCCCAACTTCACGAGAACATTGACCAATCTCCTGGCGAACAGGAAGCCCCACTAGTTCTAACTTATTCTTAACACCAAAGTGCGCGATACTTTCAGGAAACGTCACCATTACCCGGCGCACAACCCTTGCCAAAATCTTATTCGTAATCCCAGGTAAAGCATTTTGCTCATGAAGTAATGTCGGTATATTAAAAAGGGAAGCCGTCAATACAACTGGACCAGACACATATCCCCCGGTTCCTACGACAAGATCCGGATGGAATTCACGTAAAATAGTCTTTGTTTCCCACAGAGCTTTAAAACTTTTTCCAATGACTTTCAACGTATCTAAGCTCAATCTACGGGGCAGTCCCTGTCCGGAAATACCCCTAAAAGCTATCCCCGCTTCCGGCACCAAACGTGCTTCCATCCCATCTTGAATTCCCACATAGAGAATTTGAGTCTCAGCGTCACGCGCCAATAACCCTTTGGCAATGGCTAACGCCGGATAGATATGCCCACCTGTTCCGCCACCGGTTAAAATTACACGCACCAATAATACACCTTCCTCCAATCATGACCCTTCCACAGTATCAGGGCCCGGAATCGCACCGGCACTCGAACTTCGAACTTCGAACATCGCGCCTCGCTTTACTACTTTGCTTCCCTTGAAATATTCAGCAGCACTCCCACTCCTATCATCGTAAAAACAAGAGACGTGCCCCCATAACTTATAAATGGTAAGGTGATCCCGGTAACCGGCAAAACCCCGCTTACAACGCCCATATTAATCATTGCTTGAACAGATACCATAGCAGTTAATCCAACCGCCAGAAAGCCCGTATACGCGTCCGGAGCTCTCATTGCCACCCGGAACCCCCGCCAGGCAAAGAGAAAGAAGGTTAATACGACTAAAGAAGCACCAATAAACCCGAGTTCCTCTCCAACCATAGCAAAAATAAAGTCCGTATGATTTTCAGGCAAATATAAAAACTTCTGGCGGCTCTGCCCCAAGCCTAAACCAAATAATCCGCCCGGACCAAGTGCCAAAAGGGACTGAATCGTCTGATATCCGTTTCCCAATGGGTCAGCCCAGGGATCCAAAAAGGCAAAGATTCGCTTCATTCGGTAAGGGGCAGCCGCAATGGCCGCTACCACCAGCCCTAATCCGGCCCCACCTAAGGCCAAAATATGACTGGCCCTGGCCCCCGCGGCAATCAACATAAAAAATGTCGTAGCAGCTATCACTAAGGTTGTGCCTAAATCAGGCTGGAGCATAATCAGCCCTGCTATCACTCCCATTAAGCCAAGAATGGGCAATACCCCTTTGCGAAAGGATTCAATCTTATGGGGATTAAGGGCCAGCAGATGAGACATCATCAACACCATGGAAAGTTTAATCACTTCCGAAGGCTGAATCGATAAGGGCCCCAGCCCAATCCAACGGTCCGCGCCATTGACTCTGCGTCCGATCCCTGGAATCTTAACCGCAATCAGAAGGACAATTGCTAAAATCAGAGCCGGTTTCGCATATTTACGCAGCCATCTTAAATCGATAACCATACTTATAAACATCGCAACTAATCCCATCGTAACCCAGAGTATCTCCATCTTAAGATAGTGATAGGGGTCGTCGTACTGTATATACCCCCTTACAGCACTAGAACTGTAAACCATAACAAACCCTATCCCTAATAGAGCCATGATCGCTCCCAACAAGACTAAATCTGGCCGATGGAATTTTCGCATATATAGATCCCCCTTTATTATTGAATGGGTTCCCTATAATGCCTACGCACTAACTCCTTAAACAATTCCCCTCTTTGCTCATAATTCTTAAACATATCCCAACTTGTACAAGCAGGGGATAATAAAACCACATCTCCAGGCATCGCTTCAGAGATTGCTTTCTCTACCCCTTCCTCGAAGGTTGTGACCTTAATAATCCTCTGAACTCCTTCATCCTGGGCAGCCTGCGCCATTTCTTCAGCCGCTTGCCCCACTAAGACCAAGCTCTTAACCTTTTCTTGGGCAACTTTCATGAATTCGTGGAAATCCAACCCTTTATTCTTACCTCCGGCAAGCAAAACCAGGGGTTCATCGAAGGCTAATAAAGCTTTAGTCGCTGCATCTGTGTTAGTCCCTTTGGAATCATTGATGAAAAGAATCCCGTTATATAAGCCCACAACTTCCTGACGGTGTTCTACTCCTTTAAACTGAGCCAGTGCTTCAGATATCTCCGTCCAGGAAAGACCAAATGCTCTCGCCGCGGCAGCCGCTGCCATAACATTTTCCAGATTATGTGATCCCCGTAATTGGAGGTCCTTCCGGGAGATGATTGGAATCATCGTCCTCTTTTCCTTCTCAGCATAGACGATCTGGTCGTGCCAAAGACTGATCCCATCCTGCAAAAAGGTCGTCGGACTGAAATAGATCACCCGGCTTTTCAATTCTGATCCCAAGTTACGTACTAAAGGGTCATCCCAATTTAAGATCGCTAAATCCGTTGCAGCTTGATTTTTAAAAATTTGAGCTTTGGCCTCCAGGTATTTTTCTAAAGTGCCATGACGGTCTAAATGATCCGGTGTGAGGTTGAGCAAAACTCCAATATGGACACGAAGCTTATCCACAAATTCCAGCTGAAAACTAGAAAGCTCGGCAACAACAATACTGTTGTTTTCCAAGCCATGCGTTTGGCTGCTTAAAGCGACTCCGATATTTCCGGCGACAACGGTCGGTCTGCCCGTGAGCTTAGCCAACTCACCGATTAACGTGGTGGTGGTTGTTTTTCCATTTGTACCGGTTACCCCAACACAAAGCGCAGGGCAATCGTGCATAGCCAACTCCACTTCGCTCCACACGGTCACATTCCGGGAAATTCCCTCCCGGACCAAAGAAAGCTTAGGAGAAACCCCTGGAGACAAAATAATCAGCTCCGGATTAATCCCGGAAAATTCCGGAACCTCATCCAAAAGCAAATGTTCAGAATTAAGCCCTAGCTTCTCTACACCTTCAAGCTTCTCAAGCGGCTGACTATCTGTCAGAAAAACCTCAGCCCCCAAACCCTTAAGCTTCCGTACTGCCGCCTGGCCGCTTAAACCTGCACCAATCACCAGAACGCGTTTGTCCAACCATTCCACGTCAAAATCCTCCGTTTCTGAGTCGTATCTTGTCTGTTCTGCAAACGTTACTTTTGCAAATTCAATTCGAATCGTTCAAAATATCCAACTAACTCTCCATTCTCGTTTCTTACCGGTACGATATAAATCCTTTCGTTTCTGGGGCTAACCTTGAGAAAGACTTCATTAGCGTGGTTTTTGAGGTTTTCCACAGTCGACTTTATCATTTCCACTGATTTGGGATTCTGATGACAAGCAAAAATGGATTTTCCAATCAAATTACGATAACCACGCTCTTGATAATAATGATATTCTGCCCTTTTGTTAAGGTATCTAATAACATGGTCGCAATCGACAAATACAATAGGGTAGGGGTATGAATCTAAAATATATGACAGCATTTTTTCTTTATCCACAAATATTCCTCCTTCTCTACCCCAGCGTCGGCATATACCCCATAATCCCCAGGACTGCGCAGATCACAGCAACAGACCAGAATACTATGACAACTTTCCACTCACTCCAGCCCGCGAGCTCAAAGTGGTGATGAAGCGGGCTCATACGAAAAACGCGCTTGCCTGTTGTTTGGAACGAAATTACCTGAATGATCACGGAGAGAGCCTCGGCTGCAAAGAGTCCGCCAATCACGATAAACACAAATTCGCTCTTGGTTAGTACGGCTAAACTTGCTAATGCCCCCCCTAAGGCCAAAGACCCCGTATCTCCCATAAAGATACGTGCAGGGTAGGTATTAAAGCGCAAAAAGCCTAAACTCCCCCCCACCAAAGCTGCTGCGAAAACTGCCATATCTGTCTCATGCGCTAGTACTGCAACTCCGTGGATGGCCGCCAAAAGAGCAATCACCACGTAGGCGGCTCCAGCAAACATGGTACTTCCCGCTGCTAAGCCGTCCAACCCATCCGTGAGATTAACGGCGTTGGTCATTAACACAATAACGAGAGAAATCAAAACGTAGTAAAACCAGCCTAATTCAAAGTGTATGGAAGTGAAGGGAATCGCTAAATCTGTTCCCCGTCCCAACCAACGGACTGATACCCACATTAGGATAAAGGCCAAACCAAACTGACCTATCAGTTTTTGGTAGGCCCGGAGTCCAAGAGAGCGATGCATTACAACTTTAATAAAATCATCCACAAACCCGATCAATCCATAGCCAAGGGTGATACCCACCAAGGTCACCATTTCCAAAGAAGTCGGTTGTTCCGCCATAACCAAAGAACTGACAATAATGCCTACGAGAAAAATTATTCCACCCATCGTAGGGGTTCCAGCCTTTTTAAGGTGTCTTTTGGGGCCATCATCGCGCACATTTTGTCCGAACTTAAGAATTCTTAAGACCGGTATCAAAAAAGGGCCCAGGACCAACGTGATAATAAGGGCTAATCCTGCCGCCATGACCAAACGCTCAGACATGTCATTCCATCCTTTACTCTGATCTTTCCAGTTTTGCAGTTATCTCTTCCATTCGCATTCCCCGCGAACCCTTGATAAGCACCCATGTTCCCGGGCCCAGCCTGGTAAGGAGGCTTAGCGCCTGCTCAACAGCTTCTTCACGTGAGCACGTTACTCTAATATGATCCCCAGCATAGCCGGCCATCCGTGCCCCTTGGGCGATCTCTTCCGCCAGTTTTCCCACGGTAATTAATTCGCTTATTCCTAACTCGGTGAGGGTTCGCCCAACTTCCTGATGCCCTGATTCCGCGGAACTGCCAAGTTCATACATATCTCCTAAAATTGCGAGGGTTTTGTTCCCGGCCGCCCGCTCTTTGAGAACTCGCAGTGAAGCCTGCATCGAAACCGGATTAGCGTTATACACATCATTAATCAGGATCGTTCCCAGAACCCCTTGCCGGACTTCTAACCTCATCTTAGACAATTCCAGCTCACTTAGTCCACAGCTTCCCTTATCCAGAGAAACCCCAAACACTGTACCCACTGCCAAAGCAGCCAGAGCATCCAAGACATTATGCGTGCCCGGCAGCGGCAGATTAGCCGTTGTCTTTTCATCCTTATAAGTTACATCAAAGGCCGTCCCCAGGACTCCCCAAGGCCTGAGGCGCTCCCCTCTGATATGGGGAGCTGCAAAAGCGCCCTCAAGACCATAAAAGCAAATGGGATGGGGATCGTTGACTGCCTTTTGTACAGAGAACAAATCCTCCCCATTAATGATCCCTTTACCATCGTCCGGCAGGGCATCAATTAGTTCCCACTTGGCCTGAGCAATTCGTTCCTGGGTGAGAAGCAGCTCTAAATGAGTCGTACCAATATTAGTGATCACCCCAATATCCGGTTTTGCGATCTCACATAAAGCTTTAATCTCTCCTAAGCCCCGCATACCCATCTCCAGAATTAAAATCTCGGTTCCCGGCGGAGCATTAAGGATTGTCAAGGGAAGTCCTAATTCGTTGTTATGATTTTGTTTATTGCGATAGACTCGAAAGGATTGGGACAGAACCGCATAAATCATATCCTTCGTGGTCGTTTTCCCATTACTCCCAGTGACCCCGACCACCTTGGCCTTTAGTTCCATGCGCCAGCCGGCGGCCAATTCCTGGAGAGCAGAAACGACAGATTTGACAAGCAAAAGTGCTTTCCCTTCCGGGATAGTTGTTTTATCCGGCAAAACAAGTTCACTTTCCTCCTGAAAGCGAGCTTCATCCGCAATCACGAGCACTGCTCCATTTTTCCAAGCAGCCTCGATATAATCATGCCCATCCACTTTTTCCCCCGGCAGAGCAAAAAACATTTCTCCACCCTGCGCGTGACGACTATCTATGATACAGCCTTGAACCTCTGCCTCCGGATTTCCAAACAACGTCCCTTTTGCTACTTGAGCAATCACATCAGCTGTCCAATTGCGCATAACCTAGCCCCCTCAATGCTTCGCGCGCTACTTCCCGATCATCAAAGGGATGAACCTCCGTGCCGAAGATCTGATAGGTTTCATGACCTTTACCGGCGATCAGAATGGTATCTCTCGGCTTCGCAAGCCGGCAAGCACTCCATATGGCTTCTCGTCGGTCTGCTATGGCAACATAATCCACACCTGAAACACCGGTTAAAATCTCTCTGATGATTTGACCCGGATCCTCTGTACGAGGGTTATCCGATGTCACGAGGAGATAATCACTCCACTGGGCCGCTACCTCCCCCATCAATGGCCGCTTCGTCCGGTCCCGGTCTCCTCCGCAGCCGAAGACTGT
The DNA here is from genome assembly GCF_000244895.1 of Desulfosporosinus youngiae DSM 17734. NCBI lineage: Bacteria > Bacillati > Bacillota > Clostridia > Eubacteriales > Desulfitobacteriaceae > Desulfosporosinus > Desulfosporosinus youngiae. Next base: position 4,800,942 of record NZ_CM001441.1, read on the forward strand.
TAAAAGCCTCCCTTTAGTAAAGTCCCGAGCGGTTCGCACAACATTTTCCAGGCCATCGGGCGTATGTGCGTAATCCACAATAACCTGGAAAGGCTGACCAAGCCGAATACTTTCAAAGCGCCCTGGCACACCGGATATTTCCGCTAAAGCTTCCGCGACAATCTCAGGGCTATATCCCCTTTCAACTCCCCAGGCAAAGGCCGCTAAGGCATTATACACACTGAAAAATCCTGGGGTAGCATACCAAATATCCCGAACTGCACCCCGAAAATGAACCTGAAAACGGACTCCCTCTGTCGTGACTTCGACATTCTCTGCGCGGTAATCTGCCGAATTATGAATTCCATAACTTACAACGGTCGCGGCCGAAGCCTGCCTTAATTTTTCAAAGGCAGGATCATCCCCATTTAAAATGCTTATCTTAGGCTGTTTGTCACCTTTTAAATCAGCAAATAAGCGGGATTTGGCGTAAAGATAGTCCTCCATTGTCTTATGATAATCTAAGTGATCTTGTGTCAAATTGGTAAAAATTCCCGCATCAAACTCACATCCTGCCACTCTCCCCAGTACTAAGGCGTGAGAAGATACTTCCATGACCGCCAGACTTACTCCTTCGGCGACCATTTCCCCCAGGAGTTTCTGAACATCTATTGCTTCCGGTGTTGTCCTATCCCCCGGAATCGTTCGCCCATCAATTCGGGATCCCAGGGTTCCTATCAAACCGACCTTCTTGCCATGCTTTATCCCTATTTTCTCAATAAGATAGGTAATGGTTGTTTTACCATTTGTCCCGGTTACACCTACTAACTCCAGTTGCTCACTGGGATGATCGTAAATATTAGCTGCCAGCGTCCCCATAACTTGACGAACATTCGGAACCTTGACTTGAGGAACTTCAAGAGGCAAAAGCCGTTCCACAACTAAGGCCACAGCTCCAGAAGCAACAGCACTAGCTGCAAAGTCATGACCGTCTACTTTAAAACCTGGCACACAGGCATAGAGATCCCCCGGCTGAACTTGCCGTGAATCCATTGACATCCCACGGACGATGACTTGACAATCCCCCGAAGAAGCCTGAACCTCGATCCCACTTATAATCTCTGTGAGTGATTTGTTCGCTGTTGGCATTCCTCATCTTTCCTTTCGAACGTTTTTGAGCACCGTTCAATTATAAATTCATAAACCTAACGTTATTATAGACAAATTAACCCTGCAGCAGACCTCTGATCAACGGATTATTGCCCTAATGGACTGGCTGAAATCGGTACACGCCCTGTCAGACTACGAATGGCTTCAATATCTTCATCCCCATCTTCCCACCAAGAACCAAGGGTCGGGGTGGAGGCATCCGCGCCAAGATAGAGGAGAACATTCGATTCGGCTTCTACTTGCACATCCCCATGCGGAATTTGATCCAAAACGATTCCCCCCTTACCTTCTGTCATCGTCTTAAACCCAGCTTCAGCTAAAATCTTTTGGGCCTCGGCTAAAGGAAGACCCAACACTGAAGGAACGGTAGCCGCCTTTTTAATCGGCGGAAACTCCAGCCCCTGCATAGGTTTACTTGGTGTCAAGGGTGCCTTGGGATCCGGCTTAACACCCAGGTATCTCAAGGAATCGAGCATGACGGTCTGCACAATCGGGCATCCCACAACCCCGCCATAAAACGGAACACCATCGATTACACACAATATGGCGAGACGGGGTTTGTCAGCAGGTGCAAAGGCCACAAAGGAGGCAATATATTCCCCTTGAATATACCCGCCATTTTGAACCTTTTGCGCTGTCCCTGTTTTTCCTGCTACACGATAGCCTGGCAGGAACGCCCGGCGTCCCGTGCCATTGGTTACAACCGCTTCCAAAGCTTCACGTTCTGTTTTTGAAGTATCCTCACTGATAATACGCCTGATTTCTTCTTTTTTAAAGGGGGTAACTACCTTACCGCTAGGTCCAATGATTTCCTTTACCAGTTGTGGCTTCAATAACGTCCCGCCATTGGCCACCGCAGAAACCGCCGTTAATAATTGAATAGGGGTGACGTTATTGGTTTGACCGATAGACATCGTCGCCAAATCTAAGGCTGTAGCCTTTTTCTTATTCGCCAAAATACCTTTTGCCTCACCGGACATCTCAATTCCTGTCTTCTGACCAAATCCAAAATCATACAGATACTTATAAAAAGTGTCCATACCGAGACGTTGTCCCATCTCGATAAAACCTGGATTACAGGAGTTTTCGGCCACTTCAGTAAAACTTTGATCCCCATGCCCTCCTGCTTTCCAGCAGCGTACATTTTTTCCCAATACCGTATAAGCACCTTTATCATAGAAATGCTCATTGAGTTTAATTTTCTTTTCTTCTAAAGCTGCCGCTAAAGTAATGATCTTAAAGGTAGATCCCGGTTCATATCCATTCTGAATAGCAATATTTCGCCTCGTACTGGGATCCGCTTCTTGATATCGATTAGGATCAAAGGTCGGCGCTGAGGCCAAGGCCAGCATTTCTCCGGTGTTAGGATCCATCACCAGAATCGAGGCGTTCTTCGGCACTTGTCCGTTCATATTAACCCCTTGACCGGTCATCAGCTTTTGCAATTCCCGTTCCGCAAAAGCCTGGATATTCTTATCGATGGTTAATCTTACTGTGTTTCCTTGTTTAGGAGCTAAGTACTGATGTTCTGCCTGAGGCAAAGGAATCCCATTGGCCCCGAATTCTTGAAGGATACTTCCCGGAATCCCTTTTAGCTCAGATTCCCTGGTCAACTCTATTCCTTCAAGACCTTGATTGTCAATTCCTGAATACCCGATAATATGGGCAGCCAGGGAGCCATTGGGATAATATCGCTGACTATCCTCCGTAGTTCCTATTCCAGGCAGCGCTAACGCCCGTACCTGAGCAGCTACCTCCGGGCTAACCCGCTTTTGGACATATTCTAAAGCAGATCGTTTCGTAATACGCGCTTCAATCTCACCAGCAGGTTTTCCAAGCAACGAGGAAAGAGTTGCCGCCATCTCTTTGGCCCGACCGGACTGCCGAACCTCCGCCGGAATCGCATACACTGTTTCAGTACTTACACTCATCGCTAAGATATTTCCTTCGCGATCTTCGATATTTCCGCGTTTAGGCGCTACAGGAACCCCTCGAAAATGTGAATCATCCGCCTTTTTTCGCAAATCCGCTCCTTGACTAAGTTGAACGAAGCCTAAGCGGATAATTAAGACGACCAAGAAGGCACTAACACACAAAAAAAGAAAAGCGATTCGTTTACGCATGACGACATAAGGACTCACAAGCCCTCACCCCCACCTTTCCGGGGTCTCCGCGTACCCAAAGCGCCTTTCTCTTAACGTTGTGTTGAAGCAAAAAAGCTGGTAAATTTTTGTGAGAATTGTTTAAGTGCAGAAAGTTTATCCTCTGCGGCTTGAGTTTGGGCTTGAGTATCGGTTTGGGTCAACGGAGCCCCCTCTTGATTTTTGGCTGCAGGTACTACGCCTGCCATATACACTTTCCCCGTAGGTTTTTCCATGCCCATAGCCAGGGCTGCACTCTCAATCCGTCCTACTGCCCTAAGTTTGTCTGCCTCCATCTGGAGAAGATCATTCCTCGTTTTGATTTCGGATATTTCATTTTCCAAGGACCGAATCTGCGCCCCTTGAACAACCGTCAGATGAATCGTTTCCGCCCCGATTGCACCTGTCAGACCAACGACGACCGCCAATGCCAGAATACTTTTAAGCTTAGAATACCTCTTCCCCCTTCTTGCGGGTTGAGGATTTCTTTTGGCATGTGTTTGTGGTAAAACCTCCTGCCATTCAACTGATTCCTCCGCCACTACCATGGGTATTCCTCCTCCTTTTGCTTTAGACATTATATTTTTTCGGCAACCCGTAATTTTGCACTTCTGGACCTGGGATTTTCCTCCACTTCCTCTGCTGAGGGAAGAATCGGTTTTCTGGTTAACACCTTGGCTAGGGTTTGGGCGTTGCATCGACAAATCGGTAATTCCGGAGGACACGTGCACCGTCCAAGCCAGGATTTCATCCTATCTTTGACAATGCGGTCTTCAAGGGAGTGAAAGGTTATCACCCCAACCCGTCCTCCATGATCCAGACACCGCAGCGCCTGATCCAGCACCCGATCTAAAACCCCCAATTCATCATTGACTACAATTCGAATGGCTTGAAACGTTCGTTTTGCCGGATGAGGTCCGCTTCGGCGAACCGCAGCCGGAACTGCGGCCTTAATCGCTTGTACCAGATCGCCGGTAGTTTCCAAAGGATGATCCTGGCGAGTCCGGACAATAAATTGCGCAATCCGTTTCGACCATTTTTCTTCTCCATAGTTCCAAATTAGCCGGGCTAATTCCTCTTCAGTCCACGAATTGACAATCTCCCGTGCATTCAGAACACCCGCAGGATCCATTCGCATATCTAAAGGTGCATCCTGCATATAACTAAAACCCCGTTCAGCTTCATCTAATTGAGGAGACGAAACTCCTAAATCGAAAATGATTCCATTGACCGGCAGCAAGTCTAATTCCCTTAAAGTGTCCTCTAATAATTCAAAGTTTCGATTGATCAAGATGACTCGTTCATCCTGTCCAAAAACTTCTTTGGCATGACCAATGGCTTGTGCATCCTGATCAAAGCAAATCAACCTTCCAGATGCTCCAAGCTTCGCTAAAATCCTTTGGCTATGTCCGGCACCACCTAAAGTACAATCGACATATCTTCCTGAGGGGTCCCTAACAACTGAATCTACGGTCTCTTCCAATAACACTGTTACATGATGAAACTCCAAGTTAATCCGTTCCTTTCTATATTCCAAGCTGAACAAGGGATTCAGCAGCACTGGCATAGGCACTTTCTGCTTGCTGACTGTATTCTGTCCAAAGAGTCTGGCTCCAAATCTCAACACGGCTTGACACTCCCACCAGAACCAGATCTTTCTCTAATTGCGCATAATCGCGCAAATTAGCCGGCAATAGAATTCTTCCCTGCTTGTCCAGCTCACATTCCGTTGCCCCAGAAAAAAAGAAACGGACAAAGGCTCGTACGTCAGGTTGGGTAAACGGCAGCTCACGCAGTTTCTTTTCTAAAGTACCCCATTCTGCAAGAGGGTAGACAAACAAACAATGATCCAAGCCTTTGGTCACAATGAATTGTTTTCCTAAAGCTTCCCGGAATTTAGCAGGAATAATTAACCTGCCTTTTCCATCGATTGTATGAATGTACTCCCCCATAAACATGTCGTTCACCCCACTACTGTGGCAATTGGCCCCACTTCACTCCACATTACTCCACTTATTCTACGTTAGAAAAAATTATCCTGCAATCTAATCGATTTCTTTCTGGCAAATTCCTTGATTAAGGAAGAAAGTCCTACTACTCTTGAGCATCAGTCTGACAAATCCTGTCGATTGACCTGTCTAAAGTGAGAAATCAAAACCATAAATCTCCTATATTCGGACAGTAAAAACATACAACGGACAAGTGCTTTAGTATTATCTGCAATTTTTTAGCACAAAACAATAAACATTGTCAATTCTGAATTGCTCAACGTTAAAACTACCTACTTAAGTCCTAAACGAAAAACAAGCAGCGTTTAAGCGGGCTGCTTAAACGCTGCACAGATAAATAAATGGGTCCGGTTTATCTGGAATAATTCTACATTTAATCCTAAAGCTTAAGCTAAGTGAAGTGGTTTTCCACTAATTCCCTGAGCTGCCTCCATAATTGCTTCGGGTAATGTGGGATGGGCGTGGACGGTGCGTGCAACATCTTCAGCTTTAAGCCCTTTTTCCACAGCAATTACTAATTCTGAGATTAGGGTGCTCGCCTGCGGCCCCATGATACTTGCTCCTACTACTACCCCTTCGGCATCTGCCAGAATCTTAACGATTCCAATACTTTCCCCCAAAGCAAGGGCCTTGCCGTTAGCCGAAAATGGAAACTTACTTATGCGATAGTCTTTCCCTGATGCTTTAAGTTCCTGTTCTGTATAGCCAACTGTGGCAATTTCCGGATGAGTGAAGATTGCACTTGGTATCGCTCTGTAACTCATATTAACCGAATGTCCGGCGATATGCTCTACAGCAATAATTCCTTCTTCAGATGCCACATGGGCCAGCATGATTCCGCCAACGACATCACCAATCGCGTAAACCTTAGGAAGATTCGTCTGCATCTGAGCATTCACCTTAATGGCCCCTCTTTCAGTTTCTAAACCTAAACCTTCCGCATCAATTCCTTGCATACTCGGTCTGCGGCCAGTGGATAAAAGAACACGGTCAGTCGGAATATCTCTTACCCCTTTGGCATCTTCAATTTCGACTACGAGTCCCTCGCCGTCCCGGCGAATTTGCTTAACCGCGGTCTTAGTCAAAATATCCATTCCACTGCGCTTTAACAAGGGGGTTAAGCGCTTGGGAATTTCCTCATCGATCGTCGGTAACAAAGTAGGGAGCATTTCTATAACAGTTACTTTAACTCCAAAGGCCTCGAATATTGAGGCAAATTCTAAACCAATAACCCCTCCGCCAATGATAACAAGGCGTTTAGGCAGGTCTGATCCTTCAAGTATCTCATCACTGGTCTCTACCCCCGGGAGGTCAGCCCCCGGTATCGGAATACGCGCAGGAACAGACCCTGTAGCAAGCACAACATTTTCTACCTCGAAATGCTCCACTCCACTTTCAGTCGTTACTGAAATCTGCCCTGGCTTCTTGAATTCTCCCCACCCCTTCACCACACGTATATTCGCATTTTTCATCAACTTCTCAACTCCGCCTACCAACGAATTGACAACTTGATCCTTGCGAGCAAGTACAGCACCATAATCTATTCGCTTCTCACCAGCAAACAAGCCGAATTCCTCAGCACGCCCCATCTCACGCCATAAATCGGCACTCTTTACCAATGCCTTAGTAGGGATACACCCCCGGTTCAAACATGTCCCCCCCAAACGGTCACCCTCAATCAGTACAACTGATAAACCCAGTTGGGCTGCTCTTAAAGCACAAACATATCCTCCCGGTCCTCCGCCAAGAATTCCAACCTGATAATCCACGTTACCTCTCTCCTTCCGTATAATTCCCCAATATTCGACTCATGGTATGATTTCCCCTGCCTGATTATTAACAAAAAAATTGTACCGCTAAACCCCTATCAATATGTCCATCGTTATCCGATCTTATGTAAGGAAGAACCTAACCCCTTACTCGGGCTTAGGTTCCCTCGAAATTTACGGAACATTTATCAGTGTTTAAGTTTAGCCGTAAAACTCTCCTGTAGATACTCCAGGTATCAATAAGACCTGACCAGGAAAAATAAGATCCGGGTTACGAAGGTTATTGGCAAGAATTATCGCTTGCATTGTCGTACCAAAGCGCTTAGCAATCTTCCAAACAGTATCCCCTTGTTTTACAACATAAACTTCGAATGAAGGGGTAGGCACAGGAAGAGGTTCCGGAGCCGGCATCGAACAATGATGATGCTCCATCACAGGTGTTCCACATGGTGAACAAGGCATTGGACCCTCAAGATCGAGCGTGGCACAACCAGGATCCATATCAACATCCAGATTTACAAAACCTCCAGGCGGGCACATTCCATAACCACCCATCATGCCATGCATTCCGCCCATATCTTGCATTCCTCCCATACCTTGCATTCCTCCCATACCTTGCATCCCTCCCATACCTTGCATTCCTCCCATACCTTGCATTCCTCCCATACCTTGCATTCCTCCCATACCTTGCATTCCTCCCATATCCTGCATTCCTCCCATACTTTGCATTCCTCCCATTCCCGGGAACATACCAGAAGTAAGATTTGGATTATAAGCAACGGAACGTAATTCCATATTAATTTCCTCCTTTAACTCGGCCCAAGATACTTTGTCATTCATTTTCTTCCCCTTAATTAATAACAATATATGGAAACATAGTTATATTGTGTATGTACTACAAAGTAATTTGACTTATTTATTTGCTACATAAAATTTCTATACCCACCCAATAGTTAGCATATCTCTTTAGCTCTATAATCAAGTTATCTCAGCAAAGACCTTGTACTTAGAATACAAGAAACAACCTTTTAATGATTTAAGTTAAATAATCCTGTCCGAATTAGAAAGCATGATAGCACAAAAAAGAACTGGCCTCTTAGACCAGCTCTAAATAACGACTATATAATAAATCTATTGTCCCCGCAGAACATAGATTATTCTAAACAACAATTGCCTTGTTTAATTTTGCAACCAGCTCATCAGGATTTTGTCCATGGGTCAGAGCCGCACCTTCAACACTTTCCATGGTCGAAGAGGGACATCCTAAACAATGCATCCCAAGTTCCAAGAACATTTGAACGGTTTGGGGATACTGCTTCAATACCTGACCCACCGTCATCTCTTTCGTTATCATGAAAAATTCCTCCTTTGTATTTCTTAGTGAAATACTTGGTTTTTATTATAAAGTAAAAAATTCGGATAAGCAACCAGTTGTTCGTAGTCCGAAATCAGAGGCACGAAGTCCGAACTTCATGTTGGACGTTCCTCTCGGGTGTGTGTCATATAAGTCCCCTTATTTCCGCTAAAAGCTTATAGACATGTTCTGACAATTCCTTCTGAAGAGCACCTGTTCCACAACTTGGTGTCAGCATACTTTGTTGGCGAAGCAGACCTTCATCAATACCACGTTTGACGAGTTCTGCTATATTGTTTTCCAGGCGCTGTATCAGACTTTGAGCAGTTTCTTCCCAAGCAATTGGATTGGTAGGAACAATTCCCCAGGAGAGAACTCCTCCACGTTTTAGGAACCCATTTAGCGGCTCTGCTAAGGCCATCATACTCTGAAAATAATCATAAGCATCAAAATTAACAACTTGAACCTTGGAGTCAAAAAGAAGAGTCCAATCCATGCCGGCACAGACATGTGCCCCCGGAATCCCACCTTGACGAATAATTCCCTCAAATATTGTATCCAGGTCTTCAATGAGCTGCTCTCTCTTTAAGGTTACGTGGGTTGAAGCGCCAAAACCATAAAGCCCAGGGTCATCAACTGTCATCAGCACAGGCAAGCCAAACCTTCGGAGCCGTTTTGTCTGCCACTCAGCATGCAGGGCAAGAGCTTTGAGCAGCATATCCCGAAGGGTATCGTCATAATAACTTGATCGTCTGTTTTTATCCGTAATTTGCATTCCCACAGTTAACGGGCCGCTGAGTTGTCCTTTAAGCAGCAAGGCATCCCGTGTGCCGGAGCTCTCAAGATCACGATAGTAAGCTTCGAATCCTTCTCCCCCTTGCAGACTAAGGCCAAAGCGTTCTAAGGCTTGTTCGTTTCCCTCAAGGGCTTCTAAATATAAGGAATAAAACATAGTCATCCGTTCTACCCAATCCGCGGCTTCCGTTTGAAATTTAGGATTTTCAAAATCCCCAATAATGCCGGTTTCAATCAAAACATTGAGGTATTGCCCAACAAACGAACTCTCTGCTCCCAAATTGGGCAGTTGAGGCCAATGCGGAGCAAAAGGAACACTTTTCCAAATTAGTTCTAAAGCCTCTTCGCTCGTAGTTTGAGGAACACTACCCACTCCCGTTGCCAAAAAATTAGGTTTAAATTCTTGGTTTTTCATAATCCTACCGCCCATCTACTTAGATTTCCTTTATAAAATTAAACTAATAAATGAAGATATAGTTTTGAACATCATCCGTAATTGGTCGATGATAGGCGCTGCATAGGGCTGCAGCCCATTCCAAAGAAAAATCCAATCCGCCAGATAAAAGTAAGACCCTACTAACAGAGAAACAACTATAATTCCCGGCACCCAGAGGAAAGGAAGATAACGCCCTCCAATACGGTGGATATCACGAATACGAATAGGAAGGAATAGGAATACCAGTAAACCATATCCGGTCAGCAGTGTATAATACGGAACTCCCCAAGGCAACAAAGCCCAAGCAATTGCAATAAATACAGCCCAGCGATAACGCCGTTCCAACCAATACATCAGCCCTGCCTCATGTGGTGCATCCGGCAAACGAGGAGCGGCTACCCCAACTTGAATCATTCGTACAAGCATGAATAACCCAACAAGCGTCATCCAAATCAGCCAAGGAGATTGCGCCTGCAGCAATTCAATCCCAGGCCACAAATGTGAAAACCATGGGCTAGCATGAATCGGAATCCTAAACAACCCGGAAGTAACTAAACCTGCCAACAAACAAACACGTGCAAACATAAACAATCTATTCCAAAGCCAAGCACTGCGCAACCGGCGTTTAGGTTTTTTCTCTCCGATCTCTTTATAGCGCCAAGTGACCGATCGAATATTCATCCAAGCGAGAAATACCATAAAAATAGCCAATATCTGCGCAAACATAAGTTCTTTAGTCCAACCTGCACCTATACTCGAAGAAGAGGACACTCCCACTTCCCCCCATACTCCTTGAAGAGTCGATCCTTGGACATAAATCGATTGTTCTGCGGAGAGCCCTGTATCAATGTCAGGGATTAGCTTAAGAGCAAAAGCCAAATTAGGCAGGACTTCCATTTCAGCCTGTTTAAAATAGTTTCGGGCCAAGTCGTCAGAATCCAGACCTTTTCCTATCGTCCAAGCCCAGAGGGATGGATGACGTTTTTTTTCTGTAATCACGTTCCTAAAACTATCCGGCTGTGGTAAGCGCTGAGAGGGAATCAGCTCAACAGGCAACTCAGCCCATAAACCAATACCAACTCTATCTGCCGTTTGCAGCCAAAGTTCATCAGGATACTGCCCAATAAAGTAGACAAGGTTGTTTCCTTTTTGTCGTTCTGATCTTAACCACGACTCTAACTCTCCGGAGTTTCGAAGACGATATTCCTCCTGTGGAGTTAAGGCCTCCCCTTTAATCTGGATCATTTGCCCATTTAATAGCCAATTCCCGGATTCCATAGAGATTGTGCGAAGACCTACGGGCAGTGACAAATCATCGATGTCTCCTTTACTGTTCGTTGCGGTTAAATGTAGTTGATAGAGATAAGGATCTTCCAGGGTCCAACGCCGAGCCTCCGGTATTGTGAAGATTAATGTCACAGGTCGGTGATCTCCGCTTTCCTCGGGATATACGGTAAGAGATTGCTCGGCCAAACCAGCGGAGCCATCCGAGATCACACCGTAAACCGACCAGGGCCCTTCCTGTGAAAAACCTCGATGCCGCAAATCAGCCGTTACCGTTATTTGCGCAGTGCTCTCTATCCAGTCAACCTTCACCTCCGGCGGCATAATTGTCGTTTCTACGACGGCTTCCAAACGAATGTCACCCTTAATATACCCGGATCTTGGCCAAGCGGAACCTAACAATGTCCCACGCTGCGCTGCACTTCCCGTGAGTTCAACTAAGAGAATGTTATCTTCTCCATAGCGGAATGCCTTAGGCAAAATCTCTAATTCGTCGGCCCCACCGCTTCCTTCAAATTCACCAATTTTCTGGCTGCCAGTGATTCCATTTAAATAAACATTGGCATGCCCCTGAACTCCGTTAAATGTCAGCAGCATGGTCCGCGAACTCCACTCTCCGGGGATTTGCAGGCGTTTGGTTACTACTGAAACTCTCGTGCTTGAAGGAAGATCTAAAGAGCTTCCTTTCGTAAGAAAGGAATGATTCGTTTTCCCTTGGGAACGTTCGGATTCTGTTGTCCAAGCCTGGCGCAATGAGGAAAACTGATTCCAACTCCCGTTTAAATTCTGAGTAAATCGTGTCGAGCTTATACCACTTTTCTCTGTAAAAAGAGGTTCTCCTTGGGGACTTGTCCAGTTCCACCAAAGAATTCCTAAGGCTAACGTCCATAAAAAACTATAAATCATGAAGCGGCGATTGAACATAACTAGCTCCTCTTATGTTAATTACATCACTACGATAATCTTAGATATTCTAGACAGATGATTAAAACCCTTGCCAAATAATAAAAAAACTCATTTAGTCAAACCCAGTCCTCAGAGAACTAAGTTAACCAAATGAGTTCGGACAATACCTTCGCAGGTGTTTAATTAATTTGTTCAACTTGACGGCACTCCGGGCAAAAACCATAAAACTCCATGCGATGCCCTTGAATAAGGAACCCTGATTTCTCCATGACTTCTTGGTCCATGTCAATTAGAGGTCCGTGGAAATCCGCTACCTTGCCGCACTTTGAACAAACGATATGATAATGGTTGTTTGGGTTACCGTCAAAACGACTAGCCATATCCCCATAAGACAACTCCAGAAGATGTCCATGCTCTTTGAGCATGTTTAGTGTATTATAAATCGTTCCGAGACTTACTCCTGGAAATTTCGCCTTTACATGATGATAAATTTCATCAGCCGTAGGATGGGACCGAGTCTCGAGTAGGAATTCCAAAATCGCCTGTCTTTGCGGTGTAAAACGGACACCCTTATCTTTTAATTGTTTTAGAATTCCAATCGCATTCATGTCCGTCTCCTCTTTTCACAAATATTTAAAATTACTTCTAATTAGATTTTAAGTCAACATAGTAAAATTGTCAACGTATAGTCAGCCTTTATTAAAAAAATTAATATATTTCAACAAAAAGATTAATTCCCATCTGTAGGCGAAGGTCATAGATGGCCGAGTGTCCCTGTAGCCCACGAAAACGCTGTTTTCGCACGAATTAGCCTTGCAGGACGGCGAGATGAGGATTGATGATCTCCATGCTTGTTCCAAATTCCCAAACGTTTGGGAATTTGGAACAAGCATGGCCGCTATATGGATTAGCAAGTAAAAGGGTACCCTATGGTACCCCAAAAACTTATACTTCCTGTTATATAAAAAAGGAGAGTTAAAATCAACTCTCCTTTTTTATTGACTCCAATTTCTGCTATTAATCTTTTACGCTGGGTTTGGTGCTTCGACTGGACAGACAGTAGCGCATGAACCACAATCGATACATAGTTCCGCATTGATGACGTATTGCCCGTCTCCCTCACTAATTGCAGATACTGTACATTCTCCTTCACAAGCACCGCAACTAATGCATTCTGAGCTAATAACGTATGCCATGACCAAACATCCCCTCTTCTCCGAACTTCAAAATCAATATATCAAAGCCACGGAAAAAAGGCAAGCTAAAAAATATTGGCATTTCCAATTGCGCGATAATTATTACACCTTAGAGATCTCTCCCCGGCCTATAAGGCACTTGATAAAGCCGCCTCATACAATGTGAACAATATGGCAGAACACGGTTACTTACATGATTTCTGCGAAAGAGAATATGTCCTAGATCTTCATGTTCAAAACCACAAGCACGACATTTTTCCAACATAATTTTTACCCCCTCACACCTTTGTGTGTTTCTGTACAAATACTTTAGTTATAGTATGTACCTTTTCCACAAAAAATAAACAAGCACTTCATTTTAGAATTGCTTGTTTAGTATCTGGGACAAATGGCCAAGGGTATAGCATTCATACATTTGGCAGAATGGAAGAAAGGCCTTAACATAAGGAGTCTCCGACCAGCGGCGTTCAGGAAGCGTGTTCAGCCAGAGCACTTGACGAACATGTCTGTGAACCTCGCCCAATAAAGCCGCAGCTTTGTCCCCTTCGAGAGTTTGCCCATCACTGACAATAAGGAATAGGGTTTGTCTAGTGAAGGTATCCGGATATTTCGTTTGCATAGTTTCTAAAGCCTTAGCAAGGTTGGTTCCTCCTCCCCATTCCTTTCCGGATAGAGAGAGGGCTTCTTTAACCATAATTTCAAAGGTCTGCCCTTTGCGGAACTTTCCAGTTAAAGGAATCAGCGTTTCACCAAAGGCGAAGGTTTTTATCCCACTTACAACACTGGATAGTCCATAGACAAACTGCCAGATAAACTCTGCGTATTTGAGCATCGAACCCGATATGTCACAAAGCAAAACAATTCTCGGCCTGCCTTTGCGGCGGCTGCGATAGCTTCGATCAACAAGCACTCCACCATAGCGTAGGTTTTTGCGTAAAGTAGAGCGCATATCCAAGCCGCCCCGTCTTCGGGCCGCCCGATAGCGACGAGTCACCTGACTTGCCAGGCGTTGACTAAGCCGACGGATTAAGCGAATAACCTCGGGCCACTCTTCAGGAGAAATCTTCTTTAGATCCCGGCTTAGGACCTCCACTTCCCGGTCACGCAGCGCCCGCTCCACCTCCGAGAGGACTCCATCCGTAGACCCTGGCGAAAAAATCGGGTCATCTTCCTCTAACTTTTTGCGCCAGTACTCCAAGGACCCCCGGAGAACCCGCTCAACCATAGGCTGATAGGTATGATCCACAGGAACTCCGCTTCGCGTGCCATTCGATGATTTCTCCAGAAAGTCGCGCAGCCGTTGTTTATCCTTCTCAGGCAGACTGGCATAAACAGCCCTCTGTTCTTCGCTAATATCTAATTCATTATCTTGAAAACGCAGATCTTGGTAGGTACTCTCGATCTGTTCGTTCCATTGGCTTGTTTTCTGAGCAACCTCTTCCTGCCACGCCTCCTTTTGTTCCATGGATGCGAAGTAAGCCCTAAAGGCTTCCTTAAATGCGGAAATATGTTGGACATTCTTAACTAGGGTCGCTTGCAGGACAGCCTCCACTTTATCTCTGTCTGCTAAACCGACTAAGGATAAACCTTCAGTGGCATCTGATATCTCGGAAGGACTGATTTTAAGACCCACTGTTCTTAATAACTGGGCAAATTCTACTAAATGACGATCTAATTCACTGATTCGATAATCGTTATAGCTATTATCCATGGACATGCCTTTCACCTTGGGCCAGTTTACCAGACTCAAAAATAAGACGCTCGGCTCCCATCTCACGATAGAAAAGCTCAACATCATCCTGGCTCTTAAGTAACAAGGTCAAGGTGGCATCGACCCAAGCCGGATCGAGACCCGTCTTGCCCATCACAAGCAAGGCCTTGGCCCAATCCATGGTTTCAGATACGGAGGGGATTTTATTTAGAGTGAGATGTTCTCGAAGCACATTAACGGCCCTTGCCACTTCTAACGCTAATCGTTCCGGTAAATCCGGAACTTTAGCCCTAAGTATGCGCACTTCCTTATTAACCGAAGGCGGATCTACATGAAGGAAAATACACCGGCGCTTTAAGCCATCCGAAAGCTCTCGTTCTCCATTAGAGGTTAAGACTACCATCGGTCGTTCTTTAGCTCTAACAGTTCCCATCTCAGGGATGGTCACTTGAAACTCCCCTAAAAGTTCAAAAAGAAATGCCTCAAACTCAGAATCCGTCTTATCAATTTCATCAATCAAGAGTACAGTCCTTTTCTCACTTAAAAGTGCTTGAAGTAAGGGGCGGGGCAGCAGATAGTCTGTGGAGAAAAGGTCCGCCTCCTGAAGATGCTCACGACCCATCTGAATTTTTAAAAGTTGTCGCTGATAATTCCATTCGTAAAGTGCTTTTGTCTCGTCCAACCCTTCATAGCATTGCAAGCGAATCAGCGGAGCATCCAACACTTGGCTTAACACTTTAGCAATTTCTGTTTTACCCACTCCGGCTGGTCCGGAGACTAATAGTGGTTTACCTAACTCCGTTGCTAAATACGCCGTAAGCGCGATTCGATCATCCCGTTCGGTTATGTATCCTATGGCTTCTAACTCACTCTCAAACTGGTCCAGATTTCTTCGGTTTGTCATCTAAGCCCACCTCCGATTCGATATTCATATTCAAATACCTATGCAAGCACGTTTATTCAATAACTTGACTACTTCTATATTCCCTATTTCCTAAATAGAAAGCAATGGAAATTAATCAATTATACCATAAATTCTGAAAAATGAGAGTGATGAAAAGCATTGTTTGTGTGTGAGATAAAGTACATCTGATTGGAGGGCAGCCGTTCATGCCGCTGCCGCGATGCCAGTAAAGGGTGAAAAAGAGCTGTGTCCGGGTCGGGCAGCTTCGTCCACATCCGCTCACCGCAGCACTCCGAGGCTGGCCCACTCGCCGGTGCGGGACTCCGCCAAACCTCAGGGTAGTACCTGATGTGAACCTGTGGCTACGTTTCCCCGCACCGTCTTGTGGGCTTTTACCGCCTCTCCATGCAATGGGTTCGCTTCTGTGGACGAAGCTGCCCCGCTTGCGGGTCTGGAGATTCTTATGTAAGTCTTTAGGGTCTTTTTTCAGAGTAGCCTGCCATGCCGCTGTCGCAGCACCATCAGAAGATGAAAAAGATTCCACGAAGCCTTACCAGCCTCCCCCCAAAGTTCTGCTTACATTCCCAACAAACTGGCTGAAGGAGCGCTTGTCTGCTAAGCGGATGCGTCAGTGGAGCCGCGCTAAGGCGAGCGCAGACGGTTCGCGTCCCCGTAGCGCGCCGCAGGTTCACATGCGACGGAACACGATGTTCCTAGTGCCGCATGCGCCATGGATGGCATAGCATGCGGCCAGAAATACCCAGAGGTTCGGACGCGCTCGCGAACCGTCCAGCGAGCCAGCGGCGGAACTCGCAGACGCGTGCAGACCGAAGACACCGTCTTCGCACGGGTTAACACAGCTGAAAAGGCGCTCCGCCCCAGAGCCAGGCAGTAGAACCGACCTCCTGTCTAACCCAGGAGACTTTTTTCAAAGTAGCGCCCATACCGCTAAAGCGGCACCTCAGACTTCAGACCTGGAACCGGCGTGAGAACTTAAAATCACACTTTCATAGACTGATTCATAGCTTCTCACAGCCCGATCAACTGGAAATGATTCTCTGGCCCAGTTCGCAGCTTGTTCGGAAAAAGCTTTATACTGTAAAGGATCCGTCAGCAGTTTGAGAACCGCTTCACTCATTCCTTGAATATCTCCGACATCTGCCAGATAGCCTGTTTCCCCATGCTTTACGACCTCAGGCAATCCTCCAACCCGGCTGGCGACAACCGGAACTCCACAGACCATCGCTTCCAGGGCAACAAGGCCAAAACTTTCCTGGGCTGAAGGGAGTAAGAAAATATCGGCCATTTGTAGAATATCCTGAACATTTTCCTGCTTACCTAGAAACTGAACCTTTCTCTCAAGCCCTAGTTTTATGACCTCCCGTTCAACTCTGGCCATCTCCGGCCCATCTCCGACGAGTAAGAGCCGACTGGGTACCACCTTCTCTACGAGAGCAAATATCTTAACGACATCCACGACCCTCTTGACTTCCCGAAAATTAGAGATATGCGTTAAAATCTTTTCATTGCAGGGAGCAAAATGTTCTCTGCATTTTGCCCTCAAACCTTCCTTGGGCAGGTACATCTTAGGATCGATAAAATTTGGAATAACCTCAATCCCCTGTTTCAGCGGCCCAAAGGTCTCGACTGTTTCCCTTGCCAGCGCATTGGAAACCGCTGTAATACGATCGCTAACTCGTAATGCTAAACAGGTTAACTGATTAAACTCTTCAAAAGCACCTACTAGCGTGACATCTGTGCCATGCAACGTCGTAACCACCGGAACCTGCTTGGTCATCATTTGTTTGGCCAAATAGGCACTAATACTGTGCGGAATAGCATAATGAGCATGAATCACATCCAGTCCTACATAATTTGCGACTTCCACAATTTTATTGGCCAGCAACAACGTATAGGGAGGATATTTAAATACCGGATAGCTTACATCCGATACTTCATGATAAAACAGTTTCTCATGAAACCGGCGTAAGCGAAAGGGCCGGGCTGAGGAAATAAAATGAACTTCATGCCCTCGTTCACCCAGTGCATACCCCAGCTCAGTTGCGACAACACCGCTCCCGCCATAGCTCGGGTAACAAATCATTCCGATCTTCAATTAATCGCACCTCTTTTAATTTACATCTCTCAAAGGTCATTGTGGTCTAAAGGTGCTCTGTTCCAGCCATAAGCTAACATTCAGGAATCCACTTCTTCAAAACCTATTGGCATAGCATCTTGCATAGCCTCTCCGATAATTTTTTGAATATCATGAACCATACAAGACACTTTAAATTCAGCCTCTAAATACTCCCTTGCTGTTGGATTTATGCTTACCAAACTGTATAAACGTTCTAATTCTTGCTGTTTTTCCTCACTTATCTCTTGCTCCAGCATTTGAGCCTCACGAATTTCCCATTGTTTCAATTGAAATTCTCGAACCACCTTATGGTTATTGGCATCACTCATAACCTTTTCCTTTGATTTAAGAAAGTTTTTGAACTGATCCGATTCCTTAAGGGTCCTGGCAAGTTCATGAGCTAAATCAGTAGTAGACATATCCTGTCCCTCTCCTCTATCTCTGGCTATCTATCTAGTATATCTAAGCATTATCTCATTATATATAATTTTCATGCATCCGACAAATATAAACGACCTTTGACGGCCATAGATGGCGGGAAAAGACTTCCACTAAATCACATTCTCTGACAGTTATTCACAATGTTCTCCAACAAATCAAAGGCCTGCAAACGGCTAAAGGATAATAAATCCGCCCACTGCAGCCGCGTAATATTCCATGGACAACGAACAGCGACACGGCTGGCAAACCCTATGGGACTTCCGCCAAGCATTTTTTCCAACCGGCGTTGGGCAAGGCTGATTAAGCCCGGCGCATGAGCATTACAGGCAATCGGTTCTAAACATAACACAGGCTCGTCTTTATACGTCACAAGCAAGCTGAATTTGGCAAGTTGCTTTACACCTACTTTTTCACGACAAATGGGCTCTTCCAAAGAGACAGGATCAGGTTGAACAACCCCGCCCAGTTTCCGCCAGAAGCTCTTTTCAGAGGAAGCAGCATTCGAGACACAGACCCCAACTGCTCCCATTTGTAAAGCAAAACGAACCACGAAGCGGGCAAAATCACATTCCATAGTTCCTTTTAAAGACAATCCATCTAAAATAACCAGCCGCTCTGCGCTGCTTAACGTAATATCTCCAACTCCTGACTCCCCTAACTGAACTACATTATATCCTGGAAGCATCTGAATCTGTGGGTTTAACCCCGTTCCCTTTTCTGTTAGAAAGGCCCCCAGGGCAAGGGCCCAATCCTCAAGACCGTCCTCATTCCATTCTGAACGGGGGGAAAGAGCAATTTCAATCCAAGGCATAGTCTTCTCTCCTTCACAAACCGGCTTACAAGTTTATTGTTTCACCAGAGTGTGAAGTCTATCCCCGGTTCAGCGCATTTAGCGCAATCGTTTCAGAAGCGTCCAGCGCCTCTCCTCAAAGTCATAGAACATCAACCAGATGATATCAAAATCAGAAGACGGCACAACAACACTATCGGCATAAACCTTGAAATTGCACAAGTGAAAAAGCGGAGAAACCACTCTTATTAAGAGGGCCAAAGGGTAGTCATGATTATATCCTTTAGCCTTCTCACTTTTCTGTTGTAATAAGAGGTTAAGCCGTCGAACATATTCCTCAATGTATTGAGGATTTGGCGGGAAATTCTGCTGGCTGGATCGTCCAAAAACATAACGGGCTTCCTCTGAATCGTAGAAAAGATGTGTCACCTCAACACCTAAACGTTTACCATCCGTTTGATTCTCGATTACAATATCCGGCCGATCTTCATGCATGAGAATTTTATAGTTGTTACCCTGCTGGATATTTAAAATTTCTACCAAAGCTAGAGCCGCATTTTCTTCAAGCAACCATTTCTCATCAAGAAAATCCACCAAACTATGTCCCTCCTAATCCAGCGAATAGCTTACTTTAGCGAGTTTAGCGAACCCGACGATGGATTGAACACCAATCTCACGTAACATATGACCCGCTTCTTCCAGATCCCGTCCAACATTTTCCGCGCAATGAGCATCCGATCCTAAGGTGAATTCAATCCCTCTTCGCTGAATCTCCTCCATCAGACGTCTTTCCGGATAAAATTCCTGAACTGGTTTATAGCGGCCATTTGTATTAACTTCCAAAACCAAACCTTTTTCAGCAACGATTGTTAAGGCCTCATCTGCCAGAGTTAAGATATCCTTCTCCGGCCTTACTCCGAAAATTTTAATAAGATCAAAGTGGCCGATCGTTGTAAATAACCCACTTTGAGCGGCAAGCGCTATTATTTCAAAGTACCTGCTGTATAACTCATCCGCATCCTTTTGCCAATGCAAAGGTTCTTCTTCGGGATAATCAAAAGCCCATCCATCAAACTCATGCACTGACCCTATGACAAAATCAAAAGGATACTGCTCGAGTAAGTTCTTGATTCTGCCTTCTTCATGGGGACGATATTCAGCCTCCAACCCAATTCGCACCTCTAAATGCGGGTAATCCTCGGCCATTTCCCGGATTAAGGGAAAGTTCATTTGATCCCAATAGTAATCATGGTCCGCAAACCCGATTTCTTTTAATCCCCGGCGGGACGCTTCATCCAAAAACGCCCGAATGGTTCCCTGGTTAGCCTCCCGATCATTATGCCCGAGAAGGTGAACATGTAAATCCAACATCTCTGAACCCTCCTCCTCTATAGTGGTTAAAGAGTTTGTATTCCAGTCCTTAAAATCAGATAGGGATGTGTATCGAGGTCAGATAATGCGGTCTTTGTGGTTGGAGCCGCCAAATCTGCGAAGAAGTTGCCCATTAATTTACAATCCGTTTTCCCGACAATTTGGCCCTGCAAGATCCTCAGGCTATGTGGAGCACTTAGAGAATACGAACCGGAAACCGAGTCCTGTGTATGTAACCCAAGTACCGACAAGATAAGAACTCCATCTTCTATCCCCTCTAAAGCCTTTACCCAAGGAACCTCTGCCTGATGCCTTATGTAAAGTCCCGCCGTTCCCTGGGGGACAGCAGTCGGTTTCGTACCCCACCGCACAGCATCCTTAACTTTCAGAAAAGGAGTCTTTAGTTGTCCCTTCTGTACTAATACCGTTTGCCCGGCAGGAACCCCCTCGGGTGTAACCAGGTAAGAACCCAGTTCCAACGGACGGAGCGGATCAATCATTAAGGAAAACTGTTCATGAAAGACTTGCTTGTGCTCTTGAAAACTCTCCTTTGAAAATGCCCCTTGCCCTTCAATCACCCGATCTCCTGAAAAATTGGGCAGTACAAACTGCCTCAGCATGTCTTCTGTCATAGAGGGTGCCAGAATCACCAGGGTCTGGGGGCCAACAGGAGCAGCTTCCTTCTGCATCCACTCATATTGATTCACCGTCTGAGACCATAGCTCCTCCTGTTCATTGGGCCGGATTAATCTGCGTTTAGCGAACCCGCCTCCCACTAAACTGTCAAATGAAAACCCGGATACAAATTGGGATTGCTGATAGGTGACAGCAAGTCCTGTTGAGGTGCGAACGTGCCGATAACCCCAAGCTGCCTGGATCCTCCCCTGCATTTTAGCTCCCGAAGGTTTATCCCTCAGCCATTGATCCACTTGATCAAAAACAAGCTTGTCCTCCCCGGAAACAATTGTTTGAATTGCCCGGTCCTCAACCGCAACGAGGGGTAAGGATTCCGGAGCGGGTATATGTACGGCATCCGGGTCTTTATAAGCAGCCTGTCTCCATTGTTCTATTTGTTTATGCCAATACTCCGAATTACATGCAAAAGGAAGCTGAACCATGGCCTGACTGCAGGTTCCATCCGCCCAAACTAAGAAAACATCCCCGCTCTCCCCCTGTCGATAACTTGGGGGAGTATAAACACTGCCCGGAGAATTATCTTTGATTCCCAAGGCCACCACTTCGGATTCATGAACGACGATTCGCCAAGCTGAGAGCCTGAGATCGTCCTTTTTGGGTGCGTGCTGAGCTTTATAGAGCAGATCCTCTAATTGTGCAATAAGTTTCACCCTTGTTCACCCCCTAAGCTAACTTGTTGATCCGCATCCATAAGCAGATAGCGATGGCTGCCACCGCTTGAGGCTACGGATTGCCCACCTTTTCCGCACGTACCAATCGCATCATAGCACCCTTCACCCAGCCCTCCGCGAATCGCTTCCAAAGCGGAAAGAATCTTTCCGCTAAAAATCGAAGGTTGGAAAATTGGCAGATCCGGGTCTGCTACATCGATAATTCCATCACATTGAAAAACGAAATCCCCTGTTTTAGGGTTTACTTGACCGCCTCGATACCCTAAGAGAAGTAAATTCTTCTCACCCTCCCGCAGCTCACCATGTTCTAAAAGAGTTTCCCTGACGGATTTCACTTCGTCCATCAGATGCTCAGCAGGGGTTAAAGGAAGCATGCGGTCAACCAGTAAACGGATATTGCTCATACGGGGTAAAGGAATATGCCCATAGCTCTCGGCACGTCCGGCTCCGCTGACCGGCATTCCCGCTTCTTCCGCCGAAAAAATGTCCCCTAGCCCGGCTTCCAACACCCCATCCCGCACAATCGTCACAGTCTGCCTGGGCAGACCGTTAGCCGAATAGGGTTGATTAGCCCAGTCCCCAAGGAGAGGCCCGTCAATAATACTGACGCCCGGCCTTGCAACACGCAATCCTTTCCTTAGTTTTCCTTCTTCACCAAGCACAGACTCATTCATATGATCCGACTCTACCGCATGACCAAATGCCTCATGCGCCAGCCCTTTCGCCAGCCCATAATCAATAATGAGAGGGTAATGACCGCTTGGCAGCTGGGGAGCGCCGCACACTGCTCTGGCAAATCCCGCCCGGTCTATTGCTTTTCTTTCTAATACATAGTCCTCTAATTCCTCAAAAAGCAGAGTTGCATCCACTCCACTGCGGTGAATCAAGGTGCTTTGAGCTTTGCCCTGATTCCGCACAGTTCCTTGATGCATCAGAACCGCCCGCGGAATAACAAACGACACCAAGGTTCCATCTGACCGTCCGATACACCAGACCTCTTCGATCTGGCGATAACTCGATTGCCACACTCCATCAGGAAACGCCTTGCGCAAACGAACATGCAGTTTCATAACCAAACCTTGAAGTTCAGTCAGAGGAATCTCCTCGAACCCTTTTCGAACCGAATTGCCGACCTCCTCTTGAACCCGGGGAGCCTCCCAAATCCTTCGATTCCGCTTCGACCCGATCTCTTCATTTCTGCGGGCCAGCTGAATCGCCTTTTCCACAAGTTTGTGCCCGACCCCCGTGTCTAAAACGTCCGAAGTAGCAAAGCCCGATGCCCCTTTTTCCGTAAAAGCCTGAACTCCAAATCCACTGTCTTCTCCTGTCGATACCCTTTCAAACCGTCCGTTGCTTAGCCGCATACTCCACTCCCGACGGGATTGAGCCCGTACAATAAAGTAGCCTTCAAATTCCTTAGCCTCAGCCAAAACGGATTCAACCAACGCCCGGATTTCTTTTTGCTCCAAAAGTGAACCCTCCTATATCAAACAGTTGGTATAATTATGCTTAAAAACCAGCTTTGTTACTCGCTATGGATATTATACCACGGAGCAACCAAAGTTACTTCAAGAGGAAATTCAAACTCCATTTGAGCTTTGTCCCAACTATTCGAGACTTCGACATGTATTCAACCCATAGGAGGAATCCTAGCGGCACTTAGCCAATTAAAGAAACTCTTCGGAGAAGTTTTCGAACCTCGAGCCTCGAACCTCGCCTAACCCCTAAGAAGTCCTTGGAAAAAAATATCCTGAGGCTTGTATAAATAGCTAAGCCTCAGGACATGATTTAGATAGTCTCACTTTTTAATTTTTTATCCCCACTCCTCTCTTTTACTTCACTTGCGACAGTTAATCCGTCGCAAGCTTTTTTTGTGTCAAGTGTTAACGAGATACATCTGCCCGACCCGGGAGCACTCTCTCTTTCATCCTCTGCTGGTGCCGTGGCAGCGGCATGGACGGTTAATCTAAAGAAAGCCCCTAAGACATGCAGAAGAATCCCCAGACCCGCAAGCAGGGCAGCTTTGTCCACAGAAGCGAACCCATTGCATGGAGAGGCAGTAAAAGCCCACAAGACGGCGCGGGGAGACGGAGCCACGGGTTCACATCAGGTACTACCCGAGGGTTTGGCGAAGTCCCGCACCGGCGAGTGGGCAAGCCTCGGAATGCTGCGGTGAGCGGATGTGGCGAAGCTGCCCGACCCGGGAGCACTCTCTCTTTCATCCTCTGATGGCACCGCGGCAACGGCAAGGTGGCTACTCTAAACATTTAACTAAGAGTTTTCTTTCCTCTGCAAAACCAAATTTCTCGTAAAGCCGAACTGCTTTCACATTATGACTACTGACCGCAAGACCCAGGTAAGCGACCCCATGCTTGCGGCAATAGTCTTCTGCAGCTTCAAGCAACATCTGGCCCGCTCCTTTTCCTCTCCATTCAGGAAGAATGACAATATCCATGATCCATCCCTGAGTAAGACCGGTTAACTCTTCCCGCGACGAACCCTGAAGAACCAAATACCCGACCGGCTGTGCACGTTTTTCCCCATCCTCCTCAGATCTCGGCTCCTCAACAATAAAAACTTCCGATTCAGATTGCTGAATCCAGGTCCAAAACCCTCTTAAAAATTCCTCTCTGTATTTAAGCGTTACATTCATTGGCTGCTTGCGCCATGGAGAAATACTATCAGGAATACCGACTTTTCCAAGAGCATAGATAAAAGGCCAATCACGGACATTACCTTTACGAACTCGCATAAAATCACCTCTTAGGTAATCTATGCAGTCATCTCCTGTATCGCTTGCAAGCTGCCAAACATTATTCGCAGCCAAAGAGCGTTTTTCTCATCCATTAAATTTCCTCACAGCACTGGAATAGTGCCTTTTTTTGTTCTTGTCACATTTCTTATCCAATATATTGAGAAAGGGAAACTTCCTCCGAAAGAGGTGAAATCACTGTATATCGCCATCTTGGTATTAGGCCTCTGTCTTCTTCTTTGGGGAATGAAAATCCTGCGGCAGGGGCTTCAAGCGTTTGCCGGGCATCGCCTCCACCAAGCACTTCTTTGGATGACCGCAACCCCCTGGCGTGGGTTCTGGAGCGGCTCAATATCCACAGCTCTTCTTCAGTCCAGTACTGCCTTGACCGTTATGGCTGTATCCTTCGTCGATGCCGGACTCCTTCCCTTTGGCAATGCCTTCGCTCTGATCTTAGGAAGTAATATCGGCACAACCTTAACTACCCAACTTCTGGCTCTTCCTTTAGACCACATTACTCCCTATATTATGGTTTTCGGCTCTTTAGGATTTCTCTTTATCCCCTCCCGCTGGAGGTTTCTCTCCCAATCTGTTTTTGGTCTGGGCGTTCTCTTTTTCGCCTTGGGGTTACTACAGGTTGGAATGGCACCCCTTGTTGACTTGCCAAGCATACAAAACTTCCTCCGGCAACTAGGCGACAACCATCTCCAGGGAGTTATCGCCGGAACTATCATATCCGCCCTGCTTCATTCCTCCAATGCTACGACAGGCATTGTTATGCTGCTCACGGCTGACGGATGGATAACCCTCCCTACGGCACTCGCCTTTATCTTCGGCGCAAATATCGGCACCTGTTTTACTGCCGTTTTTGCAGCTCTCGCCTCCTCGCGGGCCGCTCAGCGGGTGGCACTCTTCCACGTTTTACTAAACATCTTTGGAGTTTTACTCTTCTTCCCCTTCGTTGAACCTATGGCCCATGGACTGACCCTCTTAGGCGGAAGCCTCGCACGGCAAGTGGCCAACGCCCATACCATTTTTAATCTATTGTCCTCCGCTTTGGCCTTTCCCTTATTGCCATGGTCAGCCAGGTTCCTGAAAAAAGTACTCCCCTAAAAAATACTCCATCAGGAAGTTACTGCCTTGGGTAACTCAAATAGGGTTTTCCTTAATCCCGAACTTCTCTTGAATTAAGTCACAGATTCCTTGAACATCATCTAACCCAAAACAGGGTATGCCGTTATCAAATTTGACATCACTTGCTATGGCAATAAGCTCCTCCGGTTTAGAAAAAAGCTTATCATGCACAGCAAAGCGGAAAACCTCAATTTTAGGCTTATCAGCATATTTATAGCCCTCAGTGAAAATCACATCCACCCCCTGAATTCGGTTCAATACTTCATCTAGGGGCTGGTCATCTGAGACACGTTCTAAAATGGCAATCCTTTGGGGCGAGCTGATAGCCACAATATCCGCACCGGCTTGGTCATGACGCCAGGTATCTTTGCCGGGTTGATCCATCTGAAACCCATGAACATCATGCTTCAGAGTCGCCACCCTCCAGCCGCGGCTTTTAGCTTCACGAATCAGTTTTTCCAAGAGCGTGGTTTTTCCGGAATTCGACTTTCCGCCGACAATTGAAATAACCGGTATCGGAGAGCATTCCCCTCTTACATTCATCTTAGCTCTCCCATTCCGCAATCCAGCGTGCCATTAAACGTTCCCCAACTTCTACAGGCCCATGGTTTGCCGGTACGTCTATTAACAAATGGCTGCCAATCATAGAACGAAGAATTCCCGAGCCCTGAGCGAGTGCGAGGTCTGCCCATATCTCTCCGTCTTTAAACACCGCCTGACCGCGCAAGAAACGTCTTTGTTTTCCGGCCTTGCCAAAGCTGCTTGCCATTTTGACTGGAAATTCTCCTTCTTCAGGAGTGGAACGACCGGCTAATTTACGGAGGACCGGACGAACTAAAAGTTCAAAGGTTACCATCGCTGCAGCTGGATTTCCTGAAAGAGAGAAAAAGAACTGTTTTCCTTTTTGCCCTACAGAAACTGGAGTCCCCGGTTTTAAATTTAACTTCCAGAACAACATCTCACAGCCAAACTCGGCAAGGGCATGACGCATAATATCATAATCCCCCACTGAGGCCCCGCCGGTAGTTATAATTACATCAGCCTCCGCAACCTTTTCCAATGCTTCGAGAGTATCCTCGATTTGGTCGGAAACAATAGGAATCACTTGAACATCGCAGCCGGCTTCCATTAGCATTCCGCGCAGCGTGTAGCTGTTACTATTATAAATCTTGCCTGGATTCAAGGGCTGGCCCACATCCATAAGCTCCGATCCTGTGGAAAGTACTCCCACACGCGGACGACGATAGACATTGACTTGATCTAAACCAACCGCTGCAAACAACCCAATAGCAGGAGGGGTTAAATGAAATCCTTGTTTAAGCAGAATATCCCCCTCTCTGATTTCTTCTCCTTTATGTACAATATTAGAATCGGGCGACACCGGACAAAGGATTGTCACTTTATCACTGACAGACTCCGTGTCCTCCATCCGCACGACACAGTTAGCACCCGGGGGTATGGGTGCTCCTGTAAATATCTTGGCCGCCTCCCCGCTATCAATAACCCTTTCTGAGAAAGTACCCGCCGGGATTTCACTTACGACCTTCAGCCGGAGCGGCCGAGGATCAGCGTCAGTGGCCCGATAAGCATACCCATCCAGCGGAGAGCGCGCAAACGGGGGCATATCAATCTGAGATGCAACATCTTGGGCTAATACACGATAATAAGCGTCTGCAAGTGAAATGCATTCTGTTTCAACCGATTGGATACGATCAAGAACTATCTCTAAAGCCTCTTCTAATTCAATCATTATTTTCATGCCTATCTTGTTCCTTCCACTACTAGAGTTATATTATAAACGCTTTGTCTTTTTTTCTTAAGTGTATCTATTATTCTAAATTTTGTCAAAAAAACCTACTGACTAATGGCCGGGCATCAGGGGCGTGACAAGGGGACGGGGTTATTGACACAAAAATGCATTTTGTGTCAATAACCCCGTCCCTTAGTCACACCTGACACCCCTTTAAAGCGGATTCACCCGTATTTTTTCGAATTGAACCCGTCCATTCTCACGATAGATTTCTACGTTACGATAGTCTTCTTCTATTCGGACAATCTCCCTGCCAACCGAGATAATAACATTAGAATGGCAATAATCTACGTAAAGGCGGCCGCCGGAACTGATTTGGACAAAGGTTGAACTAACCTCCGAGCCTCCAAGTTCACGTATTTTTACAATCCCCCCCGCAAAAATTTTACCTCCCCGACATACACCATTAATCGTAACATTTCCTTCTACTCGAATAACCGAATTATAGGTTCCTTTCTGACACTCAAATGAACCTCCGCACTCAATAGATGTTCCTTGGACATAACTTACTATAAAACTGAGTTTCTCCGGAATTTCAACCGTCAGACTTTCGGCAAATTGTTCAAGGGCTTGATTCACCCGTTGCAAAAGAGGGATTGCATTTGGTTCTAAGGGCCCTAATCCTCCCAAAAAGTGTTTTGCTGTTCGGACAGAAACGATCAGGCCCTCTGTAATCATTTCATCCTCTTTATTATCTAAAACAAATTTCTCCACACATTTAGAAAGTTTAGGAAGGTCAGAAAACTGCTTTTCCATAATCAGCTTTAAGCATTGCCCCGGTTTAAGATTAACAGCCCCCGGAGACTTCATCAGCTCTCCGGTACGCTGTAAACAAACCTTCAAACGATCCCGCAAATCAGAGATAAGGCGCAGGAGTTCTGATCGAACCACGAATTTCTCTCCAACAAGTACCTTGCCCCCTAAAAGATTCTGATGAATCCTGGCCCCTTTTTCCGCCCTCAGCTCAGCATGTGAGACAGATCCCTTAATTTCCAACTTCCCTCCGGCAAAAATATGCAGTCCATCCTGGACATTTCCATTGACGAAAACGTCTCCCGGAAACTCGATGCTGCCGGTTGCCAGATCAACATCCTTATCCATGAGATAAACATTTTCAACCATATACGTCCTTTCATCCAAACGTATGGGCTGACCGGCACAAGCAGCCACTACTTCCAATCCATCATCTGAAAGATAGACATTCTTTTTCAGATTAAACTTAAGATCCTTCTCAGTGGCAGAGGGAAGAACCTTACCTAACACATCTTTGCCCGGAATCCCCGGCCTGCCTGGAATTTTACGAGCAAGAACGGCGCCTTCCTCAACCAGTTTCACCTTAGAAGCAAAAAAATCAATGGTTTGTTCCTCTGCCCCATACAGGACTTGAGCCTGTCCTACAAAATCTTCAATCCGAGCATGAATGGGTGCTACCGGAAGAGTCGCTTCAGCAAGAACGACTTCTCCAACCCCTTCGACTGCCATTATTTCCTCCCAAATCCCTTGTCTTAATCCATGGACCACCTTTAATTGCTCCAGATCTGCTTTCAACCTGGCCTCATCCCAAATCTCACCTTGGGCAGGCAAGTTCTCCCAACCTACATACTGCGCCAAATCAAGCACTTCCATACCGGGAATTACCGGAGCAAGGCTATAGCGCCCCGGCAGTTCATGTTTGACTTTTGCTGCGACAGACAAACCTTGAAATCGAAGGTTCAGCTCCCATGTCAGCTGACCTGCTTGGATTAAGGGATGAAATTCCACTTGCTCCCCTAAGCTCACTTGAAAGGATTTATTTTGAAGCACACCATTATACCAAACTTCGCCAGCCTTCGCATAGGGAATAATCTGTTTGACCCCTTCGCCAGGGCTGATAAGATAGTTAGTGCCATTCCAAATGGCTTGACTGGGATTTAAGACAGGGGCTTGAGTTTTATCCTGCCAAGAAAGCCTGACTGTCCACTGCCGGGAAAAAAAACTGGGTTTATCTATAACTTCAAGCGTGATGTTCTCTGGTAAAATATTGAGTTTACGGGCCCACTCCTCTTTAGTCCCTTCTAGAGAATGCGCCTGAATGACCTTTTCCGGCATATTAACACCCCGCTATTCATTCCGTTTTTTAAATAATATCATAATTCCCACCCATCCCTATAGGTCTTTAGTCCCAATAAATCACAAATTTCTAAACAATTATGTGTCGGGGACGGCGTGCCAACGGGAGCGGCCCTTTTAACACACTACAAGTGTGTCAAAAGGGCCACCCCCGTGACACGCCGTCCCCGACAGCTCCTTACAAAATTTCTACAGTGGTCGTATTTTTCTGATGTCCTGGAGATTCCCGTCCATTTGGATCTTTATTATTACCTGGAACAACAATGGAATCAAGGTCCTCTTTGTCAGTCCCATCATGCTGATTTCCCGGTGACTTTACCCCATTGGGATCTTGGCTATTACCAGGGACTTTAGGCACAGGCTTACTGGGTGTGGGTACGACAGGCTTTAATAAATCAACGCTGGCCTGCCCAATTATTTCATCGGTAGTCTTCCCTTGAAACAAGTTGGCAACCACTTTCTTAACTTCAACAGGATCCACCTTCCAATAGCTTATCCCATCAAGGTCTAAAAACGAACCCGGCAGGGTCTGGGAAACCACTTTCGAACTATCAAATCCAACCGCCACTTTAGCGAGCCTGAGAATGTCCTTAGAGGATACATTCGTATTAACCGCATCTAATATTTGGGGGACAAGAAAGGGGAGTTTGGGAATTGTGCTTAACTGAAACATCTCTTTAGCAACCGCTTTCAGCACTACCTGCTGCCTCGCGGTTCTTGAGATATCCGCTAAAGCATCATGACGGAAACGTGCATACTGCAGGGCTTTAGACCCATCTAAACGCTGCTCGCCTTTACGCAGATTGATATACCCATCCTCATCGTCACCAGTCTCATAGTACATATTTTTCTCAACGTTAACCGTTATTCCGCCCAGGGTATCGATGATTTTCTTAAACCCTTGAAAATTTGTTTGAACATATCCCGAGATTTTTTCCCCGGTTAACTCCTCTACCGTCTTTTGCAGGGTCGGTAAGTCCTTTAATAATACAATCTCATTAATCTTGACATAACCATGCCCCTTAAGAGAAACCCGCGTATCCCGGGGAATGGAAAGCAAGCTTATCTGTCCGCCTTTCGGATCCACACTTGCTAAAATTATTGTATCCGTGCTAAATGTTTTCTGATCAGGACGCTGATCTGCCCCAATAAGCAAGACGCTAACCCGATTTTTTAATTCATCAGCATTATTGGTTAGAGTTGAATCTGATTGATACCCATCCGGCATCTTTCCCGATTCAAAGGCTACCAGATAGCCGACAAACCCAACAGCTAAAACGACCGTCAAGGCAGCTGCCATCAGAAACAACTTTAATGCTCGCCGCACACTACCAACTCCAATAAAGTAACATCCTTTACACCCATTATACCCAACTTTTAATGTAAAAAAAGAATCATGATTAAATCTTTATAAAATATTAAGAAAACTGCTAATTTCTGGACGTAATTTGTCGTTCATTTATCGTTATCTAAGCTTAAATCATAAACATATCTGATGTTCAGAAAAATCCCGAATTGGGATTTCAGAAACTTGGTCAACAAAGCTAAGACCATAACGACTGACAAAACTTAAGGGGTTTAAAACTCTCTCCTGCCTGGAACGCTGGGGAGTAAGCCCATCTTCAAGCTGCTGCAGGATTTTTAACTGATCTCCACAGCGCTTGCGCTGTGCCTGCCAAACCTTTCCTTTCAAATACTCCAACTGAAAATTGACTTTCTCCTCATTTCGAATTAACCAGTCCCGGACATTGACATGAATCTCTTCTAATGGTTTAAGTTCAGCATATCCCTTTTTAATCTGTTCACGAAAATGCTGAAAGCGTTCATCAATATCCAGGGTATCCTGCTCCCTCACACATCGCTCTCTCCGGACTTCTAAGCCGCCATAAACATCCTCAATAGTTAAGGATTGTTTATTTAAGTATTTCTGCCAAGAAGGGGTGAGCACGACTGCAGACAGCCGGGGGAAGAGAATCGGCATAACGAATCCCAGGGCAGAAAAAACTCCACCCAGCTGAGCCCAATAATTCAGTTCTCCCGGCCCCGGAACATAGGCCAGCGTCGGAAACAGAAATTCCTGCACAACCGGACGAGTAACCACATTGGGAGAAAACCGTTCAGGAGCTTGAATCAGCAAGTCATTAAGCTTATCCAAATCCCAGGGTTCCTTTTCCCCGCGTAAATGAAAGGATTGATCTTCGTAAAGGATCGCCCGTCGTTCAGGCAGGCCAAGAAAAAGATTAACTTCCCCACCGGTTGGTTGAATTTGTGGATCAAATCCTAGTTCAACCCATTTTTTTGTTCGTTCCGTTAAAGCTTCCCGAACATCCACATGCATTTTTAAAATCTGTTCATACATAGGTGCCGCTAAATGTTTAAATCCCGGTAGCATTGGGTCGAAGAAAATCAGCCCCCATTTTTGGAGAAGCCACTGTAAGGTCAGGGCAAACCACTCCGTCAGATTTTCTGCCTGCTCCGTAAGCTGACGGCATTTTTTCAAAACAGAGACTCTAAATTCACTCTCAGGCAGCTCTAAGAGTTGGGCTTCAATCCGGTCCCAAGCCGGAACCTTTTGATGCCCTACAGATTCCCCACCCCCATCGCCGGGCAGAAGGCAGGAAAATGGTTTTCCATCCGAATTTAAAAAATAAGTCTCGCGAATTTCAAGCCAATCATGATCTTCACCGGCGATCCAAAAAATTGGGACAACAGGGCGGCCAAGCCTTTTACGCTGCTCTTTAGCCAATTGAATGGTCGTCATGGCTTTATAGAGGGTATATAAGGGACCGGTTAAGATTCCGGCTTGCTGTCCCGTGATCACAGCAAGGGTCTCTTTTTCTCTTAACTCTTCAATCATTTGCAGGGTTTCCGAATTAGCACCTAAACGCTTATGATACTCCTTCAGGGTATCCGCTAAAACCTCTCTGGAATAATTCCTTGAATCTAAATAAGCTGCCCGGCGTTTAAAACTCTCTTGGCTTTTGGGATCACCGCCCGGAAAAAATAAGGCTACTTGTTCAAAACAAGTAGCCATGGTTTGCATTGGATTTCTCATCTCTATCCCCCCGCTACCTTACCAGTACACGGTATTTTATCATGCACGGCTTGAAACCGCAATTCTTCCGGGCTCACCTTTTTTAACCCGGCCAATAACAGCCGCGGCAAGAGTTTTATGTTCCTTTAACTGTTTAATCAATCTGTCCGCCCGATCTTCCGGTACGGACAGCAATAAGCCTCCCGAGGTAATTGCATCAAAAAGGACAATTCTTAGTTCTTCTTTAACATCCGGTTCGAAAGCAACCTTAGCCTCAAGATGACGCCGGTTGGCCTGAGTTCCTCCGGGAACAGCCTTTTGCTGAATACAATCCCACACGCTGTCCAGAACAGGGACAGCTTCTGCATACACCTCAGCACAACAAGCGCTGGCTTCAAGCATCTCATGTAAATGCCCCAAAAGTCCAAAGCCGGTTACATCCGTGGCCGCATGCACACCAACCGATATGGCTGCTTCTGCAGCTCCCTTATTTAAGGCGGCCATAACCCTAATGACTTCCGCCTCGGCTTCAGGTGAAACAATTCCTCGCTTAATCCCGGTTGTGATGATTCCTACTCCAAGCGGTTTTGTAAAAACCAAGATATCCCCCGGCTCAGCTTTGGCATTGGAAAGAACCTGGTCCGGGTGCACGATTCCAGTGACCGACAGACCATATTTCGGCTCAGGATCATCGATTGAGTGCCCTCCGACCAGAACCGCACCCGACTCCCGAATCTTATCACTCCCGCCTTGAAGAATCTTAGCCAAAACTTCCATCTCCAACTTCTTAACCGGAAATGACACCAAGTTCATGGCCGTTATCGGCTTAGCACCCATCGCGTAAATATCACTTAAAGCATTAGCTGCCGCAATCTGTCCGAAGGCATAGGGATCATCCACTACAGGAGTAAAAAAATCAACGCTTTGCACAATGGCTTGCCGGTCATTTATCCGATAAACCCCAGCATCATCCGACGTCTCCATCCCAACCAAAAGGTTAGCATCCTCTTGATTAGGGGGTAAAAAGCGCAAAACTTGCGCCAGGTCTGAAGGACCTATTTTGCATCCTCAGCCAGCCTTCGTCGACATCTGGGTCAGCCTGACCTTATCCGTCACCTTATCCTGGGCCATATTAAGATCCATTCTTCACCCCACCCATCGCTGATTACAAACTATTCAATGCATTATTCTTTAATTATAACCCAATATAACCTTACGTCAACCTTCATCTAACGGTCCCATTCCCCTAACCGCCGGACGATCTCCTCGCTGTCACCATTTAACAAGGTTCGCACATCAATCAGGACCCAATCCTTGTGAATCCTTGAGAGTATCGCTACCGGACCTAAGCGTAAAAAGGTTTCCAGTTCAATAATGCTCCCCTGCTTCGGGCGAACAGCACACACCCAGGTTGGCAGCTCAGCTGTCGGCCAAGCCCCGCCACCCACCTGAGAGACATCCTCTTGCAGCTCGGCAAAAATCTTGGGGTTCAGCTGAAGTGCCATTACCAGCTCAGAAGCGACTTTATGTAGTTTATCCAAAGGAACCGAAAGCATCCTCCAGACAGGAATATCTTCAATTCCTCCATTTTCATATAAGCGAAGGGTCCCTTCAAGAGCCGCCAAGGTTAATTTATCCACCCTTAAAGCACGGGTTAATTGATTTTTCCTTAATTTCTCGACAAAAACCCGTTTCCCGACAATAATTCCGGCCTGCGGGCCGCCAAGCAATTTATCTCCGCTGAAGGATACAAGGGACAGTCCCGCTTTAACCGTTTGTTTAATGGTGGGCTCCGGCGGGAAGCCCAGATTTGTTCCATCAAAGAAACTGCCGCTGCCCAAGTCTTCCATTACAGGCACATCATGCTTTTCTCCAAGCTCTACCAACTCAGACCCTGAAACAGCATGAGTAAACCCTTCAACCCGGTAATTACTCGTATGAACTTTTAATAAAAGAGCCGTATCCGGGCCAATCACTGCTTCATAGTCTTTCAGCCAAGTCTTATTGGTCGCCCCAACCTCCACCAATTTTGCTCCGCCGGCTTTTAGGACCTCCGGTATTCGAAACGATCCGCCAACTTCCACTAGTTCCCCGCGGGAAACGATAACTTCTTTCCCTTGAGCAAAGGTATTCATCATCAGTAACACTGCCGCAGCATTATTATTGACCACCATTGCAGCTTCTGCTCCAGTCAGACGACAAAGGAGCTCTTCAACATGGGCATAGCGGGAGCCCCGCTCCCCAGTCTCAATGTTCAACTCCAAATTGCTGTATCTTTCCCCTTGATCAGCGACAAACCGCGCGACTTCCGGCGCGAGCAACGCTCTTCCGCAATTAGTATGTAAAACAACCCCCGTAGCGTTGATAACCCGCCTCAAACTGGACTCAGCTCGCGTCAACCTCAGGAAAAGCTCACTTAATAGCCCCGGCCAAAGGGTTGCTTCAAATTCTTCGAACGAATCTGTATGATTTTGGGATATAGTTTCCCTGGCACTTTGTAAAACCTGTCGAACGCAATGAGTTAAACGGGGCAAGCACCGCTCATTCGTCATAAACGGACGGAATTCTGTTTCGTCTTCCAACCGGGAAATTACCTCATGAACCGCCGGAAGTGCCCTTAAACGTCTATGTATCTCTTTTTGCACTGATCCCCACTCCTTATAGACCGATTCTATTATCGACCAAATTCCCTCAATCTGGCCCGCAGACTTTTTAGGATTTCGACAGCACTATTAGCATATGATAAAGGAAACTCACGCAGTGAGTTTGTCCAGTCCGTAAACTCGCAGTTCTTATGTGGGAGTTCCATAGGACCAAGCTTAAACTGAACGAGTATACTGACCTTTATTTTTTATTAGCTGAAGTTATCTGTTATCTGGTCTTCAACCATTGACCTTTGACCTTTGACTTCTGACTCTTGCTCCTCTAACTTCTAATTCAAGGAGGTATTTCATGTCTAACATCAGCCTAACTGGTCCACTTGAACAGCCAACGCAGCAGGCTGTTATTCTCCCCTTTAAACTGCGCTCCCAAACAAATGAACAATTCTCTCCTTGTATCTTTTGCGGTAAAACAGTGAAGATTCAGAGATTTAAAGGAAAAACCGTTTGCATCAGCTGTCTTCATGAAATCCCGGAGATTTTTTCCTTTGGTTAATCCAGATTTTTCACCGGGATCAAACTTGCTTACAAAAAGGACCTTAGATCCGGAAATAAATGTGAGTTGGACCCCGGATTAATGAAACCAAGTAATACACTTGGACTAGCAAACAAAAGGGAAGCATTTGCTTCCCTTTTAAAGTACCTCGCTTTGTGCCGTTTTATTGAAAGAAGCATTAAGAATCTGCACGGCCCTGGCTGAAATAATCTCTTTTCCATGTTCAGATAGGAAAACTCCGGTTGTACCTACGATCTCACCGTATTCATCAAGGATTGCCTCGGCAAATAACCGTTTCTTACCTGTTCCCATCCGGTTGAGTACGAGATAATATTCTTTTTCGAATTCATAAAGGCTTGAACGAAGCTGAGCAAATTCCGGCAAACGCCCAACCGCCGAAATCACGTCTTCGAGATCGGCAAATACATAGACTAATTCCGTCACCCGACCTTTAGAGGATTTCCGAACCACCTTCTCTTTAACAGAACCTTCAGCTTGATCCTCCTGTTTCATAATCGTGATTACAAACTCATCATTTGCTGCCACGGTTGCCTGAATCCAGAAAGGCTGATCTAAATTAAATTCAACTTCTTCTCTGGCTTGTGCAATGAGTTCCCAAAACAACTGCTCCGTCTTAGCCGATCTCTGAAAAAGATCAGCCATCGTTATATCCCTATCAGTTAATTCTGTTAAAGAGATAAAGATGCGGATGGTATGCTCATTAACTTTTTGTACACGCATATTCCACACTCTCCTTTCCGCATCGATTCTTACTCAAAACTATACTTACTTTATCTTATTCCCATTATAGCATATTACGCCAATACTTTTCCCGTGAAATCATGAGATTTGCAGATTCTCAATATTATCCAACCTGAATGAGCTCATAATCGCGGCTTCCTAAACCAATCTCTTCTCCATAGGAAAGCTGAATTGTCCAGTCTATCTCCGGGAACAGTACCCGGAATTTATCATGTTCGCCATGGCGGGCACCAAGCTCTGATAAGGGATTTCCGTGGGCCTGATTAATCAGATCCACAGCCGCCTGGTCAATAGCAACCGGATCCTTAGACGCCAGAATACCAATATCTCCGACGATCGGCACATCATTCCAACCACAACAGTCGCAAAGGGGCGAAACGTTGGTCACAAAGGTAATAAATCCGGTTTTCCCCTCTTTACCTTTGAGGACCCCAACCGTATATTCCGCTATCTTTTCCTGAATAGTATCAGCTTCTGTCTTCCAGTTAATTGCAATCGCCCGGACTGGGCAGGTGACCGTACATTCGCCGCACCCTATACATTTACTCTGAGAAATCTTCGCCTTGCTTTCTACCACAATAGCCTCGGCAGGACACCATTTCGCACATTTCCCACAGGCGATGCAAGCCTCTTCATTAATTTGGGGCAGCAGATCCGAATGCTGCTGTTGTTTTCCGGCACGACTGCCTAAACCCATGCCCAAATTCTTTAATGTCCCTCCGAACCCTGTTGCTTCATGCCCTTTTAAGTGGGTAACCGCCAGCAGTGCATCCGCGTGGACTGCGGCACTTCCGATTTTCACTTCTTTGAAATGCTTAAGGTTTACCGGCACAGTTACATAGTCTTTCCCATTTAAGCCATCGGCAATCATTAAAGGAGCCCCCACAACAGAATAATCAAAACCATTCTCAATAGCTGTTTCTAAATGATCCACCCCATTAGAACGTGAACCGGCATAAAGGGTATTAGCATCCGTTAAGAAAGGACGTCCGCCTTTTTTCTTGACCTGCTCAACAACACGCCGCACATATTGTGCCGGAACATAGGCAAGATTGCCGCGTTCTCCAAAATGCAGCTTGATTGCCACAAGGTCTTTAGGGGCGATTACATCCAGTAATCCCGCTCGTACAATCAAAGTCTCCAGTTTCTTAAGGAGACTTTCTCCTCGTTTCGTCTTCATGCTGGTGAAATAGACTTTCGAACTCAAAACAATCACTCCTGACAATGTCAATATTTCTATGTTATAGGCAAATTAAGTCTATAGCAAGTCCCCTAAAAGCTCACAGCGTACAACCTCCCGTCTTGCCGGCAGATACATAAGTTTAACGTGATCATCAACGTTCAATTGTTCATACACATAAGAATCGACATAAAACTGGGTTTGCTGTACTCCGCTTCGTATATCCACAACATATGAGCTTGAACCTGAGTCAAAGGACTTTCCCTGAACCGAACCTTGGATTATCCCTGGTTTATGAAACCAATCCGGTTGAGAAAACAAGAAGAGTTCTGTATAGACTCCCAGTATTCCGACCCAAATTGAGACTTTCGCCAGCCAAAGTAAAAAACCCCAAGCATCACGCGCATAACGCCAGGTTCTAAAGAACTTCCAGCCCAGTCGGGAGAGTATTACTCCATATATCAAAAAGAGTACGATTAGATTAGGCCACGTCGTACTCCATAGATAACGATAATAGTCTGCCATTTCTTACCCCTTTGCAAAACAGTATACCTAAAATTTATCACAGGCTGAATGTTTCCTTAAACACGAATAGTTTAAACGTCTGCCAACATTAATCTAGTTCGCTAAAGAGGCCTTATCTCCTTCCTGATAACGATAATTAATGGATCGAAACCAAAAAGGAGCAGTGTTTCTCACGCTCCCTAAATAAACGATCTTAATCGTGACGCACTATTCCACTTTGACTAGGCTTCCCAATCGTTTTTTAATCCAACCATGATCTTCTGTACGTAATTCTGAGTTTCCTTATAGGGAGGAATCCCTTTGTATTTATCCACAGCACCAGGTCCGGCATTATAAGCTGCCAGGCTCAAGGGAATATTTCCTTGAAAACGATCGAGCAAATCCTTTAAGAAATGCGTGCCCCCATCTAAATTCTGGATCGGGTCAAAGGGGTCCTGTACTCCATAAGAAGCGGCGGTTCCCGGCATTAACTGCATTAATCCCATAGCTCCAGCGGATGATTTTGCATCTGGATTGAATCCCGATTCTGCTTTGACAACCTGCTGAATAAGACTCGGATCCACTCCATATTTTTGGGCCATAGAATAAATAAGGTGTTCCACCGAACGGCGATTCCCACTCTTAGCCTCAGGTTCCTGAACCCGGCTATAGTCATTGACCGGATAGTTGAATTCTCCAAAAGAACTTGTCCCTCCTCCAAGAGCGGCTTTAAGCAAGGTCGCAAATAGAAGGGCCTTTGAACTGCTGCTTTCATCAGCTCCAGATAAACCTGCCTGCTCAGTTTGAGCAGACTGCCAGGCAGTATTCATCTCTAGAAGTTGAAATAAGAGGAACATTTGAGCGACGTTCATCTAAAAGAAACCTCCTATTCTACCTGAAAAGGTTGGAAAGTAATACACCTGCTAGTGAAAGGATAATTGGCTAAGTCCCTGCACTTCATCGTTCTCAAGTATTTTTTCCGGAACAAGTTGGATAATGATCCGATCTGACAGATTAACTACTCCACCAATAAAGGGTGCAGTAACCAGCGGTGGGGGCGGGGCAATATTCTCTAAAATACGTACCTCACGAACCTGGTCCACAGCAAAACCTATCTGATTACCATGAACCTCGGTAATTAAGGCGAATGTGTTCTCCATAGAGTCTGCATCTTTAGATGTTATAGCTTCTGTTGTACCGTTTGCTTGCTCGATGCCAAACCGATCATGTAAATCAACAATTGGGATCGCCATACCTCGAATATTAACCAATCCCCGTACGTACGAGGGGGCTTTGGGAATTGTACGTACCTCCGCTAAACGGGTAATTTCCCGGACTACCTCGATTGGCATCGCATACTCTTCCTGACCTAGGGTAAAAACGACCACTTGAACAGCCATCCTAACACATCCTCTGCAACTATATCTTCCCGACCTCATTAACTGCTTTTGCTAACATCTCATCTTGAGTCTGAATCAGTTTCTGATTAGCTTCATAGGCTTTCATGACCGACATCATGTTCACCAATTGTCCTGAAAGGTCTACATTGGAGTTTTCAATGGCTCCCTGTCGAACTTGTGCCCCAACCGAAGCTTGAACCGGCTGAGCTGAACTATACAAGGATTGCCCTGCACGCTGTAAAGCATCTTCCGGAATCTCCACAATACGCAAACGATTGACGTATTGTCCTTGATCCATTACCGTGCCATCTGCACTAATGCTGAATTCGGAACTTAAAGGTCCGATCGGACCTTCTTCTCCTTGAAGTGTGAAGCCTTCAGCCGTTCGAAGCATCCCGGCACTATCCAACTGGAAATGACCATTGCGTGTATACCGTTCTCCTTCCGGAGTCTGAACTACAAAATATCCTGGCGTAGTAAGAGCTAAGTCAGCATTGGCATCTGTCACGTCCAGAGATCCTTGAACATTAGACCAAGAAATCCGGTCAACCCCTAACCCTGTCCCCATCCCACCAATTGCTACAGCCCCGGAGACCTGGTTTCCTTCTATACGCTGAATGAGCTTTGCCGGAAAGGAAATATTACTGGCCAGTTGTTCTTTAAAGCCGGCTGTCTTAATATTGACCACGTTATCCCCTATTACTTCGCTTTGGGTTTGCGCGGCTAACATTCCCGTGGCTGAAGTATATAATCCCCGTATCATGTTTACCCCACCTTTACTTAACAACCATCCGCAGCAATCCCAACTGTGAAGAGATAGTACGAGTAAGAGAATTATAATATAGGCCATTCTCAGCCACATTAGCCATTTCACGGTCGACATCCACGTTATTTCCATCATTGCGCAAAGAGGTTGAATGATCCGTCACAATCCCCGAACCACTGCCGTCTTCGAAACCATGAAGGTGTTTGGGAGATGTCAGCTTCATAGGCAGGTTCCCACTCTCTTCACCTAAAGCTGCATTAAGAACTACTTGAAAATCAACATCTGAACGTTTAAAGTTCGGAGTGTCAATATTGGCAACATTATCAGCCAAGACCTGTTGCCTCAGGCTCGAGGCATTCAGTCCTTTCTGTAAAACGTTTAAAACCGGTGTTTCTAACCAACCAGCCATACAGCTTTTTACCTCCTCAGGGCATTAGCAATTCCCCACATCTTATCTCCATCCTGAACCAGCCTTGCACTCATTTGATACGCTCTCTGAACCTGAATGAGATCCGTCATAGAAGCAGCCATGTCCACATTGGATTGTTCCAAAGACTTACTGCGAAGGGTTCCAAGCACCAGATTTCCGGCTGTGATACCACCTGGTTGTCCAACCTGGGCTTCACCCGAATTAAGCGTAGGCACAAAAAGATTGTTCTCGCTTCTTTGCAGGCCCTCAGGATTTTGAAATCCTGCCAGAACAATCTGGCCAAATACCCTGCTTTCCCCATCTATAAGCCCGGTAATATCGCCATTGGCAGCAACTGCTACTTCTGAAGCACCATAGGGAATCAAGCCATTGGTTTGGACAATATTTCCCTGCATATCCGTAAGCTGCTCTGATTCATCGATCTGAAAAGCACCTGCCCGGGTATAACTTATCTCTCCATCCGGAGTTTGAACCTGAAAGAAACCCGCTCCGTCAATCCCTAAGTCTAAAGGGCGCTCAGTCTGTTCCAGAACCCCTTGCTGAAGATTCGTCTCAATTCCGCTATACAGCACTCCGGCTCCCACGTCCAGAGTACCCACAGTATTGGGATCTTCAGCATTTATTCTTCCGGAACGCACCTCTGTCGCCAGCGCCTCTGCAAAAACCATCTTATTGGCCTTAAAGCCAGGCGTGCCGGCATTTGCTAAATTATTCCCTATAGTGTCTATTGCTAACTGCTGGGCACGGAGGCCCGACGCAGCAGTTCCTGCCAGGCGCATGAAGCAACCCTCCGTCTTCTCGAACTTAGTTTAGAGCTCATCATAACCACTAGCGTTTGAGATTAATGAGTTCTTCCAAGAGCGTATCTGAGACCGTGATTACCCTCGAATTAGCCTGGAAACCACGCTGAGTTACGATCATATCCGTGAATTCCGTGGAAAGGTCAACGTTGGACATTTCTAAATTATTGGAAATGATGCTTGCCCGGCCATCCTCACCGGCAGCCCCGATACTGGCCATTCCAGAGTTATTAGACATCGTGAAAAAATTACCGCCCACATTCTGAAGACCGGCATCATTGGCAAAGGAGGCTACCGCGATTTGAGCTATTTTATGAGACACCTCGTCTACTCCATTACTGTATACCCCGGTAATTACCCCGCTTTGGTCGATGCTGAAGTCTTTTAGGGTATGGGGTTTGTTCGTGAAATCGTAACTGATTGAGGTTGTTGCAACGGTATCATCTGGAGGAACTGCATCCTGAACAACACCTGCATCATCAGTGTAAGCAGGAACTCCAGCGTGCATTGGCCCAAAAGTAATTTGATAATTTCCCCCGCTCAAAGCTTTTATTGTATATTGTCCATTTCCTGGCGTATCAGAATCAGTATACGTGTAAGGATCAACTGAATTATTATATACCGTAGCTCCTGGCTTGGGTGGATACGCTACAATGACAGTACCAAGCGTTGTTGTAGTCGCATCAACACTATCGATTATTGCTGGGCTATTGCTAGTGCCACCATCTGATGGGTCCTGAAAATGGATAGTTATTGGATTAGCTGTACTGGGAACACAATCAGAGGCAAATGTTATTAATCCATGTATTGGATCAAAAGAGAATTGCCCAGACAATGGAGTACCACTTACCCTTGTCATTCCATCAATTGTCAAATTTTGGGCTCCTATCAAGTCTGTGTCCTCATACATGTAATTTGCTGAAAGATCCGATGCTGCTGATAAAGTAATGTTCGAGTTATCAGACTCAGGTATCGGGAAAAAGCTATCCGCCGCCAATACATCCCCTATCTTAAACCTTATATCCGATACAGCCCCCCTCGTATCATCAGCTCCCCAACTGAAGCCCTGAACCTTAGCTCCTGTGGCCGGATCTATAAGAGTACCATTGCTGTCCCGGTCAAACCCACCGGCACGAGTGTAGACTTCCTGTCCGTTATAATTCAAGACAAAGAATCCCGTTCCTTGTAACATCAAATCCGTCGCTTTACCTGTGGATTGTGAACTTCCCTGGGTCATAATTTGATCGATGGAACCTATTCTCATCCCTAGACCAACTTGTGTCGCGTTTGTCCCCCCTTGAGTCGGGGAAGCAGCAGAGGCTCCTTTCATGGTTTGACTCAGTTCGGTGGCAAATGACACCCGGCTCCTCTTAAAACCTGGCGTATTAACATTGGAAATGTTATTGCCGATAACATCCATTTTAACTTGATGATTTTTCAGCCCCGAAATGGCGGAATATAATGAACGCATCATAAAACGTATATCCTCCCTATTATCTTAATACCCTGCTAAACCAGCAGGGATAATATCTATGTTAACGTGAACGGTTAAACGGTTTCCAATTCAGGTTCTGTTACAGGTTTATCTTCTTCCGCACCCGTATCTTCATTGATATCACTGGATTCATCGTTAACAGGCGGAATTATCTCAGGGGTTTTTTCTTTAACGAGCGTAATCAGACCCATTTCCAAATCCACAACGGTTCCGTCTTCCTTGAGAATTCGGAGCTTAGGGTCCCCGTCAAGCCACTTAACCGCTTCAACGGTACCTTCCAGTATGGTCTTCCCATCAATATCCACGCCACTCACCCATTTGCCGATCATAGCTGCCCCTTGTATAAGAGACGATTGTTGAGAGAAAAAAGTCATATTTTTATTCAAAGCGTCCATAGATGTTGCAATATTATTCATTTGCTCTAAGGAACTGAACTGGGCTAATTGCGCAATCGAATCTTTATTATCTGTTGGGTTTAAAGGATCTTGATTTTGCATTTGGGCTATAAGCAACTTGAGAAAATCATCTTTCCCCAGTGTATCATTAGTTATGATTGATTGGCTTCCGCTCAAAGTATTAGATGAACCGCTCTTAGACGTTCCATTAATAGTGTTAGTCATAGTTCCCTCCTATGCCGTGACATTAATGCGATTGATTCCATCCTGACCGAGAGAAATTGAATTGACCATGGAGATCAGATCCTCATCTGCGTTAGAGAGTGAGTTACTTGGCCGGAACGTCCTTTGGGCCTCATCCCCCTGCGGCTGTTGCCGCCCTTCTCCCTCTTGCCCCATTTGCAGCGAGCCGCAGTTCACACCTTGACTCATCAGATTCTGGCGCAAATCAGCGAGCTGATTCTGCAAAAGCTGTCCGGTCGCCGCCTCTGAAGCTTGTACTTGCAAATGGACCTGCCCGCTCTCCCAACGTAATAATATCCTGATCTTCCCTAAATCTTCCGGATGGAGCTGAATATCTAACTCCTTCAAAGCCTGCTGCCTGCTCATGATTTGCTCACGAACTACCACAGAGATCTGTTCCCATACGGGAATCGCAACAAATTTTCCATCTGAAAGAGTCAGAGGTAATAGGTTGGCAACTGACCCTGCTCCAGTGCTTGGCGGCTGGGCATGACTATCTTTTGTCCCAGAGAGTTCGACGGATTTCATGAGATGTTCTTTGGGAACTTCTTCATTAAGAATAGCATGGAAACTGTTTAGGGCCTTGCTTTCCTGCTGACTCATTGCCTCGAATTTCTTGTGAACATTGTCAGAAAGAAAACCTGCGGCATTCATATCTTTCACGGTGCCAGAGATTGATTTGATGAATTCCAAGTCAATCCCAAGACCCTTTAGCTCTTTGAGAGCTTCCTTTAATCCCGGAACTGCTTGCGCATTTCCGGCCTCTTCTTTAAGTAAAGGGTAAAGGGCGGCTAAGAGACT
Source organism: Desulfosporosinus youngiae DSM 17734 (assembly GCF_000244895.1). NCBI lineage: Bacteria > Bacillati > Bacillota > Clostridia > Eubacteriales > Desulfitobacteriaceae > Desulfosporosinus > Desulfosporosinus youngiae. The sequence continues at coordinate 4,845,473 of NZ_CM001441.1, forward strand.
GGCTGCCTTCATGTTCAGCTCAGGGTTACCACCATCAACTTTACCACTTCCTACCGCTAAACCCTCAATTAATAGGTGTAGTCCGTTTTTCCAAATGGTATTTAATTCATTTTTTATATCATTTGCTGCCGACATATCTGCAGTAGACATCCAGTCTTGTACGACTTTCCCGATATCCTGTCGAGTATCCTTAGTTCCGCCGCTGTTAGCTGCTGACGAGTCAGCTAACGAATTTTTCTCTTCTCCAACACCCTCGGTCACCGTTATCCAGTTTTGAACAATCCTCGCCAAGTCCTGACTTAAATCCTTTGGTCCTGTGCTCCCTCCCAGGTAGTTCCCCTCTGAGGTGGAGTCTGTAATCGTACCTGATAGTGCCACTAAAAGATTGGTTATTATCCGTCTATATTTATCCAATTCCGCATTTCCAAGGTTATCCCCCTGAGAGTTTAGCGCCAACATTCCTATCGGCACATCATCCTCATTTGAAGCTAACTCAACATCTTTACCTGCTGCACCCGACACATTGGTTAATGCCAGATTAGCTAATGACGAACTCTCACTTCCCTGACTTATACGTTCTCCGGAATTGGCCTCCTTGCCTGCCGGAAGATCACTCTGAAGCATCATCTCTGTAAGAAACGGAAGTACATGGTTACCATACCCGAGAATGCTTCCCAATCCATTCAAGTTCTGATCACTTTGTCCTGGATTAGCAGCATTGCTCTGAACTTCCTCCGAATCTTGATCCGCTTTAGAGGAGCTTTGCCCTTTCGGATTTGAGTCTAAGTTCATTTTGCCATTAAGTACTACAGCAAAAATTGCCGCCGCATTATCATTGCAGCCTGCTGCCTCTTTTCCCTTTGAAGATACCAAGTTCTCTGATTTATACCCACTCTTAAGGTTATCCGAAAGGACATGAATACCTGTCATTTGCCACCACCTCACTAAAAAGACTCTATATCCTATATCGACAAACTATCCACAAAACATTAGGTATTTATAATTCAGTTATAGCTGAACAAGTTTACTAAAACAAATTCTTTTTTTGCCGGCTCAGCCTTCCCCTTAACCGCAAAATCGCTTGGGAATGGAGTTGGGAAATTCTTGATTCGGAGAGCTTCATGACTGCAGCAATCTCTTTTAAGGTTAGTTCTTCTTGATAATAAAGCCCTATCACTAATTTTTCTTTTTCCGGCAACTTTTCCACTGCCAGGGCCAGGATCTGTTTTTGTTCGTCTTTTTCTATCACCTTATAAGCTTCCTGGGCATCCAAGTCCACTAGCAGGTTAAGGGGAGTACCGCTATTATCTCCTTCACTATCGACAGAGCTTTCATCAAAGGATGTTAAGTTTAGAACCTGAGCCTGGGCCAAAGCCCCTTCTATCTCCTTTACGTCAACTTTCAGCCATTCTGCGACTTCTTCGGCCGTAACAGCCCGTCCAAGCTGATTTTCCAACTCGGCAAAGCCGTCTTGAACCCGTTTCACTTTCTGTCTGGCCGAATGAGGGACCCAGTCCATCGTTCGGAGTCCATCGATCATTGCTCCGCGAATACGGATTGAGGCATAGGTTTCAAATTTAAACCCTCTAGCCGGTTCAAAACGCTCCAAGGCATCGAGTAACCCAAAGACACCATACCCGATAATATCATCCTCGTCCACATGAGATGGAAGGGAGATTGCTAAACGACCCGCAATCCGCTTAACCAAAGGCAAATATCGTTCTATATGCTCTTGTTTCCAAGGTCCGCGTGAGGCGGCTTCATAGGCGTTCGGTATCAAGGTTTACTCACCCCCTATATCGAAGTTCGAGGTTCGTGGTTCGAGATTCATAGTTCGAATCGAGTATGTAGTTATCAACTATTAATTATGTCTCCTGCATTCGAACCACGATTATCTAAAATCGCACATCAGCATTTCACCCCAAGATAAGTGACTATGTTTTATGTTTCGATGAAGAGTTAAACTCCACACAAGTTATCAGCTTGATATTCTTAGCGCAAATTCCCAAACAAGCTTAATCGTTCAAATGTCGGATATCGGATTTAGAACTTCGGACCTCGCTTATTGCCAGCCCATTCGGCGAACCATTTCCGCTTGTTTTTCGCTGTCCGGTAACCCGGAGCTTAAATCACGATCAACCTGTCCGGGAAATCCTGCATCGTTTCCCTGTGAACTAAGAGGTTCATCGTCTCCGACAGAGAAATCTATATTACCTCCACAGTCAGAAGTTGTGTCGGACTGAATATCCTGAGGTTTTTGGTGTGCCGTCCTTTCAAACAGCTCTAAACTTCCAGTGATTAAGCAATAGATGACGCCAAAAGAAACCCCCGCCCGAACGATTATGTTCAGAAACCTTATCTCATTGATCAAGCTCAGCAATACGACGATTATGGCGGTAACAATTGAGAGGCGCATAGCCCAAATTTGATATTGTTCTCTATTCAGGACGACCATCAAACCACCTTTTCTCCATGATTAATGGTTCGTATTCGTAATTCTCCTGTTCCGACATCGAAATGAATGGTACGCCCAAAACTTCCTCCGACATCGGCCGCCAGAAGAGGAATTCCATATCTTTTAAGTTCCTGTTCCACTGCTTCAGCGTTGCGATCCCCGATTTTAAGAACCGGAGGTTTTCCCGGAAAGGAAAACATCTGAGCACCACCGGCCATTTTTGCTTTCAAGCGGGTTTTATTGGCACCCATACCTATGATGGCTTTAAGCAATAATTCCAGCGCAGTGTCTGCGTATTTAGCCGGATTTCCTCCCATGCTTCCATTAGCCGTCGGCAGCATAATATGGGCCATTCCGCCAACTTTAAGGAAGGGGTCATGTATGCAAATCCCAATACAGGATCCTAACCCAGCCGTTAGTAACAGGTCAGGCGAGGCGGCGGTTTTAAAATCAGCCATTCCGACAGTTATAACACTCATACTCCCATAGCCCCTAACAATTTTTTCAATGAACCATCATCCGGCAAAAAGATAAATTGCCCTTCAATCTGAGGAATTCCGGTAAGCTGAGTATCGATAAACAATACGGTATCGTCCAGTACACCTTCTTCAAGGAAAATAGCATCTAAACTGGCACCAATCATATCTACCGCTAAAGCGGGCACAGAAGGTTGAAGGGGAATCCCCGAAAACTGTGTTAAGGCTATGATAAAGGAACTGACTAAAATATTTCCCACTTCTTTTAAAGCCGATTGGGCCATCTCACTCATATAAAGGTCCATTGGCTCGTTCGTCCCAAACAGAGCCTGAACCACGATTTCGGCGCTTTCTACCGGAAAGAAAAAAACCGCTTTTCCCGAGGCCTCTCCTTCAACTTTCACATAGATAACAGCTTGAGGTGAGTCAAGTTGTCCCACAATATTTGAAACTTGTTCAAAGGGTACCGCCCAAACTTCAGGTATCGACATATCTATTCGACGCTGTAAAAGAGTGGACAAAGCTGTCGCTGCATGTCCGGATCCAATGTTTGCTATTTCACGTAAGGCGTCCAGCTGCAATTGGGTAATCTCCAAATTTACACCAATCCTTTCTTACGCATTGCCCTTTGTATATCAAAGACGCAGCGGATAATTTTATCTCGCTCCCGTTCCGAGATTTCATGAAATTTGACTGAAACACTATATTGTTTAGTGTCTTCAATACTTACCACCCGGCAAACACTAGCCGGGGTCTGTATCTCTCCATGGGGAAGGGAGAATTGCACAAAGAGCAAAGATTTATTCTCGATCCGTTCCTTCGTTGAGAAACGCATACCCCCGCCACTCAGGTCAAGGGTTACCGCCTTAAAACTATCACTGAGCCCTTCCCGCGTCACCATTCGAAAGGTGATGGGAAATGTGGCCGGCACCCTCACAAAATCCCGTCGTTGGACTTTGGCTACCGTATCAGGCAATACTAAAACAAATATAGGAAATGGAACAGCAATCCTTTGCATAATTTTCCCCTCAAAGGAATAGGCGGCAGTTTCATCCCAAAAGGTTACTTTCACCTTAGTTCCCTCACGAACGGGAACTAATTCACCATTTTCAATAGGAACACCCACCGAGAGGAGTCTTTCTCCCATTTCTTCAACACGTGATCGGTAGTGCCCTTCATAATCGCCTTCGAGCACGGTAAGTTCTACCGCCATCCCTAAGGAAAGCTTTTTCTTATACGACAATGTCGTCACCCCCCTATCGATGATCGTGGTGGTTGTTCGTAGTTCGGTTAAAACGAGCGGAGCAATTTACTTAAGAAACCTTTTACACCGCCTGCCGGACGTGGCGGACGAAGATAAATTCCAGCGACTTTACCGGCGATCCACTTGGTACACCGATAGGCTGAACTATCAGGAAAACTAATTCCCAAAGGTTCCTGCTGCATCACTGAGTGCCCTACAAGCGGGTCATCATAAACCCATCCCAAAAAATCCAGTGATTCATCCAGAAATTTACTCACAGCAGTATCTAACCGTTTAAAGGTTGACAAGGCATCTTTTTCGGACCGCACTCGGTTAATCACCAGGTGAATTGGGACCTCGCTTGCTTCCCGCCTCAAGGATTTCAGCAACCCATAAGCATCCGTAATTGCCGTCGGTTCCGGCGTTGTTACCATAATAATATCATCCGCAGCCTGTAAAAAATTGATCACTGTATGACCAAGACCCGCTCCTGTATCTATAATCAATAGATCTGTCAGCTTTTCCAAGCGCCCAAGATTAGTGATAACATTCATCAGCTTATCTCGTTCTAAATTGGCCAGTTCCTGTACTCCGGACCCTCCTGGTATAATACCTATTCCCATGGGACCCCTGAGCAGAATCTCTTCCAGGCTTTTTTCTCCGGATAATAAATGCTCAACCGTATACCGTGCCGATAGACCAAAAGCAATATCTACGTTAGCAAGCCCTAAATCTCCATCAAGAATAATAACTCTTTGCCCATATTCAGCCAAGGCCAGTGCCAAATTAACCGTAATAGTGGTTTTACCCACCCCGCCTTTGCCGCTGGTTACAGCGATAACCCTCATTTTTGCTTTTTTTTGATTTTGGCGGGATGCTAAATCCCGCAAAGCACTCGCTTGATCATGCATGGGGCATCTCCTCCCCGAGCACATAGCGCACCAAACGGTCGGGAGTCGCTGCTTCTATGTCATCGGGGACATTCTGCCCATTGGTCAGATAGGCAGTAGGAAGTGTTGTTCGACCCAGAAGATTTAAAATTGCCCCGGCACTCCCCGTCTCGTCCAGCTTGGTGAAGATGAGATGTGTGGTTAAATCTTCGAAGCGCTTATAAATCCGATATTGATCGGCCGAGTGAGTAGTGGCGCTCATAACCAGCATGGTGAAATCCGGTTGAGCCTCATTCAAAAACCCGCGTAATTCAGACATATGCACCTCATGCTGTGGACTGCGGCCCGCAGTATCAATAAATATCAGTTCTTTATCCGCATGAAGCTGCAAAGCATTCCTTAGCCCTGATGGTGTCATGACGACTTCAACCGGAACTCCAATGATTTCCCCAAAAGTTTTAAGCTGCTCAACTGCCGCAACCCTATAGGTGTCCGCTGTAATTAAAGCAACCTTGCGTTTGTCAACAATACTAAAACCGGCTGCCAACTTACCGATCGTCGTCGTTTTTCCCACCCCCGTCGGACCAACCAAGGCGACAATCCTGGGTTTCTCAATCCCAGGCTGAATAAGCCCAATCTGTCCGCAGATTTGACGGACATTGGCTTGGATACGGAGGTACACCTGGGAATCGTCAGCCCATTCTTTGGGGGGCAATGTTTGCTGCACATGACTTATCAAGCGCTTAACCAAGTTTTCATTGATGCCTCTGTTTTGCAGCAGGTCCGCCCATCTTTGCAGAACCGGCGGCCAAAGGTTTTTGTCCTCCTCAAGATTGGACTGTTTATTGATTTGGTGATTCATTTTCTCAAGTAAGAGGCGCATCGACTTTATTTCCGCCTGAAGGTCTTCAGAGTGGTCTTCAGCATCGGGCAACAGCTTCGCTGAAGCCGGTTTTACGCCTTCAGTACTAAAGCCATAATTAGAAGCTGAAGTCTTCTTTGGAGTAACCGGAGCTTCTTCAATGGCCGCTGTGATCTCAATTTTCTTCTTGCCAAACAGGCCAAAGAAACCTCCATCACTAAATTCACGTGTCTGAAGGATAACAGCTTCAGATCCCAGTTCCCGTTTCACTTTTCCCATGGTCTCTGACACATTATCTCCCACAAATCGCCTAACTCGCAAGATCCATCCCCACCATTCCTACAGCTTGAACTTGTACCCCTTGGACCAATTCATTATATGAAAGCACCATAAGTTGCGGCAGTTGCCGCTCAGTGACCCGCTTTAAATTGATCCTCACTAGCGGAGCGCAGACAATGACCGGCGTCATGCCTTTAAGCACAACCTTTTCTACCTCGCGCGTAAGATTTTGCATGAGCACATGCAGCACTTTAGGATCTAAAGCTAAATAAGTTCCATAATCAGAGGGCTGAATGCTGTCTAATATCTGCTGCTCAATCTGCGGATCCAAGGTCATCACCGGTAAGCTCTTATCTTTCCCAAGCAGCGGCTGCAGAATTTGTCGTGCTAAGGCCTGCCGGACATGCTCTGTCAAGCGGTCCAGATCTTTTGTGGCGTGGGCATGATCCGCCAGAGTCTCCAGAATGGATACCATATCCCTGATTGAAACCTTCTCGCGCAGCAAGTTAGCAAGAACCTTCTGGACTTGACCCAGGCTAAGTATATCTGGAATTAACTCATCCACAACGGCCGGAGCCAATTCCTTGGCATGATCAATCAGTGTTTTAACATCCTGACGACTTAGAATCTCCCAAGCCTGACTCTTAATGACTTCCGTAATATGGGTCGCCAGCACAGTCGGGGCATCAACAACCATCCACCCGTTAAGCTCGGCTTGTTCCCGGTACATGGCATTAATCCATTTAGCATCAAGCCCGAAGGCCGGGTCCTTTGTGGGAGTACCCGGAATCCCTTCATCATCAAACCCTCCGCTCATAGCCATGTAGTGGTCCGCCAATATTTCTCCGGCGGCAATTTCTGCTCCCCGGATTTTTATAACATATTGATTAGGCTGCAAGTTCATATTGTCGCGAACCCTAATCACCGGAACAATAAAACCCAGCTCACTGGCAATTTGACGGCGAATCAAGACAATCCGGTCGAGCAAATCCCCCCCCTGCTGGACATCAACTAAGGCGATCAGCGCATAGCCTAATTCAAGCTCCATATGGTCAACCTGTAAAAGATTCAGGACATTTTCCGGTTTCTTGCTCTCTTCAATTTCCGTTTCTCGTACTGCTGCAGTTTCTTTGATGACAGACACCTTTGAACTGCGCTGCAGCATGACTCCCAGGCCAACCAAAGCGGCGGCCACCATAAACAGCGGTAATCTCGGCAGGCCAAGCAGAGCTAACATGCATAATACTCCAGCCGTAATGAATAAAGCTTTCGGCTGTTTAAAAAGCTGCTTTACCAGATCGTCCCCTAAGTTACTTTCCGAAGCCGCCCGGGTGACCACTAATCCTGTCGCAGTCGAAATCATCAGGGCCGGAATCTGAGAGACTAGTCCCTCTCCGATTGTCAGTAAGGTATATTTATGCAGGGCATCCAGCAGGGCCATATCCTGCATGGCAACCCCTGTGATAAAACCTCCGATAATATTAATAAATAAGATAATAATTGCAGCAATGGCATCCCCCTTAACAAACTTGGTTGAACCATCCATCGCCCCATAAAAATCCGATTCCTGCTGGATCGCCTTTCGCCTGTCACGAGCCTGTTGCTCGTTAATCATCCCGGCATTAAGATCAGCATCAATCGACATTTGTTTTCCCGGCATAGCATCTAAGGTAAAACGAGCTGCCACCTCCGAGACACGTTCAGCTCCCTTGGTGATCACAATAAACTGCACAAGAACCAAAATAATAAAGATAATAAAACCTACTACCGCATCTCCACGAATAACGAACTCCCCAAATTGCTGAATAATCTCCCCCGCATGCCCGTCAAGGAGAATGAGGCGGGTCGCTGAGATATTCAGAGACAAGCGGAACAAGGTCAGCGTCAATAAGAGGGAAGGCAGAGCAGAAAACTCTAAAGGGTCCTTGGCAAAAACCGCCAGCATCAGAGTTAGAACAGAAGCTGTAATATTCAAAGTAATAAGAACATCCAGCAGTCCTGCAGGCAGCGGGACAACCATCATGACCACGATGCTGACCAGTCCCAATGCCGCAATAATGTCCGTATTATTCAAGAACCGCCCCTTAACCATCGTAGACATGGGTCTCCTCCTTTCATTGAGCATACTTGCAAACCCGCATTTTAATTTAAACCATTCCGTCTGCCATCCTATGATCCCATGAATGAAATAAGATTGCCAAATGAACCCTCATGCTAACCCCAAATTTATTTCATTCATGCCCGCTTCTTCTTTTTCTTTAACCGGTAAACAAACGCCAGCACTTCGGCAACCGCTTTATAAAGATCCGCCGGAATCCCCTGCCCGATTTCCACCTGGGCATAAAGAGCACGGGCCAGCGGCTTGTTTTCCATGATCACAAGGTCATATTCCTTGGCCAACTCCCGCATTCGCAACGCAACCTGGTCTTGACCCTTGGCAACGACGTAAGGGGCATTTTGTACTTTCGGGTCATAACGCAAGGCCACTGCAAAGTGGGTTGGATTGGTGACAACGACATCCGCCTGTTTCATGTCCTGCATCATTCGGCCCATGGCCATCGCACGTTGTCGTTTTTTTAGTTCACTTTTCAGTTCAGGGTTTCCTTCAGTTTGTTTGTATTCCTGTTTTAAATCCTCATGAGACATTCGTAAATTCTTCTCATATTCCCACCGCTGGTAGATGTAATCAAAAGCGGCTATACCTAAAAACGAAAGGGAAATATTCCAAGCAAGTTCCATTAAGGCCTCGCCTAATAAAACCGCCGCCTGCCCCACATTGAGTTGTTGCAGTGCTGGATAAATATGCAGGCGATCCCGGACACTTGCGTAAAGAAAATAGCCGATCAGAAGCACTTTCATTAACGATTTGACCAATTCCACCCATGCCTTTACGCCAAACATTCGCTTCGCGCCGCTGATCATACTTAAACGTGAAAGTTGAGGTTTCATGGATTCCCCCGTAAAAAGAAATCCCACTTGGATATAATTAGAGATTAGGGCAATTAAAAACCCAGTACCTAAAATCGGGGCCATGATTTGAATCCCCAGCCAAAGAACGTTGAGCATGAGACTGGCCACCGAACGTTCCGTCCAATCCGAGGAAAGCCCTAAAACGTAGGGAAAAAGATACTGTATACGGAGAAACATTGCCGGAATCCAAAACCTAAGAAGAGCCACCAGACCTAAAAGCATCAACGCAGAGATAACTTCCTGGCTTTTAAATACCTGACCCTTTTTGCGCGCTTCCTGTTTCCGTCTGGGCGTGGCGGGATGTTTTTTTTCGCTCACTGTTTCCACCCCTGATAAAGTTCTAAGACCCAAGACATATTGGTATCAAATAGCCGGGCAACAGCTTCTCCGAAAAAGGGAATCGAGAGATACAAAATAATAAGTCCAAAAACAATCTTAACCGGGAAAATCACCGCAAAAATATTAAGTTGAGGTACTGTTCTGGATAAGAGCCCGACCCCGACATCGGATACAAGAAGTGCTCCGAAAACCGGCATTGCCAATTGAGCTGCTAAAGCAAAAACATGAGCAACCAGCTGAACGTAAAAAAGATAGTTATGCGGCAAGCTGGACGGGTTTATAGGAATATAAGCATAGCTCTTAACCATGGCGGCAATTAAATAGTGATGAGAATTCGTCGAAAGCAAAAGCATGGTCGCTAATATTATCTGGAAGTTACCCATCATAGGACTTTGTACACCATAAACAGGGTCAATGGCCGACCCCATCGTAAAACCCATTTGATAATCGATCAACTGCCCTGCTCCTTGTAAAACAGCCGTCAGCAGGTAAATGAGAAATCCAATGACCAGCCCCACCAGAACTTCCTTGATTACCACCGCAACATACGGCAAAAGCTCCTCTGGAATGGATGGATTCGCTGCCTGAATGAGGGGATACAGAATTACCGAGATGCTGGCCGCCAAGCCAAGCCTTGCCATACCAGGAACGCCCCTCGCGCCGAAAACCGGTGCCAGCATAATCATACCCGCCCAACGAGATAAAATCAGCAGGAATAACGAGAGATTCCATTGGAGCAGCTGGGCCAGACTCAAATTTTCTCCCCCCTGTTGCGATGTTCGTGGTTCGATGTTCGAAATCTATAGATCATGTTTGGGGTCGCGGTTAATACTTCGTTAGTCAGAGGACCCAAGTCCGAATTCGAATTTCGAACCTCGCGCTCACATGCCTCCAAACGTCGCCAACTGAGTCAATAAATTGGTCGCATAGGCGGTCAGAACTGACAGCATCCACGGACCTAACAAGAGCATAACGACAGCCACGGCAACTACTTTGGGAATAAAGGAAAGCGTCTGCTCCTGGATTTGTGTCATAGACTGAAAGATGCTGACCAGAAGACCGACCAACAAAGCGACCCCGAGAATAGGCCCTCCCACAAGCAGCACTGTCCCAACGGCTTCCTTAGCCATATACAGTACCTGATTTTGGGTCATTGTCATTCCCCCTTTCCCTACTTAAAGCTGCCCACTAAGGATTCTACGACAAGATGCCAGCCGTCCACCAAGACAAATAACAATAATTTGAAGGGCAGAGAAATCATCATCGGCGGAAGCATCATCATCCCAATTGACATAAGGGTAGTGGAAACAATCATATCGATAACTATGAAAGGAACAAAAATAGCAAATCCCATTTGAAACGCTGTTTTTAATTCACTGATCACAAAGGCTGGAATCAGAACATAGGTGGGAACGTCCCGATAAGTTTTGGGGCGTTCCATTTTAGACAGCCCCACAAAAAGCTCCAGGTCTTTTTCCCGTGTCTGCTTAAACATAAACATTCGCAAGGGCTCTTCCGCTCTCTCAAGGGCCTCTGCCTGGGTAATCTGATTCTGCATATAAGGCTGAATGGCATTGGTATTGATCTGATTCCAGGTCGGGGCCATGATAAAAAACGACAGAAACAGGGATAAGCCTACGAGCACTTGATTCGGGGGCAGCTGCATGGTTCCTAAGGCATTTCTTACAAAGGACAAGACAATAATAATCCGGGTAAAGGACGTCATCATCATCAGAATGGCGGGGGCCAAAGAGAGTACCGTTAATAACATTAATATTTGCAGTGAGGTACCTGTTTGTTCCGCCGTTGATGTTCCCAAATCTAAGGTTAATCCTGCCGCCCAAGCAATTTCAGGACATGAAAACAATCCAAATCCCAGCGCAGCGCCAAAAGCCAGCCCTAAAGTCAAGAGTTTAATGGTACGGCCTGAAGAAGACATTACTTTTCGACCTCCTCAAGCAAACGCTTCAATTCTGCAGAAAAAGTGTCTTTCTTGCGGGACTGCTTCGGCCAAAGCTTCCGGGCACTTTGGAGCCATCCTTCCACACGTTCCGTGGGACGTGTGGCGATCTCTTCCAAAATCTCAGCAGCGATATGGGGATCATTGATCTCACTAAGTTTCACCAGGTGGTGATCCGATCCGCCAAGGACCTGTAACTTTCCGGCAATCTCCACCAGGTACAGGCTTTGCTGCCCACTTAGAATTTGCCGGTCGAGAACCCTTGCCCAGGGTGCATTCATCGTCCGCATAGCTGCCCGATTCAGGCGCCGGAGAATCCAGAGAGACACCAGTAAAATAATAAGGAAAACCAGTAACGTTCCCAGAAGCCCCCACCATGAGAATACAGACTGGGTAACCGCCGGAGCGGTTCCACTTGAAGGAAACACTTGGTCTTCAAAGGACATGTTATTTCAACGCCTTCGTGACAGCCTCAACCACGCGTTCCGCTTGAAAAGGCTTGACGACAAAGTCTTTAGCCCCGGATTGAATAGCTTCGATGACCATAGCTTGTTGACCCATAGCACTGCACATAATGATCCGTGCTTTCGAATCCAGTTTACGGATTTCTTTTACCGACTGCAGCCCGTCCATTTCCGGCATTGTAATATCCATAATTGTCAAGTTCGGCTGCAACTCCTTATACTTTTCAACAGCCACCGCTCCATTTTCAGCTTCACCAATTACATTGAACCCATTTTTCTGTAAGATGTCCTTTAGCATCATACGCATAAACGCAGCATCATCAACAATCATTATGGTAGCACTCATCACATTTCCTCCCTTATCTACTTTCAAATACTCCAATTTCTATTAAACCAGGACTCCTCACTCTACTTCAATGAATTCATCCGTTCCACGGGATGGACAATATCTGTAATCCGAATTCCAAAGGTCTCATTAATGACAACAACCTCACATTTAGCAATCAACTTGCCATTGACAATCATATCGACTGGTTCCCCGGCCAAGCGATCCAATTCGATAACTGAACCGGGTCCCATATCCAGGATTTCTTTAATCGTTTTTTTCGCCCGGCCCAGTTCAACACTTATTTGTAAAGGTACATCCAGAATCAAGCTTAGATTATCAGGCTGCGTCAGGGGAGGTCCCGGCTGAAGCGGTGCAAATTGTGCCGGCTGAACCGGCATCTGCACTCTGGCTTGATGACCAGGCTGCCCCATTCCATAGGAGGAATGATCCATTGGCGCCGAATAAGGTGCCCCATCGTAGATCGGAGACTCGTAAGCGGGTGCTCCGTAAGCCGGAGCCGGGGCTTCGTAGACTGGTGTTGAGGGTGGCTGGGGGCTTTGAAACGCTGTGGGCGGGGGAGCAGGAGCTGCAGGTTGTGCAGCCGGAGCCGGTGGAGCGGAGCCTCCATCCATCCCGCCCATTAGCTTACCGACCATTCTTTTAGCAACGTCAAGGGGAATTACCTGAACAAGAGTACTGTCAATGACATCTTCTACAACCATGCGGAAAGAGATCCGGACAAGGGGTTCATCCGCAGACAAAAAATCATGAATCACATCTCTCCCCGTCGCCATGTCATTAAGCACTAAATTTGGCGGGGTAATATCTACCATCGCATTAAACATGGTCGACATAGATGTGGCAGCCGATCCCATCATTTGGTTCATAGCTTCTGAGATACCGCTGATTTGAAGATCAGAAAGCCCGTCTGACGGGTTTTTTCCATCCCCTCCCATCATCAAGTCAACAATGACTGAACCATCCCGTTGAGAAAGAATCAAGAGATTCGAGCCTTCAATTCCTGCTTTGTATTTGACATCACAAATCACGGAAGGGATAGGATAATCATGACGAATCTGTTCCGAGGTCGTTAAGTCCACTTTCGGCGTGGTAATATCCACCTTTTTGCCTAAGAGCTGAGATAATGTCGTGGCAGCAGTACCCATGGAAATATTAGCAATTTCGCCGAGAGTATCCTTTTCCATCTCATTCAATAAATCAAAGGCCGTTAATGACTCCGGGGCCAATTCAGGTGGTGTGTCCAAGTCAGATTCAAGTGTTCCTCGAAGCAGCGCATCAATTTCTTCCTGAGTGAGCGACCCATTACCCATCTTGTTCCCCTCCTTCCTCTATTATTTCCGTTATCTGAACGGCGAGATGTTCCCCGTGAAGACCAGGGATAGACTTGAATTTCATAAATTCACCCACATAAATTGGCAGTGGATCCTGAACTGATTGGTTCAGTGGAATAACATCTCCTTTAGCAAGATCCAAAAGGTCTCTGACCAGGATTTCCGAGTTACCTAAAAACGCAATCATATCAACTTTCGCCCATTCGATTTTTTTCCGAATCGCTTGTACCTGCTCCGGAGAAGTGACCTTCGCCTCTGTGGAAAAGAGGAAAAACGTACTTAACTTATCTAAGATGGGCTCAAGGACCAGATAGGGCATACAGATATTAATCATCCCGATTGCTTCGCCGACCTTGACTTCAAGGGTTATGAGTACAATCATTTCATTAGGAGCTACAATTTGTGTAAACTGAGGATTCGATTCCATCGATATAAAATGCGGTTTAAGGGCGTAAACCTCTGACCAGGCTTCTTCCGTGATATTTACCATTTGAGTTAAGCGGTTTTCTATAATTGTCCTTTCAATCTCGGTTAAATCCCGGTTTTTTTCCGTCCCTTGCCCTTGCCCTCCTAAAAGCCGGTCCACCACCGCAAAGGTGAGAGAAGGGCTCACCTCCATTAAGATTGTACCCTCCAGCGGATTCAGGGAGTAAAGGGCCAGGACAGTGGGGTTAGGTAAAGACCGGATAAACTCGTCATAGGTGATCTGTTCTATTGAAACAACAGAGCTTTCAACGACAGAATGCAGATTCCCGGAAAAAAAAGTAGTAAGACCTCTGCAATAATTCTCATGAATATTATGGAGGGAGTGAATCTGATCCTTGGAAAACTTATTCGGACGTTTAAAATCGTATACACGAATCCGCTTTTGAGTCTTGGTTGTCTTCATTTCCTCTACGTCAACTTGTCCATCGGACAGCGCATTCAGCAGAGCATCAATCTCAGCCTGGGACAAGACGTCTCCCATCAAACCACCCCCTTGCTCGATATTCGATCTTTCTGGTTCGAACCTTTATTCTCAATCTATATAGCTTAAACTCATAACCAATGTTCGATTGTGAGTTATTCGTCGTCACACCAGAAATACCAACCTCGCAACTCTGACCTCCGGCTTCTGACCTCTGACCTCTGTTATTGGTAGACCAAAGAAAGAAAGAGAACATCTGTGATTTGATCTTCTGCCACTTCATTAAGCTTCTCAATTAACTCTTTCCTCAATTTTTCACGTGCCTGTGTGGTTTGTACATCGGCAAGGGATTTATCCGCCAAAACCGTATTAACCCGGTCTTTTAAGAACGCATCCTCTTCCTTCAAATGCTCCCCCGCTTTTACATCGCTCACTTGAACTGTAATAGCCGTCTTCAGAAAGGCTCCACCTTGCAAATTCACAGTGAATTCACCGATGGGCAGTAAGGGTCCTGTTTTTTTGGCATGGGATTTTTTAGAACTGTCATCAAACGTCTTAAAGATAAAGGTTTGAGCCCCAATTGTCCCTCCCACACCAAGAGCCGCTCCCAAGAACAAGGCTAGAATTACAAAAATAAGGGATTTACGATTCATAAATCTTTTGCTCCTCCACTTTGTAAGTCTGACAACGCCTGCGAAACTCAGCAATGCGCTCAATAAGAACCTCGATGGCTTCTGATACGACGTATTTATTTCCACCCGTTAAGGTTATGACCGTATCCGGGGTTTCTTCCATCAATTCAATCAAGTCGGGATTTAAAGCAAAGGTTTTTCCATTTAAGCGAGTAACATAAATCATAGCTTCATCCCCTTCCGTTGATCCGTAAACTAATTTCCATTTGCTTAGTTAAGCAAGTTCACCGACGGCTTTTTTCCCAAGCCAGTGAAGTACTTGACCCGTTTCATCCAACACCTTTTGTTCCTTCTGTAATTCTGCGGCCCGAAAGGCTGCCGCCTGTTTTTCTTTGAGGCGCTCGTATTTCTCAACTTCACGATGCGCTTCCAATAAACACCCGCGGGCCTTCTCCAGAACAGGTTCCTGCTCCCTCAGCTTTGCTTCGCATTCAAGCAATCGACGCCTCTGTTCTCTGGCAAAGACTTGACAGATCCCCAGGTCTTCCGGCCGGTGACGACCAGCTTCCCGTTGACCATCCTGGGCTTCTTTATAACGAACTTTTTGAACCTCCAAAGCATCGAAACAGGCTTGCCAGCGCTGCAGTTCCAGAGCGTACTGCCGCCTGGCCGATTCTAAAATCTGTTGAGCTAATTGAAGGCTGGCATCCAAGCGAAAGCGAAATCGAGCCATTATTTTTAAACCCCTTATTTAAAGATTCCCTGCAATTGTTGAAGCATCTCCTGAGAGGTAACATATTCGTCGACTCTTTGCCGGATGAACGCTTGAATACGGTCCATATGGGCAATTGCGGCATCAATCTTAGGACTGCTTCCCGGCGTATACGCCCCGATGTCAATCAGATCCTTGGCATCACGATAAATAGCGATATATTCCCTCACCCTGCCTGCTAATTCCTTATGTTCCGAACTGACAACATCATTCATAACCCGGCTGACTGACTGCAGGATATCAATGGCCGGAAACTGGTTTTGCATGGCCAATTCCCGGGTTAAAACAATATGTCCGTCGAGAATTCCACGTACTGAATCTGCAATCGGCTCATTATGGTCATCTCCATCCACTAAAACCGTATAGATCCCGGTAATACTTCCGATTTCCGCCATACCTGAGCGTTCCAATAGTTTGGGCAAAAGAGCAAACACAGAAGGAGGATATCCGCGGGTTGCCGGCGGTTCACCCACTGTGAGGCCTACTTCCCGCTGGGCCATGGCAAAGCGGGTCACCGAATCCATCATTAGAAGCACATTCTTCCCTTGATCCCGGAAATACTCCGCAATAGCTGTGGCCGTAAATGCTGCCTTTAAGCGAACTAAAGCAGGTTGATCCGATGTCGCCACAATAATCACTGAACGGGCTAACCCCTCCGGGCCTAAATCTTTCTCAATGAAGTCACGCAGTTCCCGGCCCCGTTCCCCAATCAAGGCGATAACATTAATATCAGCCACAGTATTTCTGGCCATCATACCCAGTAAGGTACTCTTCCCCACCCCGGATCCGGCAAAGATTCCCATCCGCTGCCCGCGGCCTATGGTGAGAATCCCATCGATCGCCCGAACACCGACACTGAGAGTGTCCTGAATCCGGGGACGCAATAAGGCGCTGGGCGGTTTGTTTTGCAGCGGGTAAGCTGTTTCTGGCTGAAGCGGGCGATTGTCCATGGGATGTCCCAGTCCATCCAGAATCCGACCGAGAAGTCCCGGTCCCACCGGCACCGTCAGCTTTTGCCGCTGAGAAAGCACCCGGTCTCCCGGGGCAATCCCTTCGAGTTCTCCCAAAGGCATGAGCAGAGTGGTTGAATCCCGAAAGCCTACCACTTCTGCAGGAAGTTCCCGTCCTTCCCGCGTGATGATATGACAATATTCACCCACACTGGCTCGCGGGCCGGCTGACTCCACCATCAGGCCGACAATCTTCGCAACCCTTCCCTGAGCCGAAATCGGTTCCGTCTGTTCCGCCGCCACTGCTAATCGATTCCACACCCCCATGTTCGAGCTCCTCCCGTAAGGTATGTTCCAGCTTATCTAATTGAGCTTCCAGCCGGCCATCAAAAATCCCTTCCTGACATTCCAGGAAACAGTCTCCAGTCTGCAACGATTCATCCGCAACCCAAGGACAGGGCAGTTTCCCTTCAAGCCACCGGACGTCATCAGGAGCCACGTGCAGCCGCCAGCCCTCCCGTTCCAAGGGCAACAGGGCTAAAGCCCGGATGATGTCCAGCAATCTCTGAGGTTCAACCGCTATAGATGAACGCGCGATACGTTCGGCAATCTTGATCGCTAAATGAAGTAAATCCTTATCAACTTTAGAGAATTCCTCTTGGACCGCCCTCTGGGCTAACTTAAAAAGCTGATTGGCCTTATCCGTCAGGATTTTTCCCTCGGTCTCTCCGGCTTGCCTTCCTTCCCGATATCCTTCTGCCTTAGCTGCAGGATAAATCTCGGCCTGGGCACTCTCTTTAACCTCCTGGCGCAAACGATCCGAGTCACTCTGAGCCTGAGCCAGGGTTTTCTTGGCATCCGCTTTAGCTTGAGCAATAATTGTCTTGGCCTCAGCTTTAGCATCAGCCAGAATCTTTGCCGCCCGCTCCTCAGCATCTGCCAGAATTCTCCCCGCTTGTTCTTTGCTCTCTGCCTCCCCCGGAGTATCCCGGCAGTCTGCGGGTTCAGGCTTTGTTTCAGAAATCTGAGTTTCTTCTCCCACACTAAGAACAGCTAAGCAAGTTCCCAACTGCTGAAACCCTTCATGGCATTCCACCATGCGCGGTGTTGATACCTCAACATCGTAACTTTTAACAACCCGCCCGCTAATAGATAATCTCATCGCTGCCTCCTCTGGAGATGACTATCGCGCCACTTTCCTCAAGCTTCCGAATGACTTTTACAATACGCTGCTGTGCTTCTTCAACATCACGCAGCCGCACCGGACCCATGAATTCCATATCGTCTTTGAGCATCTGACTGGCCCGCGAGGACATGTTCGCCAAAATCTTCTGCACCACTTCCGGATTAGACCCTTTGAGAGCCAATCCTAAGTCTTTGGTCTCCACTTCACGTAAGACCAGTTGAACACCACGGTCGTCAAGCATAACAATATCCTCAAAGACAAACATCTGCCGCTTAATTTGTTCTGCCAAATCAGGATCATCGACCTCCAGAGAATCCATGACAACTTTCACAGTTCCCGGATCTGTCCGGTTAAGGACATCCACGATACTTTGGATCCCGCCCGAAGCCGTATAATCCGTCGGTGCCAGGCTGGAAATCTTACGTTCGAGAACTTTCTCAATCTCTTTGAGCACTTCCGGACTTGTACGGCCCATGGTTGCAATCCGCTTCGCCACATCTGCCTGCCGGTCCGGGTTGAGACTGGCGAGCAAAGTGGCCGCTTTATCAACCGGAAGATGGGTCATGATCAGCGCAATTGTCTGAGGGTGTTCTCCCTGAATAAAGGAAAAGAGCTGTTTAGGGTCTGTCCTGCGCACAAGATCAAAAGGCCTCATCTTCAAAGAAGTCGACAAGCGGCTGATGATCTCAAAGGCACGGGTTTCTCCCAAAGCCCGTTCTAATACTTCTCTGGCATATTCAATGCCCCCCTGGGAAATATAATCGTTGGCCATGCACATCTGATGGAATTCTTCGATAACATGATCCCGCTGTTCCGGCGATATTCTCCCGACATTGGCCATTTCCAAAGTCAATTGTTCTATTTCAGATTCCCCAAGGTGTTTGACCACATTGGCCGAATTTTCCGAACCCAAGGCGATCATCAGGATCGCAGCTTTTTGGATTCCCGTTAAAGCTTGCGCCATCTACCTCTCCTCCGATAGCCATGTTTTCATAAGACGGGCGGCCTCATCCGGGTTATTGCGTGAGTAAAGTTCCACGGCCTCTTTAATCTTTTTCTTCCCAATCTCTTCCGCTGACTTAGCATTTTTCTGAGCTAAACTCAATTGAGCCTCTTCCTCAGCCTTCTGTTGAGCCAGGAGCAGCTCAGCTTCAGCGACATTTACCGGTTCTGAATTATTTAACTCCAGCATTCTTTCAGCGCGCGCTTTGCGTGCTTTTTGTAACCGCTTGCCGAGAAACACAAGCCCGAGTATCAAGCCAATTAATGCAACAGCACCAATTTGAGCATACATAATTAGCTGCTGTCGTTTCTGAGCCTCTTCCATCGCCAATGCTTCTTTCTGTATGTCCGTCTTATTAAAGGGAAAAGCGGCGACCTGAACGTCATCCCCCCGGTTGGCGTCCACTCCGGCAGCAGAAGCCACAATCGTTTTAATCTGATCCAGCTGCTCCTGGTCAACCGCATCCTCATCCGCCATGACGGAAACAGAAAGCCGCTTAACACTGCCCGGGTTTACCACTTGTTCCTCTTGAGTGGTATCCACCTGATAGTTTCTGGTGCTGGTGGCCTTCGTAGAGGTTGAGTTCATATCCTGGCCGGTTGGATAGATCGGTGCTCCATTGGCATCCAATCCCGGTGTCCCTCCGGCCCCCACTGTACCGTTCGTATTGGTTTCATTGGAGGTCTGCTCACTAACGACTGCCCCCGGGCCATTGGTCTGCTTGACTATTTTCCTCTGATCAAAGTCTAATACTGCACTAACCCGAACAACAGCCTTGCCCGAACCCAGCACACGGTCCAACATACTTTGGATCGATTTCCGGGTATCTTCTTCAACCGTTTGTTTAAGCTGATATTGTGTAACTGTCAGCTTTTCAGGATTACCTTTGCCAAGATCATCGGACAAAACATTTCCGCCGGTATCCACAATCGTCACATTCTCCGGCAGCAATCCTTCGACTGAGCCTGACAGCAGATTAGCGATAGCACGTACTTGGTCTTCGCCAAGCTTCGTGTTCGGAAGAAGCTTCAAGGTTACCGCCGCAGTTGCCGGTTTTTGATTATCCACAAAGAGTGAGGGTTCAGGCATTACGATATGTACACGCGCATCTTCCACACCATTCAATGTCTTGAGGGTATTCTCCAATTCGTTCTGCAATCCGAGAACATAACGCAGTTTCCGGTCGGCATCTGTCTCCCCCAGCCGCATGGTATCCAGATTATCGAAGCTGAATTTACTTTGTTGAGGAAGCCCCGCACTGGCCAGTTGTAAACGAAGATCCGCGGCCGACTGTTGGGGAACCATGATGGTTGAACCATTATCCGCCAGCTTATAATCCGCTTTCAAGTCTTTCAGCTTCGTCGTAATTGCCCCGGCATCAGCATCACTAAGTTTAGTAAAAATCGGCACATACTGCGGGCGTCCGGCCCACATAATCAGGTAAATTAACGCTCCGGCGACCAAAAGGGGAGCAAGCACCGTTATTATTTTCTGTGGGCTAGAAAGATTGCTCCAAAAATTCATGACTGATTGCTTTATTCCCGCCCAAGAAAAATTCACTCTTGGCTCCTCCTTTCATTCGATGCTCGAACAGAGACATTCGTTTCAAACCTCTCAGAGGCTGAATCTCGTGTGTCGCTCCTGGCGCTTTGGATCTGCACTTCTTAAATTTCATATGAATCACTGGAATTAGTACCCCCGGAAAAAGTAAGACTTCATCGTATTATCTTATAACACTCAAACCATCGGGCTTCGCGCCCCGAACCTCGCTAAATCTGCATACGCATGATCTGATTGTAGGCATCGATCACTTTATCACGTGCCGCTACCGTTAAGGACAAGGACAGGCTGGCTTTTTCTAAGGCAACCATCACTTCCGACAAATCCTGAACCTGTCCTGCCGCCAGTGCCAGACCGGCCGTATCTGCCTTGGTCTGCAGGGCGTCCACTTCTCTCAAGGCATCTCCTAAGAACTTAGAAAAATCAGCCCCCGCCTTATGAGCACCTTCACCGGAACTAACCCTTGGTGTCGTCTCAAGGGCAGTT
Source organism: Desulfosporosinus youngiae DSM 17734 (assembly GCF_000244895.1). NCBI lineage: Bacteria > Bacillati > Bacillota > Clostridia > Eubacteriales > Desulfitobacteriaceae > Desulfosporosinus > Desulfosporosinus youngiae. The sequence continues at coordinate 4,866,587 of NZ_CM001441.1, forward strand.
GGGGTGAGCGGATTAAGGGCTCCAAGGGGCATAATAGGTAGGATCGGCTGAATGCTCATTTATGTTTTAACCCCTTCCAATCTCAAGTGCTTTAGAAAGCATTGATTTACTAATATTAAGAGCGGTCACATTTGCTTCATAGGCCCGTGATGCCGTCATCATATTCACCATTTCCGTCACAATATTCACGTTGGGCTGACGCACATAGCCTACCGGCAATCCGGGCTCAGCCACCCTGGCCGCATCAGGAGAATCGGGGTTATACTCTAAACGATAAGGTTCCGTAAGGTCATTACGAATGTTCGCTACTTGTACCCCTTTCCCGACATTTCCGAGATCCATCGTTTCTCCAAGAATTTTGGAAAAGGATGTTTCGGGAGGACGGGGAACAAATACGGCGACTTGCCGGCTGTAAGGGATCTGGTTTCCCGCCGGAGTCAGTCCTCCCGTACGAGTGGTATTGATATTGGCGATATTATTAGCCGTAAGATCCATGCGCAGGCGCTGGGCCGTTAAACCGGAAGCACTTATTTCAATTCCTCCAAAGAGACCCATCGGATTATACCCTCCTCATAACACATTCGACAATCGTTTTTCCGATCTCACCCAGGGGTACAATTCGGTCAGCCAGACCGGCATCCACCAAGGACCTGGGCATACCATAAACCACACAAGTTTCCTCTGCCTCAGCGATGGCAAACCCCTCCAACTTCTTAAGCTCCTTCATGCCCTTCGTACCATCACTGCCCATTCCGGTCATAACGACCCCCAAGGTCCCTTTTCCGACTTCCTTCCCTAAAGAAAGGAACATCACATCCACTGAAGGGTGATAAAGGGTCGGTATGGGAGCTTCATCCCCGATATGCAGAACCAATTGACCGGATCTGCGCTGAACCTGAAGCTGTTTACCAGCCGGGGCCACATAGACAGTTCCCGCTTTCAGGGCTTCGCCATGGACACCTTCCCGAACAGTAAGTGCGCACAGCCCATTCAATCGTTGAGCGAGCGGACCCGTAAACCCTGGGGGCATGTGCTGGGCAACCAGCACCGGAACCGGAAAATTTCCCGGAAGAGCAGGCAAAACGGTCTGAAGTGCGGTCGGCCCTCCCGTCGAGGTACCGATAGCCACAATTTCAACGGCATGTTTGGGCAGCAAACCTGTCTTAGCGGCACTTATGGACCGCGGGCTGAGTCCCGGACTTTTAAGTGACGTTGAGGTCTGTGCCGTCGGCTTTGAGATACCGGAATGAACTGTTCCACCCGCCGCTATAGAAGGAGCCTTAGCAGCAGGGGCCCCAGGGGAAGGAACTATAATCGGAGGAACTGTTGCAGAAGGGGCCGGAGCGGGCGCAATCTGCGGAGAAAACGGTGATCCCTGAGGCTTTAGCCGAGCCGGATTGACGAGCCCGGCGGCTTTAACTTTCTCAATCAGATCACGGGAAAACGCCTGCAGATCTGCTCCGGGCTTTCCTGACGCTTTAGCGACAACATCAACAGCTCCCAAATCAAGCGCTTTCAGCGTGGATTGTGCGCCTTCCGTCGTCACAGCACTCAAGATGATCACTGAGGTAGGCTGCCAGCGCATGATTTCATCCAAGGCCTGAAGCCCATCCATGACAGGCATCTCAACATCCATGGTTACCACGTCCGGACGGAGAGACTGAAGTTTCAAAATCCCTTCGCGTCCGTCTTTCGCCGTATCCAAAACCTTTATACCCGGATCCGAATTGAGGATTTTCTGAAGAGTTAAACGCATGAACGGGGAATCATCGACGATCAGGACTCCGATCTGACCTCTATGCGCCGACAACATTACTCGTCTCTCCGCCCATGATGTGATCGAGATCCAAGAGGATAAGCAGGCGTTCCCCTATTTTCCCTACTCCGCGTATGAACTGTGAATCCATGCCTAAGGCGATCGGCGGAGGCGGTTCTATTGCTTCAGTGTCAATACGCAAGACTTCAGTTACGGCATCCACTCGGACCCCGAAAACTTTAGTTTGAACTTGTAATACGACAATCCGGCTAAGGTCAGTTTCTTCCACAGGAGTCATGCCAAAACGAGCCCGCAAACTAATCACCGGAATGACATTCCCTCTCAGATTAATAACACCCTCAATATAAGTCTCAGCTTTAGGAACCCGGGTAATTGGCGGAATACGGATAATCTCCTGAACACGCATAATATCTACACCAAATTCTTCAGAACCTAAGCTAAAGGTTACTAATTGTTCTTCAGCCATTAAAAAACCCCCTTTTATTCGATGCCCGATGTTTGAGGCTCACTTATTTTAAGTTTCTGTTAAACTTATTTAAAGTTTCTGTTATGAATATTCGATATGTTAGATATGAGGGATTGTGATTGTTCTATACTTTGCGGGTGACCAAAACGTCTTGAATCAAAGACCCTATATCAAGTATCAGTGTGACTTTGCCATCTCCGAGAATGGTTGCGCCGGCAATTCCGGGGAGATTATTGAGAAAATCCCCCAAGGATTTGATCACTACTTCTTGTTGTCCGCGCAGTTCATCCACGATCAGCCCCAATGCTTTATCCCCGAAACCTACCACGACGACGTAAACCTCACTGCTTTCGGTTTCCGGGGTGGGAAGATCGAACTTTTCCTGCAGAGATATGAGGGGTAAGGTATTTCCCCGCAATTGAACCATTGGCAGTCCGCCCACAGTCTTAATATCCTTTCGATCAACCAAAAGAGTCTCCAAAACAGAAGAAAGCGGAACAGCATAAATCTCTTGTCCTACTTCAACAAGAAGGGCTTGAATAATCGCCAAGGTTAAGGGCAAACGAATAGTAAAGGTGCTTCCTTTTCCCCTGCGGGTTGTAATATCTACCATCCCGCCAAGATTATTGAGGGCTTTTTTTACAACATCCATCCCGACACCGCGGCCGGAAATATCCGTGACTACGTTTGCAGTGCTAAAGCCCGGTAGAAAAATGAGATTCGCCATATCCCGTTCAGAGAGTTCCTCCCGCTCGCCAATCAGGCCTTTGGAAACTGCAATCCGGCGGATTTTATCGAGATCCAGCCCTCCCCCATCATCCGAGATAAGAATCGCTATATGGTTCCCTTCATGGTAAGCATTCAAAGTAATCGTTCCAACCTCAGCCTTACCCGCCGCCCGGCGATCTTCAGGCGATTCGATGCCATGATCCACTGAATTGCGAATGAGATGCATTAAGGGATCCCCGATGACTTCAACTACGGTCTTATCCAGTTCTGTATCTTCACCTTTTAAGACCAGGTCAATTTCCTTGCCGGTTTTTTTGGCCAGATCACGGACTAAACGCGGGAACCGATTAAAAACGGTTCCGATCGCTACCATCCGTAAGCGCATAACACTCTCCTGGAGGTCATTCATTAATCGTCCCAGGTAAACATTAGCTTCATTTAAATTGTTCACCATATTGTCCGTACTGTATTGGGCCTTCAAATCCAGACCGATTTGCACCAAACGGGTGCGGGTAATGACCATTTCCCCGACAAGATTAATCAGATTATCCATCCGGCCCGTATCTACGCGAATTGTATGTACTTGAGTATTACCTTCCACACCGGCAGACTCAACTTTTGGTTCGGCAGCAGTTTTCGGAGCCGTCAGGGGTTTAACTGCTTTCTGTTCAGACACGACATTTAGCTTAGCAGTATTAAGGGCCATCCCTAGTTCCGCATCAGACGCAACAGGTTTTGACATATCCTCAGCAGTGTTGTCTTCGGTCTCTAAATTCGGGTAAGGGTGTGCGACGACTTCCACTATCTCTGAAATCTCCAATAGCTCTCTCTGAATTTCTTCCCGGGGTTCATCACAGAGCACGAGCAGGAAAAATTCCTCTGCACTGCCAACTTCCAGTTCCTCGATACTCGGCAAAAGCTTAATCACAGAGCCCATTCCCTCAAGCCGCTGAGTTGCCATGACGGCACGAACAGCCTTCATAAGCGTATTAGACCCAAGTTTCACATCGACCTGATAAACTCCGCGCCCTAAACTCTGAGCATCGCTCACTTTTTCCGATTCAGAGGGTGTCAGGGCAAAGTTGACCGGAACAAAGTCCGCAGCTTCTTTAGTATCTTCCTGAACGTTCTGAGCAAGCACCGGTTCTATTGGCTTTTCTCCATTCAATAAATCCCGCATCGAGGAAGCCAAATCTTCAAACTCAACCCTTATCTCCTGTCGCTGCTCCACTTGAGCCAACATCGCTTTCACCCGGTCTGTCACAGCCAATAATATATCGATCATTTCCAACGAAACATCCATTTTTCCTTGACGCAAATGGTCTAACAAATCTTCAGCAGCATGAGTCAGGGCAACGATTGGCGTGAACCCCATTGTCCCGGATGCTCCCTTTAAACTGTGGGCTGAGCGAAAAAGATCGTTAATGAGTCCGATATTTTCTCCCTCTTTCTCAAGTTGTAAGAGCCCAGCTCCAAGCTTTTCAATCTGTTCCTGGGAATCCAAGAGATAAAACTCTATAAATTCTCCTAGATCAACCCCCATATTCTGGTTATCATCCTGACTCACACCTCGCCACCCCTATCTTTTTGATACATTACCAACTATTTCGCAAGCTAAACCTGCCCATTAGGACACAGTCTTTATTTATACAATTTAGATGTTATTCGCCATACTTTTTAGAATTCCTCCAAAGAAAGTATATAAACAATTTCATTTGTTTCTCTATTATCTTAGCATCAAGTCAGAAAAACGTATACTATTAATCCGACAAAAAGCTCAGACAAATTATGCTAAAATAGCAAGATTCACTAATTTACATCATGATTCTTTCTGTGACAACCTTAACATTATGCACTAACACTAACAAATAGTCGGTTTCTCACAAACTGCTAGGACCTTCGGGTAAAAAAATAAACAGGGGGCAAAAAATTTGCTTCCTGTTTTGAACTTTATTTTGTAGTTTAGTCTACTAAAACGTATGTTATGCTTAAACCAGTTCATCAAAAAGCAGACCGGCCATCTGGCTGAAAGACTCCAGTAATTCCAAAGCCTTTTGTGATGGAATTTCATGTAAAACTTCGCCGCTTTGTTGATCAACAATCCTAACTGTAAGACGCTGGGTACTTTCATGGATGCTAAACTCGTAGCGTTTATTAATGATTCCCATCAGACGGTTAAGCTTTTCCGTAGCTTTTTCTATTTCCTCACGGGGTATTTCTTCACGGGCAGAAGGGATTTCTTTCTTTCGGTCTACAACCTGGCGAGGAGTGTCTTGGGATCGTTCAAGCTTTTGCCCGGAAAAGGCATCCATCGGAATCATGGTGGTCTGAGTATTCGGTTGAATAGGATTGATCAAACTAAATCCCCCCGTTAAATCATACCAATTATCGTTTCCTATTCATCTGGCTGACAGCCGTAGTGCTCACTGCACCGTAGGCTTCGGAAATCTGATGTTGCCGCTTGCTGTTACCCATTCGAATCTGCATTGCCCGAATAATAGCTTGGCTGTCACGCTGGATTTCACTGAGCATACTCCGACCTTCCGGTGAGGCTATAAAGCCATTATCAGGCGTTTGTTCAATAAGGATCTGCAGCTGTTCCCGCTGATTCAGCAAATTATAAAAGAGTTCCATGTCCTGTTTAGATAAGAATTTCATCATCTCTTTGGTCAGGAACCGATAATCCAGCCACAAGGCCTGAGCAGTTCTTTCAGTCATTACCTGCCAACCGCCCGGGACATATGAGTCTTTTTCATGGCTTCAGCCCAAGTATCCCGTAGTTCAGTCAACATACCTTTTGCCTGCTGCAGCAGGCTCACATCTTTTTTGATGTTGCCTTGGATGAGGCAGTACTCCGTATATTCATAAAGCTGCGCCCAAGTTTTCGACATCTCATAACTCATATCCAGCGTGCGTACAAATTCAGTTACAATCTCCTGCACGCGCAGATTTGCTTTATGGGATTTTGGCATATCCCCCTGTTCCATCGCCAGGATACTTTCCGTCAGAAATCGTATAGCCCCGTTATAAAGCAATAGGGTTAATTGTTCCGGTGACGACGTCATAATCTGCTGATTCTTATAAGCGTTTGCCATTGCTGGATTCATCATAATCCCCCCAATTATTCCTGTAATATGGTCTTTAAGAATTGTTTCCAAACGTTGCCAACCAACCGCTTTGGGCACTTAACTGCTGTAAAGCCACCTCCATGGCATTAAACTGCTTATAATAGGCCGTTTGCATACTTTCAAATCTGTGTTCTTGAGTGCTGATCTGTTTAGCATAATCGCTGATCTTCTTAGCATAATTACTCTCGGTATCGTACTGTGCCTTGGACGTAGTTCCGGCTATCTCATTCAACTGATCCATAGTAATCTTAATAACGTCATACAACCGCCCGGCAATCCCTTGAGATTTGCTATCGATTGTACCGTCAGGGTTCGTCGCCCCCGAGGCACCGAATAATTGAGTCAATACATCAGGTTCAGTCTCGAGCGCCTTCCGTAATTTGTCGGTATTTAAATAGAGCTTGCCGCCTTCGGTGTAATCCGGGCCGGTGGTTATACCGATTGCGGCGGCAATGTTATAGTCGCCGCTCACTCCGGAAACAACACTGTTAAAGGCATTACGCATGGCATTTAACAGGCTTGTCAGGGTGGAATCGTTATGAAGCATACCGCTTTTGGCCTTTGTCTCCCAAGCGGTAATTTCTGTTTCCTTCAATTCCTTCTTCTGGGCCTCCGTAAGCGGGGGGAAATCTTTATAACGGGTTTCTTTGACTTTGTTGTTCAGAGATTCCATAATTTTATTATAAGCATCAACTAAAGCTTGCATGCCATCCACAGCTTTTTCGATATCATTTGCCACAGTGATATTAGTGGCTTGCCCAACGTTAGGATTCATAACACCCGGCGACAGCATTTCCGCATCTTGGGAGACAGCGGTAAGATTATAGGTGACCCCGGAAATATTAAATGTATTTTCAGATTGGCTCAGCGGCACCCCGTCTAACTTAAAGACTGCATCCAGCCCGGCTTGATGCAATTTTAAGGTGTTAGCCAGAAAACTTGTTCCCGCCGCATCACTGCCGGCAAAATTAAGATTTTCTCCATTGGCGGACTTCAAAGTTACCTTGCCCGTGGTCTCATCATAAGAAGCGTCCACTCCCGGAACGGCCCTGATTTTAGCTAACATGCTCTCCAAGGTGTCATTAGCGGGATCAATCACTACGGCTGTAGGTGAATCTGCGCCATTGGCAATGTTCAAGGTGAAAGAGTCTGCGGACTCCAGCTCGGCAAACTGACTTTTCAATACCGCAGCATTATCTAAGGGAATATAAACGCTGCTCCTGCTGGTCGTTACTTTTCCCACATTAAACGTTGCCGGCATATTCAGCTGACTAAACAAATCCTTAGCACTTTGATCACTATCCTCGATGGAAAGAGTGCCATTCTGCGTCGGATTAATGCCAAACTGTCCCGTTGTAGGATCAAACCAGGCCTCGGCATTGCCGCTTTCAAAAATTTTGCTTATCACATCCTGCAAAGTATCGGTAATTTTTATAATAATGTCCTGAGTCGTACCCGTAGCAGAATTGGCCAGCCTGAGCGTAGAGTCTGTTAGACCCTTAAATTGAGTGGCAAGGGGTTTATTAAAGTCTACCTGCACCGTGGAGTGAATACTTCCGCTGCTGGACAGGCTCGAGCCACCGGCCAGCACAGAAACGGGCAGTTTCAACTTATCCGTTAGAAAGGTCATTCCCGCGGTATTGCTCCCCGCAAAACTAATATCGGCCGCCGCGCCGGAATTGTTCGTCGTAAGAAAGATACGATCCAAAGTTGCATCATAATTAGCGGTTATATTCAGGCCGGCCTTGTTAATCTGACTGACAAAATCGTTGATGCTGCCGGTGGGATCGACGGTCAGGGTAGCTTGAGCCGGCCCGTTGGCGATTGTGATCACCATTTTGGGAATATCCTCCACCGCAGTCCCGGCGTAGAACTGGGAAGCGATTGTAGTCCTATCTACCGCAGTACCCGCTGTTGAAAGGCTGGCGGTACTGGTCAGCTTTACTCCGTCCGCCAACTGGGCAACCACTAAGGAATGGCTCACATTCGCGGCACTCGAATTAGCGGTTGCGGTGGCTACCAACGAGTTACTGGCAGTAACCTTTTTAGGGTTTAAGTTCGCTTGCAGCTTATAGTTAAACACCATATCCCGAAATTTACTGATCTCATCATACACCGTATTGTAGGCGGTCTTTTGCCATTCCGCTACGGTTTTCTTTTGAAACAAGGCATCGCTCTTTATTTGCTGCGCCTGCATTAATTGCTTAACCAGTGAGTCAATATCCATACCCGAACCAGAAAGGCCATATATCCCCCCGAGTCCTTGAACAGCCATGTGCACTCCCTCCCTATTTAAATATCGTTATATTTTTTTATCCAGCAGGATTCCTACATAATCGCGAATTGAGGCTACAGTATCCAGGAATTCGCTGGGTGGAAATTCTTTTAGTACTTTATCGTTTTCTTGATCATAAATTTGCACCATTAGCTGACCGGTTTTTTCGTGGATTTCGAACCGGATATTGGCATCCATGAATGCAAAGATTTTATTTAAGGCATCAATTTTTGGGGTTAGTTTTTGCAGATCTACCAAGGGTTCTTTTGAGTTATCCTCCGTTGCCGGGGTGGACGGGGGTATATCCGCGGCGGCGTCGGCCTTGGGGGTTTGATTAGGTTGAAAAGTGGGATTTGTCTGGGTTAAATTAGCTATACCACTAAAATCAAGGAGGTTTTTTGTTGCGCTGATATCCAAATCAAACACCTCTGAATTTCAATCGTTCTAGTAGTTTTATCGGAAGAAAAGGGCGGGGGCTTTAGGGGAAATAAAAAAAAGGCCGGCTTTTTCGGCCGGCCTTTTCGGGTGTGTGATTATCTGAGGAGCTGCAGTACACCTTGGGGTTGTTGGTTGGCTTGAGCCAGCATAGCTTGAGCGGCTTGAGAAAGGATGTTGTTCTTGGTGAACTCCATCATTTCTTTGGCCATGTCTACGTCGCGAACACGGGACTCAGCTGCGGTGAGGTTTTCACTGGAAGTGCCGAGGTTATTGATGGTGTGTTCGAGGCGGTTTTGGTAGGCACCCAGTTTGGAACGCTCGGCGGAGACGGTTTCAATGGCATCGTTGATAACGCTGATGGCTGCCGTTGCTTTTTTATGGTCGGAAACATCTAAGGCGTATTCGACGTTAGTATTGTCCGTACCGTTGGTAACATTGGTAATAGCGACATAGGACGCTTCTACGCCATTTTTAGCGGTAACTTTGGAACTGGCTTCCTTGCCGCTAACACCGAGGGCTACGGATCTCATGTCGCTTACTTCGATGGTCATGCTTTGGCCGCTGTTGGCACCCACTTGGAAGGAAGCCTGGAAGTTCTCGTTTTTATTAGTACTCGTTTGTGCTGTAGCGGCGATCATGGTTTCTTTACTCGTCTTTTGGGTTAAAGTAATGCGGTTGCTGGTAGCTTCTACATCAAACTTTTCACTGAGAGCAGAATTGGCTGCAATAGCGTTGGCTAAATTTGATGCTTGCTGGGTAGTATCTGCCGAGTAGAGTACAGCTGTGCCTTTGGCTAGTCCGGCATGGTTAACATCGTCAGTTACTTCGATGTTTACACCGCCCACTGCATATCTGCCGCCTACTCCTACTGATTGGTCTACATTAAAGGAATATTTGCCTTGTACGGCATCATTGGTCGGACCGGTAACCATACCGTTAGAAACGGCTGCCCCTGTGGCTTGGGTAGCTTTTTCGCGCAGGGTAATTTTTGCGCCGTCAACGATAGCGTCAAAGCGGGCGTTTAAGTCGCTGTTAGCATTGATTGCTGCAGCCAGGCTGATGGCTTGTTGTTTGGCATCGGTACCGACATTAAACTCACCGCTGGCCGCTTTTGCACCGGAGGCGACGGAGGTAAAGGTTTGACCGCCTATATTAAGGGTGGCTCCCTCTTTTTCAAAAGCGGTACCGATTTCGAAGCTGTATTCGCCGCGGACTTCGGTTATGCCTGCTTGTGCGGTACCAGCATTAATTTCCGCACCCGCTGATTGGACATTTTCTGTGGATGTTATTGTGAAATCGTTGTTTTTAGCGCCGTCCGCTTTTGTCCCGGTGATTTTTATTGCATCGCCTTCCACTTCAAAGGTAAAGTTAGCAAGAGAACCTGTCGAAGGCTGGGCAGCTTTTACAGCGTTAAAGGCATCGACTATGAGTTGGGCCTGTTCAGCTGCGGTATCCCCTAAACCCGAAACAGTAGTATCAATAGCAAGGCTAGCACCTACTTGGTTAACACCGCTAATTCCCTGAGTTGCGCCATCAGCACCTGTGATGTTGATGGTTACACCGGCAAAGGAGATTGTACCGGATTGCCCGTCAGTCAAAGCGGTTAAATCGCCGGAGGCCCATTGGGCTGCAACTGCAGCCACGCTAGTTTTTCCGGTGGTAATGGGGATGGAGGATGAGCCTGCTGTAACCTCTGTAACACCTTCTGTGGTCAACTGGTCATTTTTAGTTGTATTAGCAATACCAACATCTCCGGTAACCGAGACCAACAAGCCATTGTTTGTGTCTCCTTGTGCGGTTGTTCCCGTTATAGTAATTCCTGATCCATCTCCACCAAAGGTAAATCCGGTTAACTCATTAACACCACCATTGTGGTTATCACGGTAGTCTTCTAAAGCCGCAATTACAAGAGCAGCTTGAGCATCATCAGTACTCGCATCATCTGTATCGATAGCTATTGAAATATCCCCGTCACCATTAATTGTATGCGAAGACGTACCCCCTCCGCCTGTAGCAACTACTGAGTCAAAAGTAATAGTTACACCATTAAATTCGAAAGTACCATCCTCACCGGCTGACAATACTGAAAATGCCCCAGTATCCCATTCTGCCGCTACCGCCGTTGCGGGAGCAAGGCTAGCTCCACCCTTAAACGCCCCACTGGCGGCCCCGGCTTGCATAGTGTTCATGGTGATTTCTTTTACTTCCCCGCCACCGTTTAGTAGTTTCTGGGTGTTGAATTCCGTGGTGTTTCCGATACGATTAATCTCAGAAGTTAACTGGTTTATTTCCTTTTGGATTTCATTACGATCAACACCTACGTTGGTGTCGTTGGCTGCCTGGTCTGCCAATTCCCGCATCCGTTGCAGGATGGAATGAGTTTCGTTAAGACCACCCTCGGCAGTTTGAATCATAGAAATACCATCTTGAGAATTACGTGCAGCCTGATCCAAACCACGGATCTGAGCACGCATCTTTTCCGAGATAGCCAGACCGGCAGCATCGTCACCGGCTTTGTTAATACGCAGACCGGATGATAATTTCTCCAACGCCTTACTGGTCTGTGTGCTGTTGCTGCTCAACTGACGATACGTGTTAAGTGCCGCGATGTTGTGACTGATAATCATATTCTTTTCCTCCTTGATTTATACGCCAGGCATCCTTGCCCGTACGTTTAATTGATTGGTAGCAACTGACCCCTTTTACCTACCGGCCGGTCGAGACAAAAGTGTCAGTAGCACCTCACTAATTATATCGGCATTTAAACCATCTTACTTTAGCCCAAAATCACTCTTTTTCGGCGATGCAGCCCATTCGCCTGCTTATTATTTCTATTTTACTTGAGAATCCGTCTATTAGCCTATAATCTTACCAGCGCCCTCGGGCCTTACAGTCTCTCCGCTAGTTTCCAGATCAGCCCGCTTACCTCACTTTTCCCAGGAAGATAATCGTCTGGGTATAGCTCAAATTCGGAATCGATTCCGAATTTGAAATACCATGGTCGGGTTTTTATCCATAAGAGCGGCCCTTGGGCCGCAAAACCGACTGCCATCGGCAGGCTGTGCATTTCCCTCTCTGTTGGGTTTTTAATACTGTGGCGGATCATATAAATCGGTGGTTGTTGAATCCGTGATTTTGATATCTTTTTTCCCGATCAATTCACCGCCGGTGGTGAAAAACATATTTTTGGCAATAATCAGTTCCATAGCGGCTTCAGCTTCCGCGGCGGTTAGGTCTGCCCTTGGCGACGGCAGGGTAAGCGTAAATGTGCTGCCCAGCGTTGTAGCAAAGGTCAGCCGAAGGGTTTTCTGCTGAGTAGTTACCATCCTGATCCCTCCTCTCGTTTATGATTATATTGAATAGGGATCTATTCTTCGATCAGGTCAAAGCGGTTATTTCGGGTAACGAATACCAAGGGATATTCCAGCAAAGCAAATAATGTGGTTGCTGCTTCATAAAGATCCTCATCGGACACGTCCATCTTCAGCCCGGAAAAGGCTTTTTGCCGGAATACCGGGGAGCCGGCGGCAGTCGTACCGGTCTGATAACGGACAACCATCTCGGTTTCTATCCCTGACGAAATAATGGGCATGGATAAATCCTCCCTTATTCTGGGTTTTAATAGGCCAACCCTTGGCCTGTCTTCTTATCTTATGCACCTTGTTCGGCAGGGGTTACCTTTATCTAAGGGTATTTATGACAAAATAAGGACAAGACTGAATGAACTGACTAAGTTAGCCCCGGGGTCCGAAGATTGGCATTGTCAAATGTTTAAAATACAAGTAAAATAAACTAAATCTAGATGATATAGGTGAGACCCGGGCTAGGCTGCGCAGTATAGCTGTTTTTATTATTTGTGGTTTACGGGGTAATTTCTTTTTTTCAAAAATAGCGAGTTGAATAGGAGGTTTTTATCTTGGCTACGGTCGATAAGGAAAATGTTATCGGTGAAAATTGTATTTACTGCGGCTCAACTGTAAACGTCCATGCTTTTTGCAAAATTAAAAAACATGGCAGTGAGGAAAAGAAAGTATGCTATAGCGTTTGTCCAAATTGTGTTGAACATATAGAAAAAAACCTGGAACCGGACGTTCCTTGTGAAACTTGTATTGTGTGTGGCAAAAGTACTGAAGTATATGCCTTTTGTTCAATGGCGCCGCTCCTGGAAGAGGAAGGTTCGGAGAAGGTTTGCCACTGTGTTTGCCCGGATTGTGTAGCAGAACTTCAAGATAAGGTATTTGACTATTACAATGAGGTTCTCAATCAAGGATACACTCCCGTGAAGAATGGATAAAATAGGGCCGTGCCTCATCTAGATTCGATATCTCCGCACCCGATTCATCCACCGCATAATTAAGGGTCTTGGACAGAATAATTCTTTCCAGGACCCTTAGTTATGCCGCCGTTATATTCCCCCGCTGTCACTTCTTTTAAAAGTCCCACATTATCAATTCTATGCTCTTTATACAAGAACTTTAATCAATTTATACTTATTCATCAGTGGTGCAGTCTGAGCGGCATGAAAGTCTGGTAGTATTAAATAAAGAAGTAAGATGCACCATGCTCTTACTTCTTGATATGTAATGCCTTTAATCTATCCAGCTCAGTTAAGTTATTGGCAACGGCTGCTTGCTTATTTTCTGCCGCGATGGCATCGAAAATCTCTCCCCGATAAATCTTGATTTCTTTAGGTGCCTCAATGGTCAGGCGGATGTTATCTCCTTTTATGCTGACCACCGTCACTACGATATTGTCGTTGATGACAATTCGCTCGCCGGCTTTGCGGGTAAGTGCCAACATATCACGTTCCCCCTTTGACTGCTTCTTTAGGCAAGCCGTCAGGAAATAGTTTATGACAGATGGAATAGTCCGGGTTGTCTAAGATAACCTGCCTCCCGGTACGATTGAGTCCATTAATAACGAGAGGGGCCAATAGGTTCACCGTCATATCCGCCAAATTGTCCTTTGAATTAGCGATCAGAAACACCTGAGGCAGATTTTGCTCCGACAAGCCCAATTCCTTAGCAATTTCATCATCCAGATTAAATTCATAACCTCTAAAGAAAGCAAAGGGATCAACTAACAAAAAGGTTAAATTAGCTTCTGTTGCAGACTGGAGGTACGCAAAAGGGCTTTTTTCGTCAAGGGGTATAAAAATAAAGGTCTTTTCCTCAGGAAAGCCCGGGATTCCATGGGGGAATTTGAATAGCAGCTCTTCAGTCACTTCCAATTCTCCGAATCTCGTGGACTTTATATTCATAGTATTGCCTCCTTGGGGGAGCTTATCCATTTCCTACCCCTCTTTCTATACCTTAACATCCACCGTTGATATCTCAACACTAGGATACTGTGTGATCCGAATATCCACACTGCCGGGCTGGTAATCCCCTTGAACAGTGCCGGGGCGGGGGGTGAAATCCACATTTCCTTCCTTGGGACTGAATTGAACAGGATTTGCCTGAAAATGAATCTCCGGTGATGCGATATGGGCATAAGTAATATCCAGAGCTTTCCCAGCAGCGGAACTGGCGGATATGTCAGCGATGGCATTCGTTTTACTCTGGGTCCGAGCCAGTTGATCTCCTTCCTGGGCAATTCGGCCGATAGTTTCCAGAGCAGTCTGCCTGCCCAGTGCCGCATTGTCCCGGACAAAGTCAGCGATATTCTTGAGCCCTATGGAATAACGGCAGGGAGTCTGGTCGATTGTCAGTTCCCCTTGGGGCTGGCGGATCTCTACTGTCGCCGGCGTCGTCTCAATTTGCACCTCAGGCCGGGTGGTCTGGAGGTTCAACTTAGCATTATTAATGGTGTAATCCGCCCGAAAGGGCTGGGTAGAAATATTGATTCGGAGCATAGAAGTGTCTCCCTTCCAATCAGACACTATTATCTAAGAAAATCCACTAAAGACATGGGCATAATCCTGGCACCGACTTGAAGTGCTGTTTTATAGACATTTTCAGCATTTTTATAATCAATGATACCCATGGCAATATCTATAGAGTCATTCTCGGCTTGATCCCCCGCAATAATTGTATAGTTATCTTCCAACATACCTTTAGCCATCTCGTACATCGACATGCGGGTTCCTAATTCAGTGTGGGACTGCAGCATTTTGGTATGACCATCCTCGATATTAGCCAGGCCGGTCTTGGAAAGCCATTCCTGATCTTCCTTTGTTCCGGATTTCAGGTGATTTTTTATATCGATAAGGTCCTTTAAAATTTTAAGATCAGGCCCAAAAACGTCCTCTCCCGTGCGGTTCACGCTATCCTGAGACGAATTTGCGATTCCCGGGTGAATGGGCATGGAAATCTTTTGATTATCACCATTATAAGTAATAGTATCTCCATTACGGATAAATGGCGTGGACTTATCATTCTGTCCGGCAAAGATATAGCGCCCCCCCAGCTGGGAGTTGCCAATATTGATCATCTGGTTAATCAGATTGTCAACGGCATCCCCAATCGTTTGGACGGCAGATTCAGGATTCGTACCGTTGCTGGCCTGGGTAACCTGCTCCTTGATACTGATCATAATGGCGCTTAAGTCTTGCATATGATCATCTGAAGTCGTCATCCAACTTAGCGCATCCTGGGCATTCTGGGCATATTGTTTGTTTAACTCCAAACTGGTACTAAAACGCAAACTTCGGACTACTTTAATAGGATCATCCGAAGGGGAATGCAGTGCTCTGCCGTCCGCCAGTTGTCCCTGTATCTTATTAGCCTTTTCCAGAGATTTGTTAAGGCTGCTCAAAAAGTTGTATATCATTGTATTATTAGTGATTCTCATTGGTTACCTCCTATCGTCCCACTATGCCGGTCCCATTAATCAATTTATCCAGCATTTCATCCATGGCCGTCAAGACCCTGGCCGATGCATTATAGGCCTTTTGGAATCGGATCATGTCCGTCATTTCTTCATCCATATTCACACCGGAGACAGACGCCCTAAGGTTAATCAGATGGTCAATTACGGTTTGCTGATTAATGTTCAGGCGCTGGGCATCTTGGGATTGGATTCCTAAAGTACCAATCATCGAGGTATAAAACGCATCCAGGGAAATACCGCCCAGGACGAGTGAAGTATCTGTTTTCAGACAGTTGCCAAGCAATAGGGCATTATCCCCACTGGCGTTGTTGCCGGCTGACAAGGTAAAGTTGTAAGTATTGCCCACAGCCGGAGTAGTCAGGGCGGCGGTATCTATGTTAACCGTCAGGCCTTTTATGGTCAAAGAATATGGGCTTGACCCGGTCCCAGCCGGATACCAAGTAGTTCCGCCGTCGATGGAGTAAGTGATGCCGTCGACATCCGAGCCATCAACCGAATCGACCTTGACCATTACAGCTGTCGGAGTAGTCCCTCCATTATAAATACCCGTAGTTGATACCGCTGGAACCCCATCGCCGGTATTCTCCGCACCCGCTGTAACCGCAATTTCATTCAGCGCGGTTTTAGCGGCGATAATTGCCAGCCCGCCGGCCGAAGCCGTGATGTCCGGATTTACCGTTAGGGCGTTAATCCACTGACCATTGGTCAGTGCGTCTGCACCCGAATAATCCTTATCAATGACAGCTCCAAAGCTATCGCCAAAGAAATTGCGCCCCGAGACATTGTCCGTACCAAAGCCGGCCTTGTGTACTTCATTAAAGTCCTGCAGCAAGAACTGGCTGACCTTGTCCAGGTTTGTCATATAAGCGAAAATCCCCGTTGATGATGAATCCCGTGAGTCAAGCAATGACTTAACTTCGCCGTTCGTGAAATCCACGGGTTTCGAACCTATGGCAGTGGTCACTTTCGTCACTTCATACCCAAAGGTTGGGTCAAGGGTCGTCTCGGTACTCAACTCGGTATGGCCGGAGTTATCTACTAAAGTTATTAAACTCCCCGGCTCTCCTGTCTTGATTATATATTTTCCCGCACTATCTTCCTGTACTGTAATATTAATAAACTTCGATAATTGATCAACCAGCAAATCCCTGGAGTCACGCAAATCATTGGCGTGGTCATTCCCCCCGAACTCCGTGAAGGCGATTTGCTGATTAAGTGTATTAATACTCGAAGTAATTTGATTAATATTTCTAACGTCCAAAGCAATCGAGGAGTTAATGTTTTCGACCGTGTCCTTTAGCTGCCGGGCAGCATGCTCAATTGCATTCACGACGGCTACTCCCCGTTGGGCTACTGCGGTACGGGCTCCCGAGTCGGAAGCATTTGTGGCGAGTGTCTGCAAAGATGTCCAGAATTGGTTAAGTACTGTCTGAACACCCGTATCTGAAGGTTCACTAAAGATATCTTCTATTCTGATTAATGACTCGCTGCTTGTTTGACTATAGCCTAAGGTCGATGATTCCTGCCACAATTGCCGATCCGTAAAGGCATCCCTTGCTCTTATTATGGAACTTACAGTAACCC
Source organism: Desulfosporosinus youngiae DSM 17734 (assembly GCF_000244895.1). Classification (NCBI taxonomy): domain Bacteria; kingdom Bacillati; phylum Bacillota; class Clostridia; order Eubacteriales; family Desulfitobacteriaceae; genus Desulfosporosinus; species Desulfosporosinus youngiae. The sequence goes on from NZ_CM001441.1 coordinate 4,883,815, forward strand.
CGGCACCTGCCTGATTCAGGCCGCGGCTGCCATAGACTTCTCCTGTCGGTGTCAGGGTAGCCATATTGACTCTCTGCCGGGAATAACCTTCCGTACCGGCATTCGCAATATTATGCCCGACAGTATTCAGTGCAGCCTGCTGAGTATATAAGCTGCGGGACAATATATTTAAACCACCAAAAGTGGAACTCATATCTTAAATCCTCCAATCCATCAGATGCCGTTTTTTATTATCCTCACTTTCTTTCTGGCCCGGATATGTATAAGTGTTGCTCGCTTGGTGCGTCAACAGACCTACTGTAAAATCGACAATCTTCATGGCCTGTTGCAGAAGCTGGGAGTTGGTCTTATGAATCTCTTGTAACTGGCCGACAACCTGATCGAGGTCACGGCTAACCTCAACCAAAGCGGGATAATGATCGGCCAATTCCGCCAGAGTGAGATCTTCGGGCTGTTTCCCAAGCTCATGTCCGATTTCTTCAGCCCACAAGAGGCGTTCCTTTTCCAGGCGGTTGACGTTTATAATAAACGCTTCTTCCTGAGTTGTTGTTGCTTCAATCTCTTGAAGATTATTTTCAACCAAGGCCAGACGTTTGTGTCTTTCAAGGATTAGGAGTTCGTTGTAAAGCTGAACCTGTTGTCTCAAATTTTGATTTAACTGCTGAAAGGCTTCAGACACGGATATCTCCCCCCTCTGAGATGGATGGATTATGGTTCTTTAATCGTTCTGACATACCGTAAATAACTTATCGGCTATCCTTTGTGCGTCTACTTTAAACTCTCCCCGTTGGATCTGTTCAGTGAGGGCATTTACCTTTTCCTCACGGACAGACGATATCTCTTTGGCTTTCTGCAGTAAAGCCTGATAAACTTGTGCTTTATCCGAAACGGCTATCTTATCTGCTCCGGAAATTGCCGTTTTCTTCTCTGCTTGTTTCAAACGACTGGACGCCTGAACGCTCCCCAGAGGAGACATAGATGTCCCATCTATTTTCATATCGCTCACTCCAAAATCATAGTCTTATTCTCTATATCGAAGATAACTCATTAAAACTAAAGAGAAACTTTTCGTCTTTGGGGGGTGACTATTCAGGGACATGCCATTGCTTGCCGGAGACTAGTAACCCATGACCCGGATCGAATAAACAATCTATAAAATCAAAGTAGACCTAGCTGACTAGGTCCGTACTTGATGGGGAATACTACCAACTTCTTGGTCTGTCATGACTAATATCTAAACGTTTATAATGCTTATCCCACGTAACCACATCCTCGGGGGGTTGGCTTTTGCATGTGCCGCAATATAAGCATCCACAAAATCTGCCTTTTTAACGGAAAAATCAAGAAGTGCCTGCTGTACAACAAGTTTTTCCTCAGTTTCAACGCCAATTGCATTGGTGAATTTTAACAAAGCATCTGAGATGTCTGTTGGATGTGCTTCGTAAAAAGACTCTAATACCCAACAACACTCGGCCACAACTATGGCAGACAAGCGCAAAACTAACTCACCCGTTTCAACTTTTTGAATCATATCTTCAGCCTCTCTTGCCAACTCTTTGGGATCACCTGTAATAATTCAGATGATTACATTAGTGTCTAACCAAAGCTTCCTCGCCAACTATCCTTCCTCCCCATCCTGTAACTCTTGTTGCGCCATCTTCTCATACGCTTCTTTCCTGATTTCATCAACTGGTTTAAATGACTTATGTGTTTTTAGAATACCAAATAGTTCCGTAATACGTTGGCTCTTAACCGCTTCAACCTTAACTTCACCGTTTTTTTCAGCAATAAAGGTCAAGTGATCTCCCTCACCAATACCTAGTTTTTTTCGAATTTCTATAGGGATAACTATTTGCCCACGGCTGGATATTCTGCTCGTAGCCTTTACTACACCGGGTGCTTGATCGTCGGAAAAATTATTTATACTCATTTATTAACCCTCTTACTTATTCATCTTTCATTCTTACTTTTACCATAATCTTACCTATCTCTGTTGTCAAATATTATCATTGTTCTTATTAGTACTTCTCATGGGATCATAAGCTATTAATCCCTGAAACCTGCAGTATAGGGTTTCAGGGATTATTCTATGTTCCGCATCCAATCCTATAACCTTGGTTAAACCGGAATCTCTTCGGTTATAGATAATCACTCTAGTCTTTCCCCACCTAAAAGCAAGCCACAAGCTATAACGATTATAAAATTTAACATATACTTTACAAACTATTATTATTATTTTAATGTACATTCTGCCCCAAATGTTGTAAGATATTTAATATCATATGTGAAATATTTAATATGGGGGGGGAAACATGCGTAAAATCAAGTATAAAATATTATTCGCCTTCCTAATTACATCATCGTTTTTTATAATATTATCTGGCGGATACGGTATCTACAATCTGACCCAACTGAATACAACAGAGGTCTTAAACATTCAAACACTACTAATAGATGATTATAATGCAATGATAAAGAATGAAGTGGAGACAGCTGTAGGGGTAGTGGCGACCTGTTATTCTGCTTATCAAGAAGGTGAAATGACCGAGCAGCAAGCCCAGGACCTGGCTAAAAAAGCGATTAAGAATTTGCGGTATAGTAACGACGGATATTTTTGGATCGATAATACAAACGGTATACTGGTCGCCCATCCTATGCTGCCCGCCCAAGAAGGCAGCAATAGGATCGCTTTGACCGATCCCAATGGAGTCGAATTGATCAAAGAGGTTGTCAGCGCTGCCCGAGATCAAAAAAATAATGGCTATACCACCTATGAGTGGGAAAAACCTGAAGATGTCGGCACGGGAAAATTAACGACCAAAATTGCTTATTCCAAGCTGTTCCCTCAATGGAATTGGGTCATTAGTACAGGTAATTATGTTGACAGTATTGATACTATTGTTGAGAAAAAACAGGCGGAACTAAACAATAACCTCAGGAACAATATCATTGCTGTTGTCACTTTTGTCATTATATCAATCATAGCCTTAAGTATAACGGGGTCAATTTTAGGGAGAAAAATATCCCAACCTATTCACAAACTGGTAAAGGCTTTTGCAAAAGATGAAAACGGGCAGATAAGTTTCCAGACGGTAGAACTGGATTCAAACGACGAAATCGCTATTTTAGCTGGTACTCTTAATGAAATGTCGGCCCAAATCAGAGATTTTATAAACGGTGTTAAAAAGGAATCCGATAACGTTGCCCAATCCGCCAATACGGTTGGAACCCATATGACCTTGTTAAATGAGCAGTTGGAAGGAGTCTCCTCTACCACAGAAGAGATGTCGGCGGGTATGGAGGAAACAGCAGCTTCAACCCAAGAAATGAATGCTTCAGCCATAGAAATTTTGACGGCGGCTGAATCAATAGCATCTAAAGCTCAAGAAGGAGAAGCGGTAGTCAAAGACATCCGACAGCGTGCGCTTTCCTTAAAAGGGGATCTGACTTCAACGATACAAGATAGTACAATTCTCTTAAATCAAGCTAAGGAAAACCTGGACAAAGCCTTGGATGAGTCCAAAGCAGTAACCCAAATCAATCAGTTAGCCGATGCGATTCTCCAAATTGCAAGTGAGACAAATCTATTAGCTCTAAATGCCGCAATCGAAGCCGCAAGAGCTGGTGAAGCGGGCCGTGGTTTCGCTGTCGTGGCCGATGAGATCCGTAAACTCGCCGAGAACTCAAAAGATGCAGTAGGCGAGATCCAGAGCATTATTAAAGTTGTAACCCATTCAGTGGATAATCTGTCAACAAACTCAGCTCAACTATTAGAATTTATGACCACGAATGTCGCAACTAATTATAACCTCATGCTTAACGCTTCAGACGAATATGCCGATAATTCCCAGCAAATGGATGGATTGGTTTCTGATTTTCGCTCAACGGCTGAAGAACTCCAGGAATCTATCAAGGGAATGCTGAAAGTCATCGAGGCCATAGCTTCAGCAACTAATGAAGGCGCCTCAGGAACGACTAACATTGCCCAGAGTACACTATTAGTAACTGAAAAATCAAATGAACTGCTAGGGCAGGCCGCCCTGTCAAACGAATACTCGCAGAATCTATTAAATCTGATCTCTAAGTTTAAGATACAATAATCCGAGTCTAATCCGGGATCTGACCCTCACACAACGGGAAACAACTCCGACTATTTGAGGATATGTCATCGGTTGACGAAGGCTAGTTAACAAGAAGCAGGCCTTGGAGTGAGATATCTCACTCCAAGGCCTGCTTCTTGTTAACCGGGGCTCAGCTAAGATTTACTCCCAATCCGGAAAACGTTGCTTAAGCCGGTCGAAACTCTGTGAAACGTCTGGCACTGTTGAGGTTTTTGAAGTGAAACTCATAAGTATATCGATATATGTCTTCGTGAAGCAAGAATTATAGAAGTCACTCTCCCGGTTTCCTGTTATAATAAGTTCTATGGGGCTAAAGTTTAGCACGAAATTTGACGATAGAAACAAAGGAGGGTTTATAATTAGTTCTTTAATTTCAAGACCCTCTCTATTAAGAATGTTGCTAAAAATACCGCATAAACTAGCAAGGGAGGTAAGCCACATCTCTTTATCTGGCAAGTTACGCTAATTTAGTCATTGTGGCAAAAGACGCATGGATTTATCGACTATCATTGGCCTTATCGCAGGATTCGGTTTACTGATCCTCGGCTATATTTTAGAAGGGGGAACCGTCAGCTCCCTGGGAGGATTATCGGCAGCCTTAATCGTTTTTGGCGGAACCGCCGGAGCGGTAATGATCAGCTTTCCACTTTACGACCTTAAGAACCTTCCCAAATGGGTTAAACTTGCGTTCACCTCCCGATCCTTCGGAATCGAGGAGGCTTACGAGACTTTGATACGATTTGCCGAAAAAGCACGACGCGAAGGTTTACTCAGTCTGGAACAAGAGCTTGAAACCGTCACCGATCGCTTTACGAAGCAAGGCCTGCAGCTCGTCATTGACGGAACCGACCCGGAAATCACCCGGGAAATCATGGAATCCAATATCGCTGTCCTTGAGAAACGGCATAGAGTTGGAATCGCAGTGTTCGAGGCTGCCGGAGGATATTGTCCTACTATGGGAATACTTGGAACGGTTATGGGCCTGATCATGGTATTAGGCAACCTTTCCGATCCTGAAGCGCTCTCTCACTCGATTGCCGCCGCTTTCATCGCCACCCTTTACGGGGTGGGTACAGCAAACCTTATCCTGCTGCCCATCGCCTCAAAGCTTAAAATGAAGGACAGAGCAGAGGTGGCGGCCATGGAGATGGTCCTGGACGGAATTCTCTCCATTCAAGCCGGTGAAAATCCTTCTATTCTGAAAGAAAAATTGAAAACCCATGTTGGCACTATGCTTCCTTCTGAAGAAAGATTAGCTGAACTGGGCCGATCCGCTGTGAGTGAAAGCCGATGAGTAGAAAACGCGAGCATGAAGCAGAAAAAGAAAATAGCGAACGTTGGCTTCTTACCTATTCTGATCTGATTACCCTGCTTATGATTTTCTTTGTCGTTCTTTATTCTATGAGTAAAGTAGACGCCGAACGATTCCAGGCTATCGCAGAATCTCTCAACAAGGCCCTCGGCGGAGGCACTCCCGCTAGGATAGAGATGGCAACAAGCCCAGTCGGACCCTCCCTCTTTCAATCCGGAACCCCTTCCTCTACGACCACTGTTCCTGGAAAGGGAACGGATCCCAGCAACACGGTTAATGCCGACCAAGAGACGGATGGAGAAAATAAATACGCCGGTCAAGGAAATACCGACGCTGAAAACATGAGCATCAAAGGGATTAAGGCCAAACTTGATAAATTTGCGGCGGATAACGGAATTCAGGCTAAGCTGGTTTCTTCTATGGAAGAACGTGGTCTGGTCGTTAGTATTCAGGAAACCTTACTTTTTGCCAGTGGTTCCGCTAAAATTGACTTGAGAGCTCAGGAAATTCTGCAAAGCATTTCCACGGTTCTCGCCTCAGCACCTAACCAAATTCGAGTTGAAGGACATACGGATAATCTGCCAATCCATACAGCACAGTTCCCCAGCAATTGGGAGCTTTCCGTGATTCGTGCCACGAACGTAGTGCAAATCTTACAGCACGAAGGAATCGCACCTGGCCGGCTCTCAGCAGCGGGTTACGGAGAATACAGGCCCATCGCTTCAAATGATACTAGCGAGGGGCATGACAGAAACCGCCGGATTGACCTGATAATTCTGCGCTCCAAATATGACGTGACCGAGCCACAGCAAACGCCTATTTCCGCTCCGCTTGCTCCTGCTATGAAGGCAACCCCTTAGAAGGCCAGACTATGAACTGCTCTATAAATTATCTCAGACGCTAAATTAATCTGTTCAGTCTTTATCAGCGCGATCGTATCTTCCGGGTATGATTCTTATAGAGCCACTCCTTCGCCATTAAGGTCACTGCCGGAATATGTGCCGAGGCAAAACTGATTGAGTCGCTATTATGCCCAGCCGTGGGAGTTAATAGAGCACTAGCCCCACATTCTAAGGCAGCTTGACGAATAGCTTTAACTGCGAGATTATCTCCGTCTGCCCAAAGTGCAAAATTTCCGATCATTCCGTTTCCTACCGTATCAACATTCAGAACTGCTTGGATCTGATGAAGAGAAAAAGAAGGAGAGTCGACGAAGGCCTTAGACCCTATAAATCCCATTTCCTCAGCACTCCAAAAAGCAATCACGATCGTGCGTTTGGGGACCTTCGCTTCCCGAAGAATCCGCCTCATGACATCAAGGATACAACCCACACCAGAGGCATTATCATTGGCACCAGGGTAAACCTTTCCCTCGAAAACTCCCAGGTGGTCGTAATGCGCTGAAAGCAGAATTATTTCTTGAGTATTTTCACCCATTAAGCCTCCGATTAGATTGACACATGGAGATCTCAATTTACTGGTTTCCCCTGGTTTAAAGGTCAGCCGGCCATTGACCCAGGTTTCCACCACCGGAGGAATCGTAAACGCCTGTATAAAACCTGTTTTAGGGTCCCCCATCGGCCTTAAGCCCAGCATACTTAATTGTGCGGCCAAATACTCTACGGCTTTGCTCTCCCCGACAGATCCCGCTCTCCGTCCTTGCATCTCAGGGGCGGTTAAAATGTAGATATCCTCCATGGCAGTACGGTGTAAGCTTTCTAAATCTATTTCACTATTCATTTCAGCCACCTGGGGCAGCAACAATTTAACCGGCGGACGCCCTAGCCTGGCCTTGACAGCCTCTCCAAAACGGTTCGGCAAAAAACTCCATGGCAATATGAGGGCACCCAGACCCAGTATGGTTTTGATAAAAGCTCTGCGCGTCTGCATGATTAATCCTTTCTTAAGAGGAGAATGAACAATGTCTTTACGTATCAATACTCCGCCCCAAACCCTGTCACCCAGCCACGACTCTCAAAATACTCCGGAGCATAGCGGCGATTTCAGCGGCGTTTTATCTCAAACCCAAAAGATCCAGCGCCTTGAACTCCAAACCTTTCTCAATAAGCTTGAAACTCAAGGAAAAAAGTTAGCTCATTCCCTCTCTATCCGAGATCTTAAAGATTTCCGGGACATGGTCAAATCCTTTCTTCGTTCAACCTTCGGACAAAGCCGTAAGATGCAGGAAGATACCTCTTGGGATTATCAGGGTCGTCCCAAGGTAATGGCACGAATCGGAAAAATCGATCAGGCGTTAGATGAACTTGGTAAACAGCTTCTTGAGCAGCAGGCCAAACCCCTTGAAGTCTTAACCAAGATTGACGAAATACGTGGATTGATCGTTGACCTATTTGCCTGAACTTTAACTCCTTGCTTCAATACTAAAACGTCATTTTCTAAGGAGCTACAAAAACTTTATTATCTTTTTAATGATTAATTAACAAGGAAAGAGGTGTAACCCCTTTGTCCCATACATCAATATCTAATACCTACGAAGACTTTGTGAAAGGGTTCCACCCCAAGAGCGGTCTCGATCTTAAGTTTTATAAGCAAAATCAAATGCAGCGTCGAATCCTCAGTTTTATGAACTCTCACGGCTACCCAACCTATCCGGAGTTTCTAAAAGCTCTGAACGCTGATCCTGTTCTATATGATGCCTTCTTCAAACATTTAACCATTAATGTGTCTCAATTCTTTCGGGATACCAACCAATGGAAAACACTGCGCCAAACTGTTATTCCCCTGCTCATACAAAGCAAATCTCAGCTGAAACTTTGGAGCGCGGGATGCTCAGGCGGGCAGGAACCTTATTCATTAGCGATGACCTTAATGGAGTATTTCCCAAGCACTAAGTTTAGCATACTGGGTACGGATATCGATGTCAATGTACTGCGGCAGGCGAACGACGGACTCTACAAACAAAATGATTTTGCAAGCACACCACCGGAATTCTTGCAAAAGTATTTTACCTCATCTGACAAAGGGTATCAAATCAAAGATTCCGTGAAACGAAACGTCCAATTCCAACACCAAAACCTGTTAACCGATCGCTTCCAAACTGGCTTTGATTTTATAGCCTGTCGAAATGTCGTCATTTACTTCACTGAAGAAGCTAAAGAAATGCTCTATAAAAAGTTCACAGAAGCTTTACGCCCTGGCGGAATTCTCTTTACCGGCAGCACAGAACATCTTTTTGGCCTGGCTCATCTTGGCCTCAAACCCGTGTCCTCATTCTTTTATCAAAAGGGGTTCTGACAATCCTGACAATTTCAAGTCCCTCAAACAACTAAGGCTCCGACTCATAATCATGAGTCGGAGCCCTCTTAATTTTTAATTAAACGACGTTGGGCAGTGTTGTTCATATTGTTGAACAAATTCCGCAAGTGGATAAGTAACTCCTTTGCCTTTATATTCCAAGGAAACCTGCTGAGCCGTTGGATTAAAACCGATAAACTTCATTCCGAGTAGTTTAGCCATTTTGGATAATTCAATCCGCGCACCTCGTCCGAAATCCTGTAAATGCATCCAATACACGCCCCTTTTTCTTGTCTGATATGACTCCAAAAAAGATATTGGGTGTTCCATTTGGAAAACGCTTATGAAGTTTTGCTTTAGATTATCATATCTTATTCAGCGGATGCTTTCAACTCCCATAATTAAAGATATAATTTTCTGATACTTCCTTCTTATGACAATTAAGCTTGACCCCAAAATCCCAAGACACTCATTCCGGCCAAAATCAGTAAACATCCTATGATTTTGGGAAACGTAAGATCTTCGTGAAGCAGAAAAACGCCATAAAAAATAGCGATTACGTATCCTAAAGAGACGAGCGGATATGCATAGCTGAGCTCCCAACGTGAAATCACGACGAGCCAAAGGATAGAACTTATCCCAAAGCAGGCGAAACCAATAAAAATTGCGGGGGTTAAAATAATGGATCCCAGTTGTCTCCAGATACCGGTCACTGTAACATTCCCATACTCAACCATACCCAGACGAAACAGAAACTGTCCTGTCGCTCCTAATAAGATGGAAAACAAAGCAATGGCTAAAGGACGCACTTCAGACAATAACGACATCAAATCAATACTCCTTGAACTTTAAACTCTAAAATTTAGGTATCAATTAAGTTTTCTCAATAAAACCATCATTTATACCAGCTAAAAAACACTTTATTTTTAATCAGATGATGGAATAAATCAATCATGGAAAAGCATAAAGAAGCTGATGACAACCTTCTATAGGAGGTTCATCAGCTTCGGCTTTGTTTCGCTTTCTTCTACGCGAACAGCGCTGCACCTAAGGCAGCTGTTAATTCGGGTTCAGGCGGGATCACGACACTCCCCTTCAACTCTTGTTCGAGGAATCGAACAAGGAGGGTATAATGAGCGCCGCCACCTGTGAAAATCAAATGCTCAGGATGCCCGACAGACTCAACAAAATTAGTTAAACGTTTGGCAGTGCTTTTAAAAAGGCCCGCCACCACCTCCGGCTTTGGAATCCCTTTGGCCAGCATGGTAATGACCTCTGATTCAGCAAACACTGTACACATAGAATTAATAGGCATGGGCTTGGCTTCTGCCGCTGAATTCAATTCCTGCGGGGTTAGATCAAGCCCTTTAAGAATAACATCTAAAAAACGACCGGTTCCGGCAGCACACTTGTCATTCATGATAAACTGAATGATTTTTCCGTCTGCATTTTTTTTAATAACTTTGGCGTCTTGCCCTCCCAAATCGAGAATATAAGCATACTTTGGGAAATGAGCATGACACCCTCTTCCCTGACAGGTGATTTCCGTAATGACTCGCCCTTCCGGAAAGTTGACACGACCATACCCTGTCACTACTAGTTTCCCGGGCTTTTCTCCGAATTTTTCAGTATATTCTTTTAAGAGAGCGATACCTGCTTGGACGGAATCGAAACGGGAAGGTACCACTTTGCGGTATACTTGCTGCTCTTGATCCAACACCACTAATTTCGTATTAACCGAACCCAGGTCTAACCCTGCTCGCTTCATGCACGAATCATCTCTAAGAGGGCCTCAATCCGAGTCAGGAGCTGACCTTGATCTTCTTCCGAAAAGTCGCTTTCCAGGCGCAGGAAAGGAATCTCTTGTTTTTCCATCTCTTTAGCGACGAAATAGCCTTCTATCCCATAGGACTGACAGAACTGAAGGTTAAAATCGATCACAGCATCTGCCTTTAGGTTTTTAGCCATGCTGGTGATATCCTCCAAGCGTCCTTGATTCGGTGTGAAACATGCACAATTGACCTTTAAAGGACGCTTAGCAATATTGGCAAGCATATCCTCAAGGTTATCGGCAGGCTCCGTCATGTCCTTATAATAGCGTTCCCCAGTACAGGTTTCCTCTCCGACCACGACTGCCCCGGCTTGCTCGATTAAGGCATGAAGTTTCCAGGCCGGAAGAGGCTGAGGGGTTCCTGTCACGAGAATCCGTGGTGCATCGGCAGGAACTGCCCCCTTCCCCTCCTTGACCCGCTCATCAAGCTCGTCACAGAGCGCATTGACTTGAGCAGCAAAACGGACAGGATCATCAAAAAAGGAAAGCTGATTGATTAAGAGGACATCTAAACCGTGAATAGGCGCTGGGTTATGTTTTCTTAGATCCGCCAGCCGTTGCAGCGCTTGACGCTTATGGTTAATCTTTTCAATACCTTGGGCAAGATTTTCATCGGTTAATTTCACTTTGGTCTCACGTTCAATGAAGGAGGCAAATTCCCGTACTTCTTCTTCCCAAAGACGAGCATCCTTTGCATCTTTCTTTTGAGGGAGATCCATAACATAGGTTGGAATATGTTCATTTAAAATCTCCCAGGCCTTCTTCTTACCATCACAGGTCGTCTCCCCAATGACCCAATCAGAAATTTGAAAATAGGGGCAAATCCGGTCTAATTTAAAGCCCATTGTTGACTTTATCAGCGGACATAGGTTGCGCGGCAGTACTTTTTCCCCCGAAGGAACCGTAAACTGGGCACCGGCACATAAGCCGATACTGGCACTCCCTGTCGCTACCACGATTTCTTCGGGAACATAAACACAAAACGTCGAGAATACTTTTGCTCCGGCTTCTCTCATTGCATAAAGTTCATGGACCCGAATACCATGGACATCTCCAACCACAGCGTCAAAATAGCTCATCCCGGCCGGACGATTTTCCCTGTTTAAGAAAAGTTCAGTAAAGATCTGCGGCACCGGAGCTAAGAACTCATCGTGTTTCTCTAAATCCATGTTCAAACGTTCCCATAACTCTCTGTTCTCCATTAATAATCTCCCCCTCAAATAGTGTTATCTGCTTTTAATGAACAGTTCAGTAATTAATTATATCACGTTATAGTTATTTCCATATATAACTTTACGGTAATTTATTGTTCACTGCCCTAATTTCCTTGAAAATTAATTAAGCCGATGACATGTTTGTTGTCATCGGCTTTATAGATCGTGGAAGTATAAATTATGGCTGTTATTTAGGGTTTACTTTCCGATAGATATACTCGATTTCTGCCAGCCCGTTTGGCCTCGTATAATGCTAAATCTGCTTTCTCGACAATCAAATTAATATCGTTGACTGTATCCGGGTAAACAGCAATTCCAATTGAGACTGTGATGTTGATAACTTGCCCGTCGATTAAGTAGAAGCTATGATCTTGCACCTTCACCCTGATCCGCTCCGCTACTTCCAGCACTTTATCACCGGGGCAATCCGTCATTAATACGGAAAACTCATCTCCGCCGTTACGGGATACGATATCCGAATGACTGCAGGCGCTTAACAAGATTTTGCCTAGATCTTCAAGAATCTTATCTCCATTTTGATGCCCATAGGTATCATTGATTTTCTTAAAGAAGTCAATATCCATAAACAGCAAGGCAATTAAACTGTCTTCAGCTATATTACGGATGATCTTATTCAATTCATTATCAAATTGTCTCACATTATTTAATCCTGTGCGATGGTCCTTTGCCGAATCGATTTGATACTTTCTATAGAGGAATCTTGATAGATCCAGATAACGCACATAAAGATAAAGAAGGACTGAAACCAAAGAGATGCCTGTCCAATAGATCGAGATTGATCTGATTAAGAGCGCCAGGTCATTAATTATCATAGCCATAGAAATACTAGGCGTGACAAGGACGAATAGACTCATAATTATCCATTTTTTCAAAGTACCGGCTTTGCATTTGGTAATAAAGGCACAACCAATTCCAATTACAATGGCGGCCATGGCAGATACCACTGAAGAATAGGTTAACCCATAAAAAAACAAGCGAAAAACAGCAATTATTAAACCTGTGATTAGAGCAGATGCAAAGCCACAGTATACTGCCGATAGAATTGTAGCGATGTTACGGAAGTCTAGAATAATCCCTGGCATAACTTCAACACTGTTGAGCATTAACAATATTCCTAATAAACCCGCCATCGAACCAAAGAATACCCTTAATTTCAAGGGAGAAGAAGGGGTTATATCCTGATTGATGAGAATCTGATTTCCTATGCTAACCACAGCAATAATGGTGGTTACGTTTAAAAAAAGATCTTTTAACACGACGCCCTCCGCATTCTGATAATACCTAAACTTCAACGTTTATCACTAGATTCCTCGTTCAATTGCTCCGCTCCGACTGCTTGTTCCTGAAAATGTTATCGGCGCTTGTATAGGTTTGACAGACAAAATCGGAATACCAATTGTTATTTTATAATAATTCTTAGCGAAGTCAAATACTAAAATATTTGTTTGAAATATTAAAATATTATGGTATATTTTTCTGGAACGTACTTTCAGATTTAATATTTAAAAAGAAGAAGGAGGGAAAGATTATGTCTGTCAGAGCTGAGTTACAAGAACTTGTAGCAAAAATGAATGCCAATCCTGAACGTATTGCTTCCGAAAAAGACCGCGTCTTCCAAATTAATTTGGAGGAAAGCGGAGCCTTACAAATTATCTTTAAGGCTGGCCATGTGGATATCGCCGAGGGGGCTAATCCAGATGCAGAAGTCACACTAATCCTTAATGAGAAAAACTTCTCCAAGTTACTTAACGACAAGCTCAATACTACGATGGCATTTATGACGGGAAGCTTAAAGGTGGAAGGAAAATTAGGCTTAGCCTTAAAGCTTCAAGAAATTGTGAAGTTATATCAATAAACCATTTTTGCGCCTTTGTCAATGAATGAACAATCAATCATAACTTAGATTACCAAAAGAGGCAGTCCCATCAGGGGGAGCTGCCTCAATTACGTTCATGATATCCAATCTTTCATACGAAATCATGAGAAAAACTAAATACCAAGCTTAAACAAACTATCCTAAAAACTTAGGATTTACTGACTGACACCTACTCAGGCAATCGAGAAATGTGCGGGAAATCAAGGAAAGGGTTACTTTAAGGTACCCCAAAACTCATGTTTTCTCATATTAAAAAGAGAGCACCCCTAAGGTTGCTCTTTCTAATATTGTATTATCTTTGATTATGTAGCGATAGGCGAAGTCAACCTATAAGCCGAGTTCTGTCCCTCCGCATGGAGGTGATGATCATCTATCTCGAACTGCCGTTACCGACAGCCTCTAGCGACCTTACCCGGGAACAAAAACGGGCCGTTCATAGTTCCCCTATTCAGTCTTGCTCCAGGTGGGGTTTACATGGCCAGCCAGTCACCTGACTGCCGGTGAGCTCTTACCTCGCCTTTCCACCCTTACCTACTCAGACGCCAGTTATCAGAAGCCGGAAGCCGGAATTAGAACCTACCAGTTCTGACCTCTGGCCTCTGATAACTGGCATCTGCTAGGCGGTATATCTCTGTTGCACTTTCCTTAGGGTTTCCCCCACTGGGCGTTACCCAGCACCTTGCCCTATGGAGCTCGGACTTTCCTCAGAAGCGACCTTTCGGTCCATGCCCCCGCGATCATCTGGTTGGCTTCGCTTAGATATCATACTAAAAAAACAGACTTTGGTCAAATGGATATTATTAGCTAATTAACTTTGAGTTTCTCTTTTGCCATTTCTTCTATCTCATCATCAATATCCATCAGCTCGGTTAACCATTTAGCACGATTAGCATTATCCGTTAAAATATTGGCTAATACCTTTTCACGTTGAAGTCTCAGAATTTCAACTCGATTCATCATTACAAATTTCTCCTTTCAAATCCAATTTTATCGAAGGATCAATAAATCTTCTAAACAGACCTTTAATATTTACTTAGAAGGGCTCTATTGTCTGACTATTCCTTGCAACTATATAGTAATATATTTCACAATCAATGTCAAGTGGTAATTATTTCTTTCACAAGCTAAATCGGTATTCTTGCCAACCTTAAAATCCCCTATAGAGATCAGCTCTCTATAAGGGATCTTGATTTATAGCCAGGGCGAACGATTAGCCGAACTTACTCGTATCTCCAGACCCTGAAGAGATTTTTCTTTCATTAAATAGTCATAAGCTGCTCGGAGCATCGGGGCCTCGCTTAAGAAATGCCCTAGATCACCGACAGCCATATCTCCTTCAAGGGCATCGAGGACAGCATGATGATCAACGTCGCCTGTAATAAGAAAATCTGCCCCCTTAAATAACGCCTTCGGTACAAATCGCGCTCCGCTCCCATTGACAATGGCTACTTTCCTTACTTCCTTGTCTAAAGATCCAGCCAGACGAACTCCGGTTAATTCATAGTTATTGGAATAGACCCCTGAAGAATTTAAACGATCTAAAAAGTTTCTCCATAAAAACCCTAACCTTTCTGGCCTGGTCAAATATCCGCACACCCCATAGCCCCGTTCTTCCTCATTAGGTGTTGGATTTACGTTATACACGCGCTCCAAGGGTTCCATCTTTTCCAGTCCCAGTAATTCCCCTAGAACCCGGCTTGAGGAAAGTATAGACTGATCCAGGTTCGTGTGGGCGGCATAATATCCGATATCATGCTGCAAAAGACGTAGAGGAACCTGGGCAGCAGGGTTATCCGCCCTTAGGTTTTTCAGAGGACGAAAAATAATGGGGTGATGTGCCACAATGAGCTGGGCTCCAAAACTTTTCGCTTCTTCGACTACTTCTAATGTCCCATCTAAGGTAATCAGAATGCGCTCAATTGTTTTTGAACCACTTCCGACAAGTAATCCAACATTATCCCACTCCTCAGCCCAGGATTTTGGAGCTATTTTTTCGATTAACTGGGCAACGAAACCAACGCTTACTGCCATCTGCGCAATCCCTCCACTAAATCCAGCATATGTGAAATTTCTCTGATTTTAACCATAACCTCTGGGCTTTTTGATTTTTTCATCTGCTGTATCTGCCTCAGCAACCTGGCACTGTATTCGTCAAACTGTTTGCTCAAGAGATTTGTGCGTCCTTCCAAAACAAGAGGTCCGAAATGCCAAACCAGCCTATGTACTAAGCTCCGAAACTCCGTTTCCAGCATCTGCTCCTTCTCTAGTATCGGCTGCAGTCGTTGACGCCAAACCTGTTCGTACTTTTGCAGTTCAATGATATCCCATCCTTCTTCCTTTGAAAAGGCCATAACGACATAAATTCGCTCCTCTTCTTCTACCAACCGCTCAGTCTTTAAACGCCATCCCTCATTCAGCAGCGTCAGGCGAACTGCCCCTTCTGCGCCCTGCGGTTGAAGGATGAGATCAGTCACACCTTTCAAAATATCCGGCCTTGCCGAAACAATATCCAGCATTGTTCTGCCGCCCATTCCTGCCAGAGATAAGACATTCACTTCCCCAACCCTGAGCGGCATTAATCCATCCCCAAACCTCACATCAATAACGGCTTCTAAGTTCCGGCCTTTAACCGCTGCCGAGGCCGATTGATACGGCCCTTCATGGACATCGATAGCCACAGCTTTTTCTATTCTCCGGGCTTCATAGAGAAATATCGGCAAATAAGCATGATCTGTCCCAATGTCTCCAAGCTTGGCACCCTCCGGGACAAACGATGCGACGGTTTGCAGCCGTGGACCTAAAACAACTGACACTGACATATTTTCACCTCATTAAAAACCCTTAAAGGTTTATGTAAACTATTATAACCAAAAAGGAATCTTCTTGGTTCAAATCCCTCACATTATATCACTCTTAATGGACAAAGTGCTTGTGGACAATGAAAAAAGGCGGGTAGATTTCTACCTCACCGTTTTTCAGGATTTTAGCACCCAGCCACTCTCCTACGCCTAAAGCTATCATTATTTCCCCTGCCCTAAAAACGTTATGGTCTCAAGGCGGGAAGTATTCAGGATACAATTTGGGATACTTCCCTCACGCGCTTCTCGTTTCATCCGTCGGAACCGGGTATTGTTCATCCGTGTCAACTAAGATCTCAATCAGGTAAGGACGATAGGAACTAAACGCCCTTACTAAGGCATCCGCGATCTGCTC
The DNA here is from genome assembly GCF_000244895.1 of Desulfosporosinus youngiae DSM 17734. Taxonomy (NCBI): domain Bacteria; kingdom Bacillati; phylum Bacillota; class Clostridia; order Eubacteriales; family Desulfitobacteriaceae; genus Desulfosporosinus; species Desulfosporosinus youngiae. Next base: position 4,900,658 of record NZ_CM001441.1, read on the forward strand.
AGGCCTTTCAACCAATTCAGCCTCTACACCCATTCCTTTGGCTACATTCACAAGTCCTAACCCCTTCTGGAGGACAACGACAACAATCGGAATATTATGCTTTGCAGCCGTACTAAGTTCTTGAAGGGACATACTCAGACCCGCGTTCCCTATTAAGTTTACAACCTGCCGTTCCGGGTATGCGAGCTGTGCGCCCAATGCGGCACCTATCCCCCACGCTGGGTTACCGGCTCGGCCACCGACTAAAAACGTTCGAGGTTCATAGGTCTCATATAATTGACCGGCCCAGATTCGAATTAACCTATTATCCAAAGTAACAATGGCATCCGGCCGCAGCCCTTTTCTCAGCTCAGCAATCGCCCGCTCTGGTTTGAGGGGACCGCTCTCAAATTCCGTCTGACGAGACAAACCGGCTCTTTCTATTTGAAGAGATTCGATTCTTTCTAAAGCCTTTGGTGTTGGTTTATAATCACGACTACGGATAAACCTGTTCAACATCCGGACGAACTTTTTCAGATCAGCGGCTATCACAACTTCAGCGGAGACATGGCTCAAGATTTCTTTTTCGTCGCCGGCGATGTGTATAATCTTACGATCGTTTCCGTAGGCATCCATTTCCTCCGCACTCTGAGTAGCGAATCGCCCACCTAGATTCATGATCAGATCTGATTCTAGAAGCGTCTTACAGCCCAGCGGAGTTTGGCAGAGTGTTCCTGCCATCCCCGCATATAAACGGTGATAATTTGGAAAGCCATCTTTACCCATCACTGAGGATATGACCGGGATCTGAAGTAATTGGGCTAAGTCTATGAGTTCTTCAGTTGCACTTCCATGTGCAACCCCTTCTCCAGCCATCAGCACCGGCCTTTCTGCCTCCTCAATCATTGTCAACACTTCTTGAAGCTGGAGCTCTGTGACTTGTAATAAATCATCCTGCTCGTTTGTTTCTTCTTCCATATAGTCTTCAAAATTAATCATTAGTAATCCTTTTTGGACATTAGGCGGAATATCGATTAGGACGGGTCCCTTCCTGCCTTGAGTCGCTAATTTCCAAGCCTCACTCATTATCTTTGGCAAATCAGCCGTTTTTGTTACGAGGTAGGCCGCCTTAGTAACCGGCCTGGCCATTTCTATCATCGATCCTTCTTGAAAACCATCTCTTCCTTTTAAGTTCTTAGAAGCTTGTGCTACAAAGGCAATTAATGGGATTGAATCTCTATAAGCACTATCAAGGCCTGTCAGAAAATCAGTCACTCCAAAACCAGACGTCGTTGCACAAATCCCTGCTTTTCCAGTGGACCTTGCATAGCCATCTGCCATAAAAATTGCTGTTTGCTCCTGACGAACATTAATTGAATGCATTTGCTCCCTCTCCAATACCGCCTCATAAAAGGAAAGCATAGCTGCTTCAGGAATACCATAAACATGGGTTACTCTTTTATGCTCCAAAAACTTAACAATAAATTGTGCGCCTGTCATTTCAACTTCTTTATTCAGCTCATCTGCAAAATAATGTTTTACTTGACCTTCTGTTCCCCAAAGCACCATACCCGTCTCCCCCTTATTATCGTTACCTTAGTTTTTGTATATGATCGGACCAATTCTATTAATTACAGTTTTACATAATAAAATCGCGTTTTGCATCTCGGACAAAGATCTAACCTAATAACATGCTTACATTATAAATCAATCGAATTCCGGAATACTCTTAGCTTTACATCATAACTGACCTAGGACTATGGGTTGTACTTAAAAAGCGGAATTATTGTTGCACATTATGAAACCTGGTTTCATAACTTTCTTAAAATACCTCTGTCTATTCAATTCTTTATATTCGTATACTATCATACTAATCCTTATGTGCGCAATACCTTTAGTATCAGGGTTTTGTAACTTTTCTGTCAATTCTCTGTTTTGTCAGCTGAATCCGTTTGCTGCTTGTCAGCCATAGGACCCTAAGCCTTCGATTAACGCCATCTTGAAGACCCGAGTCCTGAACAAGCATACTATTAGCTCATTCTACATAAAACTGGACTTTGACATCATTCTTAGCTTCGATCACTAAACAGACATCCTCTTCAGTTGGATTATAATTAACAACTATTACATCGTCTAAATTAATCCAAAAAACTTCATTTTCAATGCTCCATACTGAGACCTTATCATCAGCTACATCAATAGTCCCTACCACTCCAAAATCCAGAGTACACTCTACGATAGCCAGGATTTCGATACACTTCAAGTACTTACCTAAAAACTTCTCCCGAAGAAATTTCACAAATTCAATCTTTGAAGATAAGGTTATCATGACAACTCCTCCAATCATTGTGGTTGATTTAACGATCAAATAATATGCGGATCTCTTCAGCAAGAAAAAAAGAACCCAATGACCTAAGTCAATGGGTTAGGCTTCAGTCTTATTTTATGGAAACTGTATTGATGATCTATAATCGTACTATTATTATAATTGCATTTTAACAAGTTGTCCATTTCTATATCTGTCCGGCCAAATTAATGCCTTAGATTCTTTCTTCAACCATATATTCGTAAAAGGCCCATGGACGAAGGATTTCAATTTTGCCTAATCTAGAGGGAAAATCATCCGTGTTAGAGGTAAGTATTATATCACAGTTGAGTTCGATAGCTGCATACATAACATGAATATCCCCATGATCAATGTCCGCAAGCCTTTTGCCCTCATCACCAAGTAATCTGACTAAATCATCGTTTCGTTTACCTGTTTTACTATAAAAGAGATTGTATAGATATTCATTAATAGGACGTTGGGATTGAGTCATATCAATCCATAATTCCTTACCAATCCCTATCCTTCTAATGTTTTCAAAATCCAGGACAGGTGTAACAGCTGTAAAGAAAGCATCATTTCACTCTCAGAATAAACAACACCCTTTAAGCCCTTTCTACAATGTTCAATAAATTCGCATACCACTACTTCGGAAATAACAGGCTCAAAGAATTCGGCGCTTCTAGCAAGTTGTATGAGTTTGTAATTGACACCCAGGGAAATGATGGCACCACATAATACAGTCGTATCAAACAAAACTCTTTTCATTACCTACAAGTCTCCCAGATCATCTTCATCGATCGGGGGCATGCCAACTCTCTTGGCCCATAACGTTTCAAAAATTGCTTCGCTGGTTGCATCCTGCTCATCGGTAGTCCTGAATTGATCAGCCGGTATCCGATAGTGACCTCCAGGAGAACGATATGCTTTCATCTTTCCAGTTTCTATCCAGTTTATTACTGCTTGATTAGATACTCCAAGCTTTTTGGCGACATCTCCGGTACTAAGCATTTTGAGGTCATCTTTATTTTGGTCTAGCTTTAAGGCACTAATGGCTCGACGTAAGCCTATAATTTGAGCATCCGATACTCTGGCCTCTCTAGATAAGATAGTAATAGCAGATTCTAAGCTTTGCTTAAATGCTTCACTATTTCCGGTTGTAAACGATTGATTCATTTGCTTTACAAGTTTAGCTTTAGCCTCATTACTAACCCTAGCAACCCCATTTACCTGTAGTGCAGCAATTCGTCTTCGTCCACGAGTACGATTACCCCTCGATTGATCTTGGGAGACACGAAAACCAGCCAACATAATTTACACCTCCTGGAAATATTATACCCAAAAACCCCAAAAACAACAATTAAAAAGAATTCTTCTATCTCCTTGAAATACTTGAAGTGCAAGATTTAGTGTCTAGTTTAGGGTTTTGTTCAGTATCAAATTCATTGCGGCGGCTTTAACGGCATTGCCGAAAATAGAGAGTTCTCCATTTCCGGCATACCTATGCTGCGAGATTGCTTGAGCAGAAAGTTGATTTAAAAATTTATTCCCATGTTACGTAAATTCCGCATGAATTTACCATATACAAAAAGCAATAAGACACCAAGGGTATGAGTTTCCGGCCTAACCGATCTCAAACCCTGGTGTCTTCACTTTTCGCCATTGAGCCAAAGCTCTTATTGTAAAATGCATGTCAACCGAACATCTGTAAATAGATTTGGAACACCTACACGTTCCATCTTTTGCCTTGGTTTTTGGGAGCATCAGAAGACACTTTGATACTTGAGGATGTGTTTTAAGCTTTCTGTGACACTCTCTTCCGATTGATTAAAGTAGGCAAGAATATCTTTTTGCTTTTTCGTCAGCGGGTTGTGCATCATCACCCCCGATGGGTGGACGACGACTTTGATCTTGCGCATTTCGATAAAGATTCTATCTAGGGAGAGACGCTTCTTGAGGATATAGGGCTTTATCGTATTGAACACATACGTCCTCAGAATCAACGCCAGAAAGGCTAAAAACATCTTTCCTTCTTCCGCCTGCGCGGAATGAATTCTTAATCGTTTCATATCTAAATCATTTTTTAGACTGTCAAAGGATTTTTCGATGACGTCCTTCATCCTATAAATCTCCAGGATGTCCGCCGTGCTTTTCTGAAAATCCGTACTCATCACTAGAAAATATCCCATGGTCCGCATATAGGCATCGATGACCTCGTGGTTGGCTTCTACGCTGAGGACAGTATCCTTTTTGTCTTTGGTGATATGAAAAAACGGTTCCGCCTCACGAGGAATGAGCCCTTTGGCTATGGAGGCTTGCCACTTCTTGAAGTCTATCTTGAAACGGTATTTTTCATCCGCCATTTTTTCATCGGAATACAGGAGATGGACTCGACAGCGAAAGCCATAATCACTGCGCTCAAGGGCTATGCCATTAACATCGCCAATGCCCAGATCATAACGCGAACTCTTGACGTTTTCGCCATGGGCCTGAATAATCTCTTGAGATAGAACCAGCCTATTGGGCATACCGATAATAAACCCACGGGTATGTTGGTTCAGATAAAGCAGATTGTCTTTGCTAAAAAACCCTCTGTCCATCACAAAATGCGCGTTCTTAATGCCAACCTTATCACTGCCTTCCATCATGGCGACTAAATGGCTTTTATCAGGGATACTGCCGTAATAGGTTCGATAATAGACCGGTAGCTTCGTCGTCTCGCCAAAGTACATGCCCAGATTGATCTGCGGTAGTTTCTCCTTGTCGCGGTTATAACCAAATTCCACCTCTTCATTGAGCTTGCTATAGGAAGAAATGGAGGTTATATCATAGGCTAGGTATTCTTCCTGTTGGCGTATATGGACCCATGCTCGGAAAAATTCATTGCGCTTAGCTTCATTAATAACTTTCAGAAGCCTTGAGCATTCTTGAGATGCAAGGATAACATCGCTTCCAGTGAGCGTTTCCTCCATCCAGTCCTCACAATGAGACAAAACATTGCCTTCCAGAGCCATATAGATGGCCAGCATTAAGATACTTTGGGCATCTTCGCCGAAGACTCTGTACAGCAACGTATCCAGCTGAGATTCCCGGGTGATTGCCTTCAACAGAAAGTAGCTTCCATAATTCTTGATGCTCTCGATCGGAACAGTCCTTAGCTGTGGTTTCCCGCCGTAAATCTTGAAATAATTATCGTTTGGAATCAACATACCGGTTTGCGTGTCATATTTGCCGATGATGGTTTGGGAACTCGTCGGCTGGCCTTTGTCATTTCGATAGCCTTTGCCAATATGGTACACATATCCTGACTTCTTGCAGGAGACATTGCTTTTCGGCATGGAGACGAAGGTGTATGCGGGTGCTGAGAGTTTCGTCATAAACATCCCTCCTAAAGCCTTATGTATATGATTATATTATACCATATACATAAACATTTATCTTCCCCCTAATATGAAAAAATACCTGTATTTAAGCTATATTTCTATGCTCTTATACAGGTATATGATATTTTTTTGCGGGATTTAGGATGTTAATGCCCCAGCTACGAACAGGGACCGCCAGCAAGATGAATAACCTACTAAAAACAAAAATAAAGAAAGCACCTCCCTTGAAAGGAAAGTGCTAAATACGCTAAATTTACGCCGTAACTCCGGGCGTAACTCTACAATATGCAATTCACTTTTTTTAAAACTCTAAAACCCTTGGTATTACTGGTGGGCGATACTGGTCTCGAACCAGTGGCCTCATCCGTGTGAAGGATGCGCTCTACCGCTGAGCTAATCGCCCAATTTCACTGATATTCGCCAACAAGGTTCGTTATTCGGCTTAACATCGAACAACGAACCTCAATTTCACTTCACATGCCAATTCGAACCTCGTACCTCGAACTTCGATATGGTGGGCCCACTAGGATTCGAACCTAGGACCAACCCGTTATGAGCGGGGGGCTCTACCGCTGAGCTATGGGCCCTTGCAAGGGATCTAACAGAAATGGCTCCCCGAGTAGGACTCGAACCTACAACCTACCGGTTAACAGCCGGTTGCTCCACCATTGAGCTATCGAGGAATGCTCTTGCACGGGTTATTATACGTAATTCCAGCTCTATAGTCAAGGTCTTTTGTGAAATTTCTTCAGGAGGCTATCCTGAAAAAACCATCCTAAAAACTTAAAGACCCCAAAAAGGCAGATTCTCGCACAGAAGTGAACTCATCGTACGTAGAGGCGGTAAAAGCCCACAAGACGGTGCGGGGACAGGTCGCCACGGTTTCACAAGGTACTACCCGGAGGTTTGGCACGAAAGTGTCCGGTGGACAGTTTCGCCGAAGCGGCTATCTCCAAAGAATACTTATCCGCTGAAGGTAGCTCCCGCGCCGGTGAGTGGGCGAGCCTCGGAGTGCTGAGTGACGAAGACACTGTCTTCGCACGAATTAGCTTTTCTTGCAGGATGTGCGAGAAGCTGCCCGTCCCGAGGAACCTTATTTTCATCCTCTGATGGTGCCGTAGCAGCGGCATGGAAAGTTACTACTCTAAATAATCCTTTAGCTTTTTACTGCGACTTGGATGACGCAATTTACGCAAAGCCTTGGCTTCAATTTGACGAATACGTTCCCGGGTAACCCCAAATTCCTGTCCAACTTCCTCCAAAGTCCGTGTCCGCCCATCATCAAGCCCAAAACGCAGCCTAAGCACTTTTTCTTCCCGCGGAGTTAAGGTCTCGAGAACTTCTTCCAGCTGTTCCTTTAAAAGAATGAACGAAGCAGCCTCTGCCGGTGCCGGAGCATCGTCATCGGGAATAAAATCGCCCAAATGGGAGTCTTCCTCTTCGCCTATAGGGGTCTCCAGGGATACAGGCTCCTGAGCAATCTTCATGATTTCACGTACTCGTTCGACTGGAATATCCATTACCTTGGCAATTTCTTCCGGAGCCGGCTCTCTTCCCAATTCCTGCAATAACTGCCTTGAAACCCGGATAAGTTTGTTGATCGTTTCAACCATATGCACAGGAATTCGGATGGTCCGAGCTTGGTCTGCAATGGCGCGTGTTATCGCCTGGCGAATCCACCAAGTAGCGTAGGTACTGAACTTGAACCCTTTAACATAGTCAAATTTTTCGACGGCTTTAATCAAACCAAGATTGCCTTCCTGAATCAAATCCAAGAAGAGCATTCCCCGCCCCACATAGCGCTTAGCGATACTGACGACAAGCCGCAAGTTAGCCTCCGCTAAGCGTCGCTTAGCTTCCTCATCGCCTTCTTCCATTCGCTTTGCTAATTCAATTTCCTCATCTGCTGAGAGCAAAGGCACTCGTCCGATTTCTTTCAGGTACATGCGAACAGGATCATCGATTCCCACGCCCTCCGGCACGGAAAGATCCACTTCCGTCTCTTCCTCGACGTCTTCTTCCGGGTCCTCTATGATATCATCATCGTCATCAACTTTAACACTATTTAAAATTTCCAGTTCAACTTCCTCAGGCTCCGGCACCACATCTATTCCCATGCGTCCAAGTTGTTGATAGATATCATCAATTTGATCCGCGGAAAGTTCAATACCTTGAAGAGCGTCCATAATCTCCTTGTAAGATAGAGATCCCTTCTTTTTTCCTTTCTGAATGAGGGCTTGGACGTTATCGATCATCTGATTTTCGTTCATCTGTCCCCCACCTTCCCTCGGATCCTTTTTTGGGGTGCCTATAACCTTACTATTTGCCACGTTTCAACCGCTCTCCTATCTCTTTCAACAGAGCCATAGCCCCTGCCATGTCACCGGATTTTTCTAAAGCTGCCATACGGGCTTGAAGATCTTCAACTTTTTCTTCTGCTTGAGTAGAAAGAATTCCTTTGATACAATCTTCTAGAAGCCGCTCAGATTGGGATATATCAAACTCTTCCAGGAGCAAGCTGGCCAAACGGCTTTGAACCATTTCTTCGCTATGCACAGGCAATCTGCCCTCCTGATTGAGATAATCAAAGATTTGTTGATGGGCCGGCACTTTCCAAAAGGATTCTCCCAGCTCAGCCCTGATTCTCGGTAAATAAGAAATATCTTCTATAAGCAAACGTAAAAGCATACGCTCTGTTCGATAAACCCCTAAATAGACCGTTGGTGCAGGGGATACGGCATCGCCTTTACAAATAGTTGCATCCTTAATATTATCTCTATTTTTTCCAGAACTAACCTGTTTTTGATGAGAATATTCCTGTAAATATTCATTTTTAGGTTTTTTATTTTCCAGCCTTGCAATTTCACGTTGTACCGCTTCTAAAGTAAGGCCAAGTTCTAAACTTAAAAACCGTTCGTACCCCTCTCGTTCGATTGGACTATTAACCTTTACAATGTCAGGAGCAAGCTTCACGACTAATTCCGCTTTTTCCTGAATGCTCTGTGGCGGCGCTTCCTTGACCATCGTCCGATATTTGAACTCAACATAGCTCAAAACCTGGCTTAATGCTTTTTCAAAGTTTTCCACACCATAACATTTCAGGAACTCATCAGGATCTTTCGCACCTGTTAAGGTTGCGATATCCAAGCGCATTCCGGCATTTCGAAGAATCTCTCCCCCTCTTAAGGCGGCTTGGATTCCCGCTGCATCGGAATCATAGAGTAAAACGACACGCTCTGTATAACGTCTCAAAAGTTTCGCTTGATCCCGTGTTAAGGCTGTCCCCAAAGAAGCGACAGCATTCGGATAACCTGCTTTCTGGAGCGCAATGACATCCATATAACCTTCAACTAACAGGGCAAAACCTTTTTCACGTATTCCTTGATGCGCACGATGCATCCCATAAAGGTGATGACCCTTGTTGAAAAACGCAGTCTCCGGCGAATTTAGATATTTAGGAAGCGAATCATCCAAAACCCGGCCGCCAAATCCTATGGTGTGGCTTCGCCGGTCAAGAATACTAAAGAGGACGCGGTTACGGAAACGATCATAATATCCTCCGCCTTTATCCGGTGCTCCTCTTTCTAAGGCTAGCCCATTCTCTGCTAATTCATGCGGCTGAATCCCTCGTTCCTGCATGTAGTTTAATAACCCATCCCAGCGCTCTGGGGCATAACCTAAACGAAAGCCTTTCATCGTATCAGGATCAACTCCACGCTTTGTGAAGTAACGTCTTCCAGGTTCGCCTTCAGGCGCATTTAATAAAAGCTCATGAAAGTAGTTGGCTGCCAATTCGTGGATTTCTTCGAAGCGCCTTCGACGTCTATTTTCTTCCCGTTCACGCGGCGAGAGTTCTTTCTCCGGAAGGGACACGCCGTATCTCGAGGCTAAGTTCTGAACACTTTCAACGAAGGACCAATTCTCTCGTTTCATGAGAAATGAAAAAACATTCCCTCCGGTGTTGCATCCGAAACAATAAAATATTTGTTTCTCGGGGGTTACAGTAAAACTGGGGGTTTTTTCCGAATGAAACGGACAAAGTCCCAAATAATTCTTCCCCTTGCGCTGCAGGCTGACATATTCAGATATAACCTCAACGATATCCGTGCGCGATCGCACTTCCTCGATAACCTCTTCCGGCATAAATTGTTGATGAAGTCTATTATCCACGTTTCTTGCGCCTTTCAGTTTTCAGCCACATATTGTTTATTTTGTCAACCCTTACTGTATACATTTCTTTCGCCGAAACTTCATAAAATCCTCTTTTTTTGTTCTTCATTCGGTGAAACTGTTTTCAGGAAGGGTAAAATACGCTTATCCAATTATATTAATTCTTCTTTTTTAGCGATAATACCTGCTTGCTTCGACATTTTTTTGCATTTAATATTTAGTCTTCAACGTCTATCTTGTGATTAAAAATCATCAACTCACCCTTTCGCACATCTGAAAAGCATGATAATATGAAGAATAAACAACATCGGCCTTCGTTCAGAATCAAGGCCTGCATATCATGATTGCGTGAGCTTTAATAAAGAACTTTATGAGAAAGGTAGATAGTATATGTATAGACGATCATTTGTAACTGTCATTTTCACGATCTTTTGCCTGGTCTTGGCCGGCGCCTTTCTAACAGGGTGTAATACCAAAACACAAGCTGAGAAACCACCGGCTGGTGAAACAACCCCCCCAACTCCTCCGGTTGCGGAAAACCCTAAGCCTACCCCTCAAAATGTGGAATTAACCCTATATTTTCCCAATTCAGATGCCAGTGGATTAATCCCTACAAAGCGAACAATAGAACTTACGGATCAAGAAGTGATTAACGCAATGTTTATTGAGTTGGGCAATCCCCCTTCAGGATTAGAAAAACCACTTCCTTCCGGAACCAAGCTTCTGGACGCGACCGTCAATGCTGATGGAGTAGCAACCATTAATCTCTCCGCAGACTTTAAAAAGAACTTCGGAGGCGGTTCTGCCGGTGAACAAATGACGATGTATAGTATCGTAAACACGCTGACAACCCTTCCAAACGTTCAAAGTGTTCAATTTCTTTTGGAGGGCGAGAAACACGATGGCATTCTAGGTCATTTAGACACCAGAGACCCAATTAAACCTAATGCCAGCCTAATTATAAAGTCCTAGTCTGACAGGTGCATCCATTTGTTGTAACCTTATTTTACTTCTCTTAATCAAAACTTATACTTTATTCATGGTATATATTACAAAAGTGGCTGAGATTTACTCTCAACCACTTTTTTCACGCTCCCCTGCTCTGACCCTGATCATGTACAAGACACTTACTTCTCACTTTCGCGGCACAAATACACTCTGAAATAGATCAATGGCGTAATTATCGGTTAATCCGGATATGTAGTCTACAACCGCCTGAGTTTTGTCGCCACCCGCCCAAACCAGAAAGTTCTGAGGCAGCTTTGAGATATCCCGACTATAATAGTCAAAAAGAGCTTGAACAATGTACTGTCCTTTTCGCCGCTCTTCGCGTAAGGCCGAACTATTATATACCCTTGTAAACATAAATTGCCGAAATTCCTGCATAGCATTATAGATCTCTTTGGACTGCTTAATATGATCCTGGCCCCAGGATGCCTCAATCATGTCAACCACCATTGTGGTAATCATCTCACTTGGTTTCACACCCAGCATCTGCTTAACTGTCCCGGGCAAGTCATTTTGAGTCAACAAGCCGGCCCGCAGAGCATCATCATAATCATGACAAAGATAAGCAATCCTGTCACCTGTTTTTACTATTTGTCCTTCTAACGTTTTAGGTATCCCCTCTCCCGTGTGATGTAAGATCCCATCGAGAACCGGCTCTGTCAAATTTAATCCCTGACCATCATTGGCCAATACCTTTAGGATGCGAATGGATTGTTCATTATGTTCAAAATGGTTAATGATTAGCCTTAAAGCTTCTTCTCCCACATGTCCAAAGGGGGTGTGCCCCACATCATGACCCAAAGCAATTGCTTCGATGAGGTCCTCATTCAATCCCAGTCCCCGGGCAATAGTCCGGCATATTTGAGAGACTTCCAGGCTGTGCGTCATGCGAGTCCGGTAGTGATCTCCCGCCGGAGAAATATAGACTTGAGTTTTATGTTTAAGGCGGCGAAACGGTTTGCTGTGCAAAATCCGATCTCGATCCCGTTGGAACCTCGTGCGAATCGGGCACTCTTCTTCTGTCCGTTCACGTTTGGCATCCTTGCTTTTCGCCGCGTAGAGCGAAAGACGCTCTCTCTCTTCTCTTTCAGTCCTTTGACGGATGTTCTGGATTCCGCTCATCTCGACTTACCCCCTTGTCATCTATAGTTTAACACACTGCTCGGGTAAATTCGTGTCGACAGAAGAAAATCACCATCTCACAATATGATATACCGGAACAACTATTGGAAGACTGCCCCCACTGTTAAACGGCAATGTTTAATACATCAACTTAGCAGGCCAGCTGAAATTTGACAAGCAAAATAGGGTACTGTCTCCTAAAATCACTAAGAGACAATACCCTGGCCAAATTTTATACAGCCCTTTAAAGCCTTGGTACCTGATAAACTATTACGAATTACGCGTCCTCACGGAATCAAATAGTGCATCCCTTGTTTTAAATTAATAATTTTCTGTTCTCACTTCGAAGTAGCTCTGAGGATGCGCGCATACAGGACATACCTCAGGCGCTTTTTTACCCATTACCAGATGTCCGCAGTTACGGCATTCCCACATAGTTTCATCCGCTTTTTCAAACACTTTTTTCATTTCTATATTATTAAGAAGCGCACGGTATCTTTCCTCATGAGCCTTCTCGATTTTTCCAACCATTCTAAATTGGGCTGCAAGAGCAGCAAAACCTTCTTCTTCCGCATCCTTGGCAAAATGTTCGTACATATCTGTCCACTCGTAGTTTTCTCCTTCGGCCGCGTGAAGCAGATTTACTGCAGTATCCCCAAGTTCGCCAAGAGCTTTGAACCAGAGTTTGGCATGCTCTTTTTCATTGTTGGCAGTTGCCTCAAATATTGCAGCAATTTGATCATAACCTTGTTTTTTAGCTACGGACGCAAAGTAAGTATATTTATTTCTGGCCTGAGATTCTCCTGCAAATGCTTCTAATAAATTCTTCTCCGTTTTCGTTCCTTTAATACTCATAGTACCCTCTCCTTTAATTTCGTTGGTTGATTCTGTTTTTTTCAAACGCTTAAGTAAGGTTTCCGCTGCTTCAACCGGAAAATCCTTTGGCGGTTTATTAAGCATCCCTTCTAATAAATTTCTCACTTCTTCACTCTGGGGAAGCATATATCCGGACTCCCTAATTAAGTCCTCAGCCATAAGCCTATTGGATCTTGATATGGCCTCGGCAAATTGACGAGTGATGGCATTTTCGCTTGTCTTTGCAATATCAGCGGCTATACGCTCTTGCCCGGCTTTGATTTTGGCTAAGGTAAGCAAAGCATTGACCACATTATCTGCCTTTGGCTGCTGGGGGGGATATTCGTCAGGAAGAAGCGAAATTGCTCCCGACGGACAAGCATCAACGCATTTTCTGCATCCTTTTAGGCATTTATTCACATCAATTATACTATTTTCCGTGTCCGTTGCGCCTGTTGGACAAACATATAGACACATACAGTCTTTTGTACATAATCTGATGTTTCTTACTGCCGGCATAATCTCATCTCCTCCCTATTTGTGAAATTTTGAAATTCGGTACTTTACAAACAGGGCAGACTTCGGGCAAATCATTGCCTGCATATATAAAACCACAAATATCACATACATAGAATTTTGTGGCTTCAAATACTGCTTCGCCTTCTTTTTCATATCTGTCCAGGAGGGAGTTTACCATTCTGCTCACTTTTTCGCTCCATACCAGCGCTCTTAATGCCCCCCTGTCTGCTTTCGCCGATGCTGACGAGTTTGCTTTAGAATAACTTTCTGCTAAATCAGTTTTTAAAAGCTCAGCCACATCCCGAAACCTTTTTCCGCCTTGCGAAACAACCTTGCCCTTGTAATAATCGGCGAGTTGATAAAACAAATCCATTTCTTCTGTCAGGCGCTGTTTCTCGCATCCTTTGGCAAGATTAGAACACAGTACACTGATTTCACCGGCTGTAAGCTCCCGTAGGTTCTCAAAGTCCTCATCTTCCACAGTTTCCTGAGTCTCTACACTACTGTTTTCTTTCACTTCATTGTTTTTTTTCGCTTCCTCAAACACTGTTTTTGGCGCGCCGCACCAGGGACAGGTAAAATCATGGGGAATATCCTCCCATTTGGTTCCCGGAGCAATGCCTTTTTCCGGCAGTCCTGCAGCTTCATCATATGTATAGCCACAAATTGTACATTTAATTTTTTTCATTTGCCTCCTCCTTATATTAGAATTATCACAAGTTATAAAAACTTATAGCCATACCCCAAGAAAACTATTTTCTATTCCAAATACTCTTTTGTTTCCTAGGTTCTCATATCATTATTTAATAAATACAAATAAGGAATAATTACTATATTTAATTTATATCATCTGATGATCTTTTGTCAAGGTGTAAATTTGAAAAATTATCCTAAGAAACCTTATCCTTGCTTTATTCTACAGAGTCTCCCAATTTCCCCCAGGATACCCTACTACTTGCGTTCACAAGTCTTGGTCATATTATTCGGATTAACAACCCCACATCATTTTCTGCCATAAATGACTTCCCTTAATCCTTTCTTCAATATTCAAAAAACTACACTATGCCACTATATCATCCAAATCTACTTGATAATACGCACCCTCAAACATCAAAGTCCGGGTGCGTTTATCATATACCATAAAGTTTTGACCAATATTTTCAGCGGAACCCTTTTGCCAAAGCTCTATACCATAAATATTTGTTTCCTCCTGAGGAACCCATTCCGTTAAAGCCTCTTTTATCCGTTTAACTCCATCCGTATCCTGATAGATTAAATTCTCAGGCCTTAAAGAATCCACTAATATTTGAAAATCCTCAGGAGTCAAAAACCGTTTCTTTTCTTCAGCCCCATTTTCCCTATTTATCGTCACGGAATTTATAACTCTGGCCATAGCTTAATATTTTTGAGTACCATTTACCATCTATCTCATAACGAATCCACATTGTCAGATAGGAAGAATCCATTCGTTGTTCTTCGCTGCTGACGGCCTCCTTTAATTCCATTTTCCGAATACCCTTGCCAAAATCATCCAAAAGAGGCTCTGTGAAGAAAATGGATTTAGCTACACCGGTCGCTGACGATGTACCGACAGCAAACATAAGCGAATCCCCTTCTCTATCTGTTCTGATTGTAATTTCCTTAGGGGTAGTAGCTTCCGCCTTGTGCACCAAACTGACAGCATGGACTCTAAAGACACCGGCAATCACCAAGGGAACTATGATCAACAAAGAAATAGCTGTTAAATAGCTTTTTTTATAAAGCTTAAAGCTCCTTTTTTCCAGCACAACATTAAATAATAGATAAGCTGAAATGGCAAATATTGCTGCCCCCATAATATTTACATAACTATCCGGAAGGTGGCGGGCGTTAATCGGCGGTAATAGTTTCAATAGATTATTTCGAATAAGGTCGTGCAAGAGGGAAATGCTCAGGTAATACCCCAAAAAACCTGCTCCCAATAATGTGATAATTTTATCCCTTAAAACTTTAGCCATTCTTCCCGCCTCCTAATACTTCCTTGATATATTCCAGCTTTTCAGGTGAAATCTGATAAGCTCTGCCATTTCTCACAATCATTTCACCACTATCCCGATTCAAGTAAATGGGAATTGTTCCTCCTCCGGAAAAGTCTGCCAAAATTTCGTAACCATCTTTCTCCCGGGGATAGATCTTCCTTTCAACTTCCTCCGCTTCAGAGATTATAGTCACTAACTTAGAATATTTTTCATCTCTTAAGGCCTCTTTATCGATTCTCACCAGCCAAGATGTACTATTTTTCTCTGCAGTACAAACGGTCATGGCTTTAATCCCCTCAAGGTTCTCAATTTTGCCTAAAGCATGGTTATAGGTGCCGTACAGAATACCTGTCCAAATCAAGAAAATAATTGACCAAGTTACAAGGAACTTAATAATATTCTTGCGGCGGAAAACCCTTTTATCACTCAAGAAATAACCAATCACTACAGCAATAAATGACGCAATAATAGCTGGGGTTATGGTGGCTGCCAAAAATTCAAGGATGGGGTGGTAGGGAAAAAAGCCCATCTCTCCTTGATAAAAATAATTCATCCTTTCCCTAAGCGGTAAGGCATTTCCCGAGAAAAAAATACCCAGAGCAAATTCCGCTAATTTATAGGGCAAAGCCATCATGGCTTTTGTTAAGAGAAAATCATCTCTGGTATAAAACCCGGAAAATAACCCTATGCTAAATCCCAACAAGCCATATAGGGTAATTCGTCTCATTCCTTTTATCCTGGCCTTTATTCTGCTAACTAAGACTTCGTCATCCACCTCCAATGGCTTTATTTCTAAACTCAGCTTATTATCAAGGTATTTATCTAATTCTTCCTGACATTCCGGGCAGCTCTCTAAATGTTTTTCCGTGGTCTCCAACTCCTTTTGAGGGAGCTTTTCTTCCAAATAGTCTTTTATTTTTTCTCTATATATACAGGCCATTTTTAAAGTTCCTCCATTTCTTCATAAATTTTCTGAAACTCTCTTCTTCCTCTAAAAACACCTACTTTAACAGTGTTTAACTCCGTTTCCGTAATATCGCTTATTTCTTTATAGGATAGATTCTGAATATCCCGTAGAATTAAAAGCATCCGATATTTTTGACTCATCTTATTTAAGGTTTTTTGAATAAGCTCCTTGGTTTCAATATTGACTGCATGTTCTTCCGGGCTCATACCCTTATCCTCTAATTCCTTAGCAAAAAGTTCTATATTTTCAATTGCCACTTTCCTCTTTTGGGCTTGAACATAGTCAAGATATGCATTCCTGGCTATTTTGTAAATCCAAGTCTTAAAACTAGACCTGTTCTCAAATTTGGCAATATTTAAGTACACCTTTAAGAAAACATCCTGACATATTTCCTCAGCTGCCGGCTTATCTCCGGCAAGATAAACAATATAAGTGAATATGGGGTTTTTATATTTCTTATATAAAGCAGAAAATTCAGCATCCAACATGACTCTTTCCTTTCACAGGTTACGGGTAACCCTCTTTCACAATTATAGACTGTTTTGTCTGTTAAAAAGTTACACAAAAAATAAAGGACTATCTCCTAAAATCACAAAGAGATAGTCCCCATCGTTTATTTGCTGTCACTCTATACTCTTTTTGTCTTTTAAAAGCAGCTCTGCTTAGCCGCGTCTCTTGATCAATACCCTTTCAATAAATATCTTGGTAATTTCGGGATCGAACTGTGTACCGACGTTTTTTTCAATTTCGATCATAGCTTGTTCTTCACTCATTGCATCGCGGTAGGGCCGTTCACTTATCATTGCATCGTAGGCGTCAGCCAGAGCAATAATTCTTGAAACCCTGGGAATTGCCGCACCCTTTAATCCTTTAGGATAACCGGCACCATCCCATCGTTCATGATGTGCCAATATACAATCGGCCAGTTCTAACATGTCAAAGGATGAACTAAGTATTCTGTAGCCGATATCCGGATGTTTTTTAATTTGTTCCCACTCTGTTTCTGTAAGTTTGCCAGATTTATTGAGTATACCTTCATCAATTGCAATTTTTCCTATATCATGAAGGAGACCCACAACTTTGAGTCTACTTACTTCAATTTCCGAGAAACCAAGAGCCTCACCTATCTTTTGGCATAATTCACTTACTCTTTTAGAATGTTGTTCTTCTCTTGGATTCTTTTCATGCAGGGTATTAATTATTGTGCTGATCGTATTACCCCTCATGCCTTCATTTTCAATAATTTTATGTTTATACATAGAGTCCTCAACATTTTTCAAAACTTTTTGTATATCTTCATCCATCGTTTTCTTTGTATCCCAACCCAATGTGATACTGACACGAATAGAGTTTACATATTCGTTATCACTTAGATCTTTTATTCTGTTGACGATTTCCTCTGCTTCTTCTGTTTTTGTTTTTGGCAGAAGAATGACAAATTCATCTCCCCCCCAACGTGCCACTATATCCTCTGTTCTGCACGCCCTCCGGATGGCTGCGGCTACTTTCTGTAAAAGCAGGTCACCCGTGTCCTGACCAAAGGCATCATTGACAAGCTTTAGCCCATTTACATCCCCCATAATTATGGAAATAGGCAGATTATTTTCAATGTCCAATCTCTTAATTTCTTCTTCATAGAATCGTCTATTATAAAGCCCGGTTAAAACATCATGATAACTTAAATAGCGATTTTCGGCTTCCCTTTTTTTACGGTCGGTGATATCTCTCACTATGCTGAGAAGAACTCTATTATCTCCTAAGAAGGTCCCTTGCGAACTTACTTCAACATTAATAAGAGTCCCATCTTTTAGGTAATGAACCGTTTCAAAAATAATTCCGCCTTTATCTGCAGCTTCCATTTGCTTAATTATATAAGATTTGTTTGAATGCCTTAAATCGGAAATATTCATCGCTGAAAACTCTTGATATGTGTAACCATAAATTCTCACCGCAGCGTCATTAGCTTCGAGAATATTTCCTTCTTTATCTATGAATAGCATGGCATCATTAGCCCTTTCAGCAAGAATCTGATATTTTTGCAGCCTTTCATATAATAATTTTCGCTCGGTGATGTCAATTCCTATTCCGGCAAAATATTGTTTGTTATCAATAGTTACCGAACTGGCAGTAAAGTATATAGGAATTTTTGTGCCGTCCTTTTTTTGCAAATCTGCCTCGGCTTCTCCAAATCCAGTCTGGTTAACTCGGCGGATTCCTTCCCTAACAGCCCTTTGACTCTTTTCATCTCCTTTATACCAATCCAATAAATTCATGTGAGCTAGCTCTTCCGAGGTATACCCAGTCATCTCCTCGTGGTTCTTGTTCCATCTCACCAACTTGCTTTTATCATCGTAGAGATAAATCATCCCCGGAACACTATGGAATAGAGCATCCGTAAAAACTCTTTCTTTATGTAATTCATTTTCTGCCTGTCTTTTTTCGAGAATCTCTTCTTCCAATATAGAATTCATATCCTGCAACTGGATCGTACGCTCTATCACTCTATTTTCCAACGCTTCATTCAATTTCTTAATTTCTTCTTCAGCATGATGACGCTCAATAATTTCTTCCTCAAGTATTGCATTAACTTCTTCCAACTCCGCATTGCTCTCTTCAAGTTGTGTCGTTCTGCGTTTTACTCTTATTTCCAGTTCTCTATTTATATTATTAATTTCTGCTTCATTAAGTAGTTTTCTGTTTATTTCATGAGTTAGAGCAATATTTTTAATGATATACTTCGATAGCTGCCCTGCATACTGAAAGAGAAACTCACATACATGCTCAAATTGCAATTTAGACATGCGTTTGACCTTGAGTAATTCATTTTTATAAACCTCGCGCTCGACTCCAATTACATCCGCGTATGTCAATAAATCTTCAATTTCATAGTCTTCATCGAGTACTTGTCCAATTAACCAGTTGGCGATATGCTTACCATCAACTATAATACTTGCACCGCCATCAATAAGCCCACCACTTAAGCAGCGTTGGATCTTGGGAGCATCCTTGTCAGGACTACCGATAATTGAATCCGAGATCAGGCAATTTCTAAGACCTATTTCAGTTTTTCGAATTATTTCGTTGCATAAACTGCAAAACCCGCTTGGTTCAGTGATTGGTGTTCCATCCGGCTCTGTAATAATTGATGCGACACCCGTTGCAGCAGAAAATAAATCCTGAATTTTCTGAATCTCATCCAAATCGAAAAGCTCGGAAAATACATAGTTCGTTATATCAAGATAATCCCCAGATGTGAACGTTTGTTCCATACTATTACACCTTACCTTTACTGAGATAACAATAACTTAATCTCTTTACTATTAAATGGCTTCGCTAATATGGCCAAACCTTTCCCTTTTCCATAATACAAATTATACCAACAAAAAATAACATCTTTATTACATATTTATTGCAAAACGACAATAATAATATCTTGACATTTATTCAGAACTATGTTCCGAATTTATATCCCACACCCCTTACGGTCTTTATATAGATCGGACTGCTTCCATCCGGTTCAATTTTCCCTCGTAAACGCATGATCAACGTCGTCACAACAGCAGGGTCTTGAGAATAGTCGCTATTCCACACTTGATTAATTAACTGGTTACGAGTAAAGACCTGTTTAGGATTACTCGCTAATAACCATAACAGGTCGAATTCCTTAGAAGTTAATTCGATGACAATTTCATTCTGCTTCACTGTTCTTGCCTTATAGTCAATGATTAAGTCCCCCACTTTTAAGACCTCTCTCTCTTCTCTAATTCTCATATTGTCAGTCCGCCTTAAGATTGCTCGTATTCTGAGGAGCAGTTCCGCACTGTCAAAGGGTTTTGCCAGAAAATCATCCGCACCTAAGGTTAGCCCTAATACCCGATCCAGTACATCGTTCTTAACAGAAAGAAAAACTATGGGCACAGGATTCGTTTCTCTTATCTCTTTGCAGACATCAAATCCATCTTTCCCAGGCATCTTAATATCCAGCAAAACTAAATCCGGTTCAAATTCTGCAACTAACCTATGAATTTCCTCATCTGTCCAAACCTTAACACAATAACCCTCTCGGGATAGAAATCCTTCCAAAAACTTTTGAATCATAGGCTCATCATCAATCACTAAAATCCTGTACATAAAATCCCGCCTTATAATACTTCATGGCAACAGGCCTGCACACTTAACCAGATCTAATCCAATCTTAATTAGTCTATTTCAATTTTAAATCGAGTGACGTGAAAAACATTTCAGCGTAGGATAAAACACATGGTTAGATTAATTCAAAGATTTAATTCTATATAATAATCCTTTTCTTCGATATAAGAAGAGCGCTCGTTCCCGCTGGATTAGGATCTCAATTTCCTCATCCAACTTCGCGATGCGCTCATGGTCAAACTCAGTGAATTTTTCTTTTCCAGCTTTCGTTTTAATCACCCAAACCTTGAATCCGATCGGCATAAAGCTGTCAAACGCCCTTACAAAGAGATCCTTAAGGGTCTGTTCTTGGACCCTGCCAACGTTAGAAGAGTTTTTTTCCTCTATATTTATGTACAGCCATCACCGGCCCAATTACCTTGACAGCTACACCTTAAACTTTGATATTGCTTCAGAAAGGTTATTTGCCTGCTCGCTTAATTGAGCCATAGTTTGGTTTACTTGTTCCAGCTCACTTGACACATTGCCGGAAGCGGCGGCAACCTCTTCAGCTCCTGACGCTCCCTGTCCAATCGTTTGGGTTACATCATTTATCGCTACAGCCACAGCATTAACGACTTCTGTCAATTGTTTTGCAGTCCCTGCAAATCCTTCGGTAAGTGTAAAGACAGTTTTAGCATCATATTCATATTGATTACCGGTTTGCACTAATTTACTATAGTCTGGTGCTACCACATCATTGATGAACGTTAATACATTAGCGGCACCTTTAGATAAGTTTTCAGTCGCATTGATAACCTGCCCCACTAACTGTTCAATTTCTTGGACAGTCTTAGAGGATTGTTCTGCTAACTTACGGACCTCTTCGGCGACTACTGCAAACCCTCTGCCATTTTCACCTGCCCTTGCTGCCTCAATCGCGGCGTTTAATGCTAATAAATTGGTTTGATCCGCTATTCCGGAAATAGATTTCGCGAGATCTGCAATCTTCTTCACGACCATAGATTCTTCAATAGCCTTTGCTAAAGCTTGTTCTTCTTTCTCATAAATCCCGGCAGCCTTTGTTTGAGCTGTTATTGCTTCAGTTTTAAGCTCTAGAGCCCGTTTTTCTATTTCTTTCGCCTCTTGACTGCCTTGGAGCGCCATTTGCTCCAGTTCTTTGATCGAAGCCTTAAGCTCATCACTGGAGGCAGATATTTCCTCAGCTGCCGCAGCCATCTCCTGCAAACCTGCAGAAACCTGCTCAGTGGAAGCGGCAATTTCCTCAGAGCTGCTGGCAACATTTGTGACGGCATCGGCAGAATCTGTTGCCGCTTGGTTTACGTCTTGAGTTATACCCATAGACTTTTTAATCAATTCTCTAAGGCTATTGGCTGCTTTCCCTAAGTTGGTGACAAGCATCCCAATTTCGTCTTTGCCTGCCGAAACTTCGATAGTAAAGTCTCCTTGGGCCAATGCTTCCGCTACCGCTTGGCCTTTTGCCAGAGAGCCTCGGAACGTGCGAACTACAATGATTAGCACAACAACCGAGATGACTATGGACGCGGCTAGCATGATGATGGTGAAACGGATAATATTACCAACCAAAGCGGGAGCTTTGGCTGCCTCGCCTTGTAACTGGTCCTGCTGGTACGCAACATACTCATTTATGGCCTTTTGAGCGGCCTCATTGTCAACCGATCCAACCTGGGTCATATATTGAGTTGCAGCCGCTTGCCCCTGGGTCTTATACAGTTCTACTATTTTCGGCGGGTGGGGAGCATATTTACCCGTCGCTGTTATGACAGGATCAAGCACTGCTTTATTGATAGAATGCTCCTGCAAAAACTTTAAGTCCTGATCGCTTTCAGCTATGGCATCCTGTAGTTCTTGAAGAAACTTCTCGTTGCCTGTAGCCAGATACCCGCGAATTCCAGCCGCTTGTCTGGCAAATTGAAGGGACAAGTTCTGTGCCGTTGATTGCATGGGAACACGTTGATTGTTAAGGTTCTGCACAACCCCGCCCAAACTCGTTACCATTGAATACACTACACCCACGATTACAGTCATAAGCAAGATTAGCACAATATAGCTGGCAAGAAGTTTTGTCGATAGTTTCAAGGTCAATTCCCCTCCAAATTCTCATTTAATAAATAATGCTGAGACATTAAGCATAAGTAATAATTGATCATTAACCTTTCCTATGCCCATCAAATAGTTCTCATCTCCCTTTCTCCATAATACAAATTATACCAACAAATAATAACATCTATATTACATATTCATTACAAAGCGACAATAAAAATAGTTCTGGCATTCATCCAGAACTACACCAAATTTATCCGATGACTACCAGCCCTAAGACTCCCATCTTCTATAAGTACGAAAACATCCGGTGACGAAACCCGGGTGAGGGTTTCGCCCAAGCCGCCTGCTCCAAAGAAAAGCATAACGGCGCAGGTTGCTTTTGCCGAACCGCAAATTACATAGAACAACTTTAGCGGTGAGGATGAGATAACGGCTGCTACGTCCCTGGATAAGTTTTTCTAAGCTTGTACATGAAAATCCCGCCCGCCCCTTATAATACAGCGTCATCGAATTCCGGATAGGACGGTAGAAACACGATAAATTTTGCTCCCCGCCCTTCATCGGAAATCACAGTGATCTTACCACAATGAGCTTCAACGATTTTTTTAACCACTGCAAGACCCAAACCAGAACCGGATTGTTCATGTTGAAGCGCAACATTGACTTGAAAGAAAGGATTGAAAATCAGTTCCTGCATATTTTTAGGTATCCCAATTCCATAATCGGCAACTTCAATTAGGACTCCCTCAACCGGCTCATAGGTACTTGCTACGTTAAAATGCACTTTATCCCCATAATTACTGCACTTTATTGCATTGTTTAAGAGATTTTGCATAACACACTTAACCATTCTCCGATCCGCAATAATTAGGTTAGTATCTGCTATGCTTGTAATCATTCGGAGATTTTTTCTCAGATAAATAGAGCTCATACCGTTAGCAACTTCTGCAGCCAAAACAGATACATCAACTTCACCTAGAAGCAGCGAGGATTTTCCCTCTGCCTCGAGTTTAGAAAAGTCTAGCAGATTCTCAACAATCGATGTTAACTGGTTTGAAGCATAGAGGATATTATCTACCCTCTCCGCCTGATCGGGGTTGAGTTCACCAATTTTCTCATCTTTCAACTCTTGACCATAAGCGGAGATTATCGTCAGTGGCGTTTTCATATCATGGCTCATAAAGGCTAAAAATTCACTTTTTGCTTGACTAGAGTTGTCCGCCTTTAACTTTGCAGCATTTAATTCAAGGTTTGTTTTTTCTAAATCTATTGTCCTCTTTTTGACTCTTTCTTCAAGACCGTTGATCAGTATATATAATTCTTCTGCCATCTTATTAAATGCAGTTAACAATTTGCCAATTTCATCATTTTTAAAGACGACCGTTCTCTGCAAAAAATCTCCTCTGGAAAACTTTTCTGTTGCGTTGATTAAATTGTTGATGGGCTCAAGGATTTTTGCTGAGCTTTTCCAATATATAAGCAAAGATATAATTAAGGCAAGGATTGCTAAAAAAATCAAAAAATGAACACTTCTCATTATTTCAACTGTAAACTGACTTTCAGGAATAGCCGTTATAATTAACCAATCTAACCCTTCTGTTTTATATTCAGCAAGTTTTATATGAAGTATATCATTTTCCGTTTCTATTATAAAATTAGTTTCTGAATTCTTTTTATTCGCTTGAAACGCCTCTCTTATGGATTTGTTATCAATTTCTTCAATTGTTACTCTTTTAATAATATCCTTATCAAGAGTTTTAAAATTAGACCTTCCCATCGAATTTGCAACTAATTCACCGGAACCTTTCTCCACAATATAAACGGCGGTCCTCTTGTCTTTTACAATTTCTTTTAAATGATTATCTATATTAGAAAGAGGAATATGGGTCCCCATAACCCCTTGAAGAGCACCGTTTCGATTAACAATAGGAGAAGCTATGGAAATAGCTAAATCATCCATTTCATAATGTTTATAAATAGGTGAAACTACTGTTTTACCTTTTTCTTTTGCAATTTTATACCAATCTCTAGTCCGGCAGTCAAATTTTTCGGTCTCTATTATAAATTCTCCAGCCGTCAAATCTGTCGCAGTAGCATAATAACGGGTTTTTCCATTTGTATCCGCATTGTTTTCCATAATCTCAATTTTATTTTTTTCATTTCTGCGCGCTCCGTAATATTCACCATTTTCTGTACCATAGCTAAAACTATAGACTTCTTCGTCATATAATTTTATGCCTCCTGCAAAGAACATTTCTCGCTTTTTCTTATCCTCTAAATCCACCATTTTATTTTCTATTAAACTATGATTTGCATTATTTCTGGCTAAAGATGCCTGAAAGATTCTTTCAATTTTATATATAATTTCTTCACTTGAGTCCTCCACTATTTTAGTAATAATATTCTTGGCAGATACTCTCCAGCTCAAAAAAACTAAACATATTATTGTACTAAACGTGATAATCATAAGCATGTATGAAATAATCATTGTACTTCTCAGCGAAATCCTTCTTTTCCCCATTTCTTCACCCATTCTGAATAAATGTTAGAATCAATCATATATTCGTATGAAAAAGAGAGATAAGACAAATTAATTATATAATAGAATAATACTCAGCTTAAGAATGAGATGAGTATTATAACTAAATTCAACTTCAATGGGCTCTATATTCAATATTCTATCTCCGGTGGTATAAGCGAGGGTATGTAATTAGAGCTATTGTAAATACCCTGGGTTATTCCCAAACTATGGCTCGAAATGTACTTGGATGTGGTACTATGCTCAGACAGGCGTAGAACAAGGAACATATCCTATAAGAGCAGGATTCGAGTTTGCCAATAGAGTTAGAACAAGTGGTATTTGGGACTACAAACAGGGATTCCAAAGAGGTTATTTATATAATTATAACGGTTCAAGTCTAACAGGAGAAGATCTAGGTAATATGCCTTATGGCTACATCATTTTCTGCTATATATGACTCCCGTTTCTCCTCGGGAATTCCCAGGAGGATAATCGCCTGGATGTAACTCAAATTCGGAATCGATTCCGAATTTGAACCGCCCTGGGCGGCGGTCAGCTTGGCTCATCCTCTGCAAGAGGCCTATCAGTTATTCCGTTCGCCATGATTTTCGAGCTCCTCTTCCTATTCATAGCTTTTCTGGAGGAGAAGCCCCTATAAGACAAGACGGATTTGAACAATCTTACTCATAGTCTATGGGTTCAAGCCCTCATTTGTGACAAAAATAAGGACAAGCCGTAAAGAGCATAGGCACTTTGCGGCTTGTCCTTATTTTTGTCACAAATATCCAGACAAGGGTAACCCCTGCCGGACAAGGTGCATAAGATAATAAAGGCCGACCAAGGCCTGGCCGGGCAAATCCAAAACATGAGGAAATAATGAAGCAGCAACCACATTATTCAATTTGCTGGAATATCTGTTGGTATCCGTGACCCGGAATAACCGCTTTGACCTGACCAACCATGGCAGCTCAAATTCGGAATCGATTCCGAATTTGAGCAGAAACCAGACAACGATCCTCCCCTTAAGATAATGCTCAAACTAATCTAATGCTTTTTCCCAGATGGATATCAATTGACAGCTAAGCCAATTCGACTTTATGTAAAATACTTCAATAACTCATTATCTAAGGTAAAACCACCTGGCCCGTTTGTTATTGAAAACCAATCGCCGTGTTTTCGCATTTACAGAACACTTCTTAAATAACGCTTGTCCTCTAATTATTTACTGTCAAATGTCATATTCTCGTATATTGTTATACCAAGTATCTTAATTTCGATTCCCGTGTCGTATCCATCAGCTTCTCCGAGCGCATGATAATTTGTTATGCTGTATAAGACTGCCCGAAATTTAACAGTTCCACCGTCTTTATAGCTCAGTGGAATTGGAATCATCAAAATCAGAGCAATAATAATAATGGCGATTCTGATTACCTTTTTCTTCATCATCCTCCCCCTTCACATAATATAATCATCTATGCTTCGCTTTTCTCTACTGTATTATATAACACATTTTTTAAGTACCCTAAGTGGCGTTCAAGCCATATCTATTAATTCAGAACAATTGTAGCGTCCCGCCCATCAATTCTTTAATTCTTCAATATCTTTCACTTATAGTATACGGCTATAAAGAAGATGAGGCATGTCTTTGTTTTTATAATGTTTAATAAACTGCTTCTTTATGGACATACCAAGTCTTTCAGCCACTTTTCTTGAAGCCTTATTCTCCGGACGAATTTGTGCCGTAATTTCATTTAGATGTAAACTATTAAAAGCATAATCAACACAAGCAGAAGCAGCTTCAAAGGCATACCCATTTCCCCAATATGATTTTCTGTAAATATAACCAACTCCGACATAGTTTTCATCATCTGCTTGTTCAGAAATTAACCCAGTGACGCCAACTAACTTATTAGACACTTTTTCTATCACTGCCCAGTAACTATAGCGGTCCCTATTATACCTCATAATATTTTTGTCAATCCACTGCACTACTTCCTCATTAGAAAAGGCATGTTCCCAAGCATACATAACCTCAATGTCCTGCAAAATTGCGCAAACAGAACTATAATCATCTGTCTTTATTTTCCGCATGTACAAACGGGGAGTTTGCAAAATAACCATGCTAAAATTTCTCCTATCAAATATTTAAGTTTTCTCAATTATAAACCAAAACTTGTAATTACTAAACAACAGGGTATAGCACTAACACATAGCGCGATACCCTGTTTCATTTTGAGTTAAAGTTAATCTAATTACAAATCCTCCGAAAATTTACCCGTCTTGACACATTACTACACCTGTAATAAAATTCTTACAGGTGTTATATTTTTATTTAATCCTCTTCTAAAATCTAAACCTATTTGACTGTTTGGAAAGGAGGAACAAGAAATAAATGATAAAAATGATTTAAAACCAACCTCCCCTTCCGGAGATGAATTACTCACGATTTTGGAAGCAATAGCAAACCCACATCGACTAAAAATTATTGCATTGCTAAGAGGAAGGCGTATCCACGTAAGTCAACTTGCCCGTGAGGTTATGATCAGCCGGCCATTGCTCTATATGCATTTAAAACGTTTGGAAAATGCCGGATTAGTAACGAACAAAATAGAATTATCAGAAGATGGAAAAGCAATGAATTATTACGAATTAATACCCTTTGCATTTAATATAAGTTCCGAGAGCATTGCAGAAGCGGTTAAAACGCTTACTACTAAAAATACCGGCGGCACCACCTTGGAGGTTACTGATGAAAGGGGAAATAATAAATGAATGAACAAATTATTGGCATTGGCGAAATGGGATTTGTGCTGTTTATTCTAACGCTAATTACCATAGTTATTGTAGTTCTTATATCACAAATATTTAAAAGCTTGCGGGCTAGGGCTTCAAGTATGGCCGAAATTGCCCGGGACGAGGCTTATCGTAAACTAGCCGAAGAGTCTATTTTAGTTCAGCGTAAAATGGCCGAAGGTCAACAGACGATTGTTAACGATTTATCCGAAATGAAGGCCCGTATTAATGCTATAGAAAAAATTCTTCGCGAGGTTGGTTAAATGAAGTGAGTAGAACAATAAATGCCGAAAGGAGCTCGGTGAAAGATGATAGGTAATGGTATGAAATGGTTGCGTACTTTACATATTATATCTGCAAGCGTATGGTTCGGGGCAACGGTATGTATAGGCGTTCTCGCTGTTATAATTTTTTTCAATCTAGGTGAATCCGATTTTCTAAAAGCTGCTCCTTTAATACCGAATCTATATCAAAAAATTATCTTACCCATAGCTATTTTTACAATGATCCAAGGGTTAGTATACGGATTTTTTACAAGATGGGGATTCTTTAAATACGGATGGGTACTTTTAAAATGGATTTTTACGTTTTTACTTATACCATGTATTGGTGTTGGAACTATTGGTCAACTATTTTCAGTAATAGATAAGGTAAACACATCCGGCTTTAATGGCGGCTTTTCTGATGGAGGACTTGTTCTTCTATTTATATCCTTGCAGATATTAACTATGCTAATTATGATTGGTATATCGGTTTTCAAGCCGAAGAGTAATTATACGACCAAGCAGAATTCGAAAACTGCATAATGCTTCATATAGGGCAAACACCGAAGGTTAATAATTCCCTATCCATAAAATCGCTCAGTTTCATAGGCTGAGTAATTTTAATTGTTTCTCATGAGAATTCATATCGTCTGCCATACAAACACTGTCCCTATCAAGAATCATCTCTGCTTTTTACATTATGGAATACTTTAATTTCTTTTAGCCTTGATATATTCAATAGCTTCCTTGCCGGTTATGTGCTCAATGTCAATTGCAATCATATAAGCTTGCGTACATCCGGATACTTCCTTATGTTTAACTTCTTCAGGCTGGTCTGCCGAATACTTTTCAACTAAGGCTTTCATGGCTTCCAACCATTCATCACCTTCGACAAATCTTGCTTTACCAAAAGCAATAACGCTACGGAAATAAGAAGTGAATTTTTCACTTACGATTGTATCTTCATCTATTACTGAAAAAGATACCTTTGGGTTCTGCGTAATAGCATCGATTTTATGACCAGCTTTTGCTGAATGAAAATAGATTTTGCCATTGAAGTAGACATAGCTGAGTGGAACTGCATAAGGATAATCTTCATCACCCGAACATGCCAAGACACCATTTGTGCATCTGTTCATAACAGCCATAGTGTCTTCCATTGATAACAATTGCTTACCTCTTCTCATCTCTCTAAACATTAATTATTTCCTCGCTTTCATCGCCTAATCATTCATTTTTTATTTCATTATACAGCAGATACAATTTTCAATCCTATAATTCCCAAACGATAAATCTGATAAAGATTAACTTTATAAGATCGACAAGTTCTTTGAATCGTATTATTCTCAAAATTACAGCACCAACTGTACCAATACCTGTCTAAATTGCGTAAGCCGTCCCCAAAGAAGCCCTGCCATAGCTAACAATGCCCATTTTATATCTTTCACTCCTTTCTTAGCCAAAAATATAAAACCCGGAAGATACTTATAATATCTCCCGGGTTTTTATTCAATATGATGAAATTACAAGTTAACTTGTCGTTATGCAAAGTGCACTTTACATCTATGATATTACATGTTATAGTTCATTTAAAGGAGGGCGATAGTTTGGATGAAACTATACAACTAAAGAACCGTTTAAAAATTGCACGTGCTGAAAAAAATCTGTCACAGGAACAACTTGCTATACTTGCAAGAGTAACACGACAAACTATTAGTTCTATTGAAACTGGTCAATATTGCCCTACTGCAAAGTTGGCGTTAATACTTTCAAAGGTGCTTGATAAAAAATTCGAAGATTTATTTTACTTTGAGGAGGATAAAAAACTATGATTAAGAAGATGGTTGAAAAAGATGAACGAACAGCTTTTATTGAAAATACAAGTTTCTCATACGGATATAAGTTCCTTGCATTTGCGTTACTTCTTGATATTATGTTCAGGTCTTTCCGGTTAAATGAAGCACCATGGGACTTATTTACAATAATTATTATGAGTGGTTTCGCTATGGTAGTATATCAGTATAAACAAAAGATATTAGGAAAAAGTTGGATTAAGACTGTTGGTTCAACAATTATAATTAGCATTATCTCTGCTATAATCTTAGCATTAATCTTAGTTTAAGAGACTTAATTAGGATTCCGTATAAAATCCCTTATCCCTTTTCTACTGCAAAAGCCAAGGAGAACTCTCCTTGGCTTAAATATTCAATAAATATATACTTCAATTCAATACCATCTCGCCACTGGTTTTGAAGAAATTCTATCCGTTCAGGGTCTATCCATGTAACGGTTTATACCGACTGCTTCGCGACTATTTTTCACACGGGTCTGCCGTCTCCGCGCTTCCACAAGCTATTTCAACTCTATTTTTACCGCATTGTTTGGCCAAATAAAGTGCTTTATCCGCAAGGGAATAGTAATCCTCTAAATTTTTAATATCACGCAGTAAAGATACACCGAAGCTGGAAGTAATTCTTAATGTAATCGACCCTATGGTAAATCTTTTTTCCATAATTAATTTTCTTAGTCTTTCGGCAAAAGCATATCCTCCTTCCAAAGAAGTTTCGGGCATAAGGATAACAAATTCTTCTCCACCAAACCTGGATACAGTATCTGATTCTCTAACGTTGTTTTCTAAAAGAGCGGCCAGTTGCCTAAGTATATTGTCACCTACCGGATGACCGTATGTATCATTAACGTTTTTAAAGTTATCAATGTCTAAAATTATAATAACCGATTCATGACCCTGGCGTTGCATTGAAGAAAATTCTTGTTTAATCAATTTGTCAAAAAAGCGCCTATTAGGTAAGCCAGTAAGTGGGTCATAATATGCCATTTGTTCTAATTGTTTTTGTTGAATTTCAATGCGCCACTTTTGGGTTATATTGGTGTAATTATAATGCCACAGAATAATGCTAAGCAAGAAACCAATTCCAATGGCAGTAATTCCGTTGACTCTATTCGAAAGCAGCACCTGCTGGTTGGTTATAGTTAACGCTATTAAATAATAATACGCCACATACGAGGTTAAATATATTACAAAGGAAATTAATGGTCTAATTAAAAAAACAGATCCACTGACAATGCAAATTAATAAAAAAGGTGTGATATTAGTCGTTACCAGTTGATCAAACGTGACTATTGCAATACCAGAAGCCATAATAACAATCACAGCAATGTATTGCAATACGAACATGGTTGTATTTGGTTCTATTTTATTTTTCAGTTTATAAGTTGTTAAAAAAAATCCAATCATAAAAATAAGCAATATAAAATGGGAGGCAATAATCCCTTGGCTCCACGTCTTCAAAACCAGTGTGTCATAGGATACGGTTAAAGTAAATAAAAAAATATTGATAATACGTAGCGGGATGGCAATAATTGATAAATAATAAATCCTTTGGATATTAATAAGTGCACATTCACCTAAGACGCTATTATTAGCCTGAAGAATTTTTGCAATTTTTTCCTTTAAGACTGCAAATGACCAGGGGTTTTTTGAAGTGTTTTTTATATATTTCACCCCCATTCTAATATTTCAATAGCGTATAGTGTGCCCTGCGGTGTTTGAGAATAATTCTTCGTTTTTGTTTCTATGTTATGACTTCCTTTAGGTCTAATCTCAGTTTAGACTATCATAAACACCTTGTTATGTCATCCAGGATTATCTCAGATCAGCTCAAAGTCTATAACCTTTGCAACGTCTTTTAGACTAAACAAAATTGTTATTAATAAAACTATGTTTCAAAAGTCCTAAGCAAAACCGAGTCCTCCCAAAGGATATCATAAAAAATCTCCAAAAACTTGATAATCAGGAAAAACAGGGTACTGTCTCTTTGAAAAGTGACAATACCCTTTGCTTTAGTTTTTATAATATCTTTTTAAATCAGTATACTATCTCTGGAATCTCAATCTTACTATTCAGCTTACTTCGATTGGTCTTTGTTGAAAAAGAGGATTTGATCTGATTTACCGCTCTTCGGCTCAAATTACCCCCACCTGAAGTCTTCATGAATCACGTAAACGCTTGGCTATATCGCTGGCACTGTACAAAACGTTTGTAATGATTACCCGCTCTTCTCTGATATGGAAGAATACAGAATACAGAAAAGTTGTCAACAGGCATTTGCCTGAGTCCCAGCGCATGTTCTTCTTCTGTCTCCATTAACTTCACACGTTCCGGGAACGTATCAAGAGTTTCGATTGCGTCAGCTATTCTGTTATACTGTCCCATGGCCGCTTCCGGTGCCTGTAGCTTCTCTACGATATAATTATAAATCTCCTCCATATCGGAAAGCGCCATATCAGTTATCTGAATCTTATACTGCTTCACGCGTGTGTCTTCCGAAATCTCTGAAAGGCAGCAGATGCATCCTGCACATTACCTTTTTCGATATCGTTGTACCCTTCCTTTAACTTCGCATGAATTTCATCCGTTGTCATTAAATCGGCGTTTACTGAAACCGGTGCTTTCGGCAGCGTTACAGCGAAAGGTATTCCGCCAGTCATTGAAATCTGCTTCAGATAGATATCTATCGCTGTGGACATAGGTATGCCGAGTTGTGAAAGGACTTCCTCAGCCCTTCTTTTTACGTCAGGATTAACTCTTAAATTTAAAGTCGTAGTTTTTTCCAGGTTAATTCATCTCCTTCTGATAGTATTAACGCTTTTGTCGTTACTTCTCAACTGGACTTCAACCATAAGTACCCCCAAAATTCCACAAACCCAGTAATCAAGCCATATCCAACACGCGTTGTAGTATAGACTTTTACAATATTTATCCTTGAAAGTGGTCGGAATAGATTGATTTTTAAGGATGACCCCTTATAATTGTAGTGTAGACCTATGAGGAGGGATCACCTTGTTTGTAAAAGTTACGCCACGTACCAAGGGCGGGAAAACTTATTATTTTGCCGAATTAGTTGAGGCTTACCGCGAAGGCGGCAAGGTAAAACATAAACGAATTTTATACTTTGGTAGTGTAGACCTAGAGATTGCTGAAAAACTTAAAATTGTATTCTCTAAGGATTTTGATTCGTTTACCAACATTAATAAAGTGGATTTTTTGAGTGCAGTACCCTATGGTTCCTTTTTCTTGATTCACTCTATCTTTGAAAGACTTAAGATGTTCCCTCTTTTTAAGAAACACTTTGTTTCAAAGGATAAACATATTACGATTGACACGGCATTAACCTGCCTGATGACCATGATTTTTCAGCGTATTATTCAACCCGATAGTAAATTGGCTTTGACGGAGTGGCTCGATGCTACTCCCGTTCGCCATTTTCTTCTCGATGGTGAGAAGGTCCCTGATCTACAAACGATTTACCGTTCTCTTGAGGTTTTAAACGATAATTATCCTGTCGTAGAGCAGTGTCTTTATGATTTTGCCAAATTAGTTTTCCACCAGAACATGCAGGAGCTTTACTACGATATTACCAGTTCTTATTTTGAAGGTCATCAATGTATCATCTCAGACTACGGGTATTCTCGTGACCACAGAGGTGATCGGGAACAACTTGTTATCGGCCTAGTTACTACCCCGGACGGGTTTCCAATTAAATGTAACATCTACTCGGGTAATACTTCCGATAAAACGACTGTGCCAAGAATTGTGGAGGAACTAAAGAATACCTACCAGATCAAAGAATTCATTTTTGTCGGGGATAGAGGAATGTTAAGCGACAAAAATATTAAAGCGATTATCGGCCTGGAACAGAAATACGTTATGGCGATTCCGAGGGCCTGGAGCAAGAAATACCTCATAGATATTGCTATCGATGAAACTCAGATGCAGGAGATTCAGGACAATCTCTTTGTTCGGTTTTTGCCTCCCATTGATGGTCAAAGGTTCCTGTTATGTCTAAATACTCAGAAGAGAACTGATGATACAGAGTACCGAAATCATTGTATAGAGGCTATTAAAGAAGGGCTCAATACCTTAAACAAGACCTTAATTGAGGATAAAAAAAGCCGTATTAAGACACGCGATGAAGCGATGAAAAAGGTCGGCGCGATCTTAAAGCAAAACAAAACAGGCAAATATTTTGATGTTCAAGGCAAAGAAGACACTAACAGCCCCTTAGGATTTGTTTTGGAGTACAGTCTAAAATCGGATAAAGTAGAATCGGATCAACGTCTGGACGGTACGTTTGTCATTCAAACGAATGAACAGGGTTACGAGGGCGAGAAGCTTGTCAAAATATACAAAAACCTAAATAAGGTTGAGACGGCTTTTCGCATCATTAAGAATGACTTAGATATTCGACCGATGTATCATAGGAAAGAAGCGAGGGTCAAAGGACATATCTATGTCTGTGTATTAGCTTATTTTACAATTATTGCGCTTGAAACCATTGCCCATCGGAAGAATGTGAAGAAATCGGCACGTAAGATCTTAAGCGAATTAAATAAGATTGGCTTGATAGAAATTCTTCTTCCCACTGGAGAAAAAAGATATTCCTTGACGACGATTGGTAAAGACCAACGACGATTACTTAATACCTATGACATTAAAAAGATCGGACTGCCAGATGTAGTCTAGAAATTTTTTCGGAAATCCGCATCGTGTGGGCTTTTAGCTTAATTTATGGTTGAATCCCAGTCTCAATAAAAATCTTAACTATTGTAAGCTTTCCTACAAAACAGGGTACTGACCCTTAAAAATATGAAGTGTCAGTACCCTTGTTCTATTTTTATAGACGCTTCTCAAAGCCTTAGCACATAAGGTTTGATGAGCTTACTTGTATCATTTTAAGCCTTACTTCGATTGCACCTTGTTGATAACAGCGGCCTGAGCCGCAGCTATCAAAAAGGACCTATCTCTACTTTTTCACATTATGGCACACTCCCTGCAAATGCAGCAATATCAGCACTTTCAGGCATTTTTTTAGTTTTCATCAATATCACTCAACGCATCCGCAAATTGCAAATGGTTGAAATATCCAGTCATATCAGCAGTTAACCTTTTTTATAGCGCTCTTCTGTATCAGAAAGGCTCTTTCTGATAATGGACGAAAGCTCGGCCGCAAGCTTCTCTTTCTGACTATCCGCATAAGGTTATGTGAATAATAAATAATCGAAGTCTTCATATATGCTCCAGTATGGACGGTTATTTAAAATACGTAAAAGCCCGTTTTTGGATTAACTTAAGTCAATGCGAACCGTTTAGAATGGATATATAATTTTGTTATCCGACCATAAGGGGAGGTTAAAATTATGGACAATCATTTATATTTTAAATCGCAAAATAAACTTGCCAGAATCGCGGGGCTCTTATACACGCTGATGATTCCCCTTGCCGCGTTCGGCATCATGTATGTCCCCGCGGCTCTTGTCACCGAGGGAAACGCGGAAGCGACGATAGCCAATGTGCTTGCAAACGGCAGTCTTTTTCAGCTCAGCGCGCTGAGCGCTTTGGTCGTGCAGGTCAGTCATATATTCATTGTCCTGTTATTGTATAAGCTCCTGAAGCCAGAAGCCATTACTAATAAGGCTTTGAGAGCTTCACCCATCTATTTATTTTAAACCTTACTTACTTCGATTGGTCTGTGTTGATCACGGCTGCCGGGGCAGCTGCTAGCAAAATAGACCAATCAACCTTTTTTTCACATTATGGAACACTTTTAGCAATAAAATCTGATTTCAGTTTCTTTAAAATGATTCTTCCACTCCGCACAAATCATGAAATATTGTGCAGCTATAATATTCAATAGCTCATTCAGCTCTTTTTGATGTATTCTGCTTCCGTTATTAGCAACAATACACCCGCCAGATGCCGTCAGCCATACCTTCGTCGCATTAGCATTCGGCTTACCTTTTCCTATATGCACGTGAATCGGTTCGTTATTTTCATTCGACCAAAAATACACGAGATATTCACCAATCCGAAACAGGCTAGGCAATTTGGATACCTCCTGCAGCAGCATATTTATATAGCAAGTGAGCATTGCTGTGTAAAAATTTATCGAAGTTCTCGATTTCTTTATCCGAAAATCCGCTTCGCTTTATCCATGTGTAAGCAGGCAAAGAACATCTGGCTGCGTCAAATCCGCCTTCTCTGGGGCGCTCGAAATGAACCTCCACACATTGCATACCATTTTCATCAATGATATGGGAATGTGTAATTTCGGTTTCGTCAGCTAAAGTCATATATGGATACATCATGGCTCATGACCTCCTATGCTTTTATGCCTATAGTATACCACAAATTGGATTTCTTTGTTCCCCTATCTCCGTTTTTCACATTGTGGAACACTTTCCGATAATACTTATAGGCAAAGAATATCAAAACCAATATTTCTTCATCTTAGATAGGAACTCTACCGTAATAGAGTAGCCTGAACTCTCACCAATCACAGAATCAATTCCACAATACGGACATATCGCTGTTCCATTTATATCTTTTATCCATTCTTCAATCTCATTGGGATTATAGATCTTTAGACAATAGAAACATCCACAGATTTTATCCTTTGACAATTGTTCTTTATGATTAGATGAAAATTCATGAGCATCAATATAATCCGGCATGACATTATCCTTCATACAAATTACTATTTTGCAAGAAAATCTTCATGTGCGTCAATTATCTTCATCGCCGTCAAGTCTCTGTTGCATCTCATCTATGCCGTGACTAAAATGATAGAACTCATTTTTTGTTGGAATTGTCTTGAAGTCTTTTGCAGGGATTCTATCAGAAAGTGTTCCATAATTCAACCCAAAGAACTGTCCCATAATACCTTGTTTTTAAAACTTATTGGTAAACAAACCACACCAATTGCTGAT
The DNA here is from genome assembly GCF_000244895.1 of Desulfosporosinus youngiae DSM 17734. Classification (NCBI taxonomy): domain Bacteria; kingdom Bacillati; phylum Bacillota; class Clostridia; order Eubacteriales; family Desulfitobacteriaceae; genus Desulfosporosinus; species Desulfosporosinus youngiae. The sequence continues at coordinate 4,937,585 of NZ_CM001441.1, forward strand.
CTCTTCCTCACTCGCATCTGTTGATAAGAAAGATTGGATACATTGCTTCATTTCATCATACTTACCCAATGCCTCTTGCTCGCTGCCGGCAAATGTCGTATGCATCATTAAGCCGTATATACTGCAGGTAATAGCAAATGGTATGTCATGAGCATCTTTTTCCAAAGTAATTCGAGCTCCTTCACAGTGCTCTTCATCTTTTAGGATAATTCCACTTTCGCTTCCTTCTGTTCCTATGGTAAGACCATTATTAATTATATTCCACACTATTTGCTCCTGCTTTCTCTAAAACTTCCATTTCCATGATATGTATTAGCAAAACATAAAATTTGCTTTCCACAGTGTATGCATCGGATTATGTGCTCAATAATATCATCGTACCCGTGTCCACTTTCATCTTTTATTTTATCTTTAATTAGAATAAACCGTCTGTTCTACTAATTCCTGAATATATTCCCCACAATTCAAGTAATCAGTCGGATTATAAAATAAATCTCTTAATATAATGACCTTGCAGTTTTCACATATTATCTCAGATACTTCTGACATAGCAAACTCACATTTTTTATACAGCAATTGGCAATAACCCAATAGGACTAAAATAAGAAAACAGGGTAATGTATTATTTTGCATTACCCTGTAAACTATTAACGTCTATTTATTTTTCAATTAGTCTATTTGGCTGCAGCTATCAAAATAGACCTATCGCATTATGGGACACTTTTATTTTGCCAGCTTATAAAGTATAAACTGGTTCAGGGAAATACCCTCTTTTTTCGCATTCTCAATAAGCTCTTTATGCAGAGTTTTCGAAACGCAGGGATATCTTTCCGTTGTATTCTGTACGTCCAGCTATTTTTAAAAGTTCTGAATCTTCGGCATACGGTTCGACTTCGGGAATAGCTTTCAGCTTTTTTTCATATTCACGACCTCATTACTCATATATGCTTATAAAATTCTCCGCGTGGATGTATTGCTTCAATAAGTAATGATATTAGTTTTGATATCAATTGAGAATTCTATGCGGTAATGTTCAATTTTGAACCTGTATAAATCTGTCCCTTTAGGCGGCGTTTTCAAAAATTTGTTTTTGGATTTCCAAGTAACACTGTAAGTCAACAATTGCATTTTCGGAGGAAACAGGTTCACGGGAGATATTGAATTCGACCGAGTTTGCTTCTGCTAGTTTCCTTGTGTAATCAAAGACGAGATTTACAAGTGTATCAAATTGTTCAATTGAAAATTGAATGGTTACATTCCTGCTGTCGCTATTGATCTTCATTTCATCCAGTTCAGCCATTAGTCGCGCGATTATGTCTATGCTCATATTTCCGTTCCGAATAGCATCCAAATAGGCACAAAGGGATGCATTGTAAGTTTCTACCCATTTTGGTGCTTGAATTTCTGTTCCATGCTCGCTTCTTTTTTGTTTGCTCTTGCTATGAGCATACAAGGCAATACCCACTCCAACAGCAACTGCACCTAATCCGATTAGTATGGTCTGTGGTTTCTTAAGTATCTTTACCGCTTTTACTAATGCGCCAGATTCAGTTTCTGGTAATGAAACGTCTTTTAGATGCTCAAATATCCCGCCCGTCGCATTGTAAATAACGCCGCCATGCCTAACAAGGTCACCTGACAACAGTCCAGCCATTGCTTGTTCCGAAATCTCAAAAGCGGGTTGTATAATAGCCATTGAATTGCCTCCTATTTCAGCAGTTGCCATTTGAAGAGCACAGAGGAACGGTTCTGCTGTGCAAACTGAATCTTCTTTCTAACACAACAGAACCGTCCATTTGTGTTGTTATATTTATTAGGTATGAGAATTTATTAAGTCAGCTATTTCTTGAGCAATTTCATCCACTGTATTGATAGCTGTATTACGAGCAAGTTTATCTGCCAAAGAAGGACTATAATCAATCACTTCTTTTTTAGTAATATTGTGCCAGATAGGGAGAATTACTTGCTCTCCAGATACCGCCCTTGTAATAATTCCGTCAAGCTCATAATTAGCCCAACCTTTGCCAATAAAATTACGGGAAAGAACGACAATACCAAACCTGCTATTAGCAAGCCCTTTGTCAATTTTTCTACGCAGACTATCCCCAATCTTTAGTTCAAATTCGTCATACCATACTTTTAAACCATAATCTTTTAGGGAATGAGCCAATGGCCTGACTATATCGTCTTTGTCCTCCGAAGCGTGGGATATAAAAACATCATATTCAGGAGTAAAATCATCATCTCTGTCAATCTGATTCCGCACCAGTGATGGAATTGATGAAAGTGGTCTCTCTGTTAATGTTGGTAACGGGTTTGGCAATACCCTAATAGATGAGCGCACTGTACCTACTAGACCACGCATATCAACTGCGACATGCCAGTGTCCGTTATTAGGAATCTGCAATCTGACAGGTGATTTTTTTGCTAAGCCGCCTATGTATCTGTAATTTCTACCATTTTTATAATTACTTAGATTGCTACTATCTAAAAGCTGTACGTTTGCAGCACTTCCAGATAGAGTTATTTCAACAATCTGTCCTCTTTCCATTTGCCCCAAATCATAATGAGTAAATTGCATTCCTGCCATACTGAACGAACCTCCCCTTTATTCGTTACCAATTTTTGCTTAATGTATATAATTATACACGATTCCTCAGAAATTGTAGCCTTTTTCTTTCTTGAATGTTTTAACCTAAAAATTGTTTCACAAAACGTGGTATCGAAGTTATTATCTGTGAAATAGGCAAATTATTTTTTACGCACCAAAAACTGTCCCATAATTCAAACCTAAAAAATGTCCCATAATGCATGTTTTTTTGATTTTGAATCACTAAAAAGGATTGTTTTTATCAAAAAACAAGGTGCTGAAAGCCAAAAATTCGCTTGTCAGCACCCTGTTTATTATTCTTGTAAAATCATCTCAAGTCCTCATGTTACGAGGCTTTTACTCTGCGTTCATTTTTATTTTTGCCCCAGATTGCCCGTCCCTATTGCTGCCTGAGCGGCGGCCAAGCGCGCTATGGGTACACGGAAGGGGGAACAAGAGACATAATCGAGTCCAACGATATGGCAGAATTCGACAGAGTTAGGTTCCCCACCGTGCTCGCCACAAATACCTAGGCCGAGATTAGAGTTGGCGTTTCTGCCCAAATTGACACCAATATTGATCAGCTTCCCTACCCCATCCCGATCAAGCACAACGAAAGGATCTGTTTTCAAGAGATTCTTATCCAGATAAGTCGGCAGGAACTTTCCTTGAGCATCATCACGGGACAAGCCCATGGTCATCTGAGTGAGATCATTCGTGCCAAAGGAGAAGAAGTCTGCAACTTTTCCGATCTCATCCGCCAGGAGAGCCGCCCGCGGTACCTCAATCATGGTTCCAACGTGATATTGAATTTGAACATTTTGTTCTTTCATTACTTCAGCCGCGGTGTCATCCACCAGCTTACGCATCATCAGGAATTCTTCTTTTCCCATAACGAGCGGGATCATGACTTCCGGATGAATGTCATACCCTTCCTTTACCAAGCGAGCGCTGGCCTGGAAGATGGCCCGGGCTTGCATAACTGTGATTTCCGGGAAGGAGACCCCCAGACGGCAACCCCTGTGGCCAAGCATGGGATTTAGTTCGGATAAAGCCCTAACCTTGCGCAGTAAGGACTCTTTGGCCTGTAAAGCATCCGGATTATCTTTGCTCATTCTGAGTTTCGTGATCTCTACAACCAATTCCTCAGAATGGGGGAGAAACTCATGGAGGGGAGGATCAAGCAAGCGAATAGTCACAGGGAAGCCCTGCATAGCTTTCAAAATACCATAGAAGTCTTCTTCCTGCATCGGTAAGAGCTTCGCTAAAGCATTTTCCCGCTCTTCCAAGGTTTGTGCCAGGATCATCTCCTGCACGATCGGTATCCGTTCGGGGTCCATAAACATATGCTCCGTCCGAGTCAATCCGATCCCAACTGCTCCGAAATCCCGAGCGTTCTTCGCTTCCGTCGGACTATCTGCATTTGCCATGACCTTGAGCCGGGAAATTTCATCAGCCCAGCTTAGGAACTCTTTAAATCCTTCGCTCAGCTCCGGATCGACCATGGATACTTCTCCCTTGATGACTCGCCCGGTGGCTCCATCAATGGACATAATCGTTCCTTGAGGATACTCTGCCCCATCAATAGCAACTAAACCTTGAGTATAGTCAATCTTCAAGGCGTCGCATCCGCAGACAGCAGGCTTACCCATATGACGGGAAACGACCGCCGCATGACTCGTCATACCGCCGCGACTGGTTAATATACCTTGGGCAGCCAAAATGCCACGGATATCATCGGGGGTGGTTTCCGTCCGAACCAGAATCACTTTCTCCCCTAAATTACCTAAGCGTTCCGCTTCCTCTGCGCTTAGGACAATTCTGCCGGATGCGGCCCCCGGAGAAGCCGGAAGCCCTTTAGCCACCACTTGCAGCTTGGCATCCGTATCCATGCGGCGATGTAATAAGTGGTCTAACTGGTCCGGTTCAATCCTCATTACTGCTTCCTCTTTGGTGATCACGCCTTCATGGAAAAGTTCCACCGCTACACGGATCGCCGCTGAAGCTGTTCGTTTGCCGTTTCGGGTTTGGAGCATATAGAGTTTGCCCCGTTCAATGGTAAATTCTATATCCTGCATATCCCGATAATGAGCCTCTAAGCGCTTGGAGATATCGACAAACTGCTGATAGATTTCCGGATTTTCCTGAGCCAAGGTGGCAATCGGGTTTGGCGTCCGTATACCGGCTACCACGTCTTCCCCTTGGGCATTCATCAGATATTCACCATACAATACACTTTCCCCAGTGGATGGGTTGCGGGTAAAGGCCACGCCTGTTCCTGAATCGGAGCCCATGTTTCCGAAAACCATGGATTGAACATTAACGGCCGTTCCGATATCATGAGGGATATTGTTAATTTTACGATACACATTGGCACGATCATTATTCCACGAACGAAAAACGGCGATAACAGCTTGCTTTAGCTGTTCCCTGGGATCCATGGGAAAGGGGGCACCGGTTTTACGTTCGATTTTTTTCTTATATTCACTGACCATCCATTTGAGACTCTCGGCGGAGAGTTCGGAGTCATAGCGAACTCCTTGTTTCTCTTTGGCAGTTTCTAAAATCTGTTCAAAGTTATAATGTTCTACTTCTAAGACCACATCTCCAAACATTTGGATAAAGCGGCGGTAACAATCCCAAGCGAAACGCTCGTTTTGCGTGTTAGCAGTCAAGGCTTCTACAGTATCATCATTCAGTCCCAAATTAAGAACGGTATCCATCATACCCGGCATCGAGAACTTCGCCCCGGACCTGACTGATACAAGGAGCGGGTTTTTCTTATCCCCAAAAAGTTTATCTGAAACTTTCTCAACTTCAGCCAAAGCCGGCCAGACTTGCTCCCAAATACCTTCCGGGAACTTCTCCCCATTGTTGTAATACTCATTACACGCTTCGGTTGTAATCGTAAATCCCGGAGGAACCGGCAGACCGATTTGGGTCATCTCTGCTAAATTAGCTCCTTTTCCTCCCAACAAGTCGCGCATAGAAGCTTTACCTTCTTGAAATAAGTATACATACTTCTTATTCATTTCTGTCCCCCTTAAATAATATCTCTAATACAATACTCGCGGTTTCTTCAACCGCTTTCCCGGTAGCGTCAATAATTGGGCAGCCGATACGTTTCATGATGCCCCGGGCATATTCCAACTCTCGCATAATTCGATCCAGGTTAGCGTAATCCGCAGTCGCACCCAAGCCAAGGGTTTTTAAGCGCTCTGTTCGAATTTGGTTGAGTAATTCTGGACGTAAGGTTAACCCGATTATTTTCCGCGACGAAATACTAAACAGTTCATCGGGGGGGTTAACTTCGGGAACTAAAGGAATGTTTGCGGCCTTGAGACCTTTATGTGCCAAATACATGCTAAGCGGGGTTTTTGAGGTTCTTGAGACACCGATCAGAACAACGTCTGCAAAAAGAACCCCGCGGGGATCTTTGCCGTCATCATATTTGACAGCGAATTCGATAGCCTCCACCTTCCGGAAATACTGTTCATCTAAACGATGGATAATGTTCGGAGTATGGGTAGGATCCATACCGGTTTGACTGGCAATGACTCCAATAAGCGGCCCTAATATATCGACGGTTTTGAGCCCTCTCTCTGACGCCCTTTTCTCCAAGTATTCCCGAAGGTCCTTTAGTACAAGGGTATAAACCAAGATAGCTTGCTCAGCCGCAGCTTCTTCCATAATATCTTCTAAATGCACCTGATCCCGTACATAGGGAACCCGGCGAATCCGAGTTTTTACACCAATAAATTGTGCCGCTGCCGCCCGACTTACAAACTCAGCCGTCTCTCCAAGTGCATCAGAAATGACATAAATTACAGACGTTTGAGTGGCCACATTTACACCTCCGAATTATTCGAAGTCCTCCGACCTCCAACTTTGACTCTGTCCTAAAACTTCAGCTTCCGATTTCAGCCCTCCGGCTTCAGTCTCGTCCATTAACTCAAACCATGAGCCACGATCCGGCCTCCGGCTTTCCGATCTCTGATTTCTGTCTAAATTGATTACTCAGCTTCCGATATCTCTACAAAGAGCTTAGTGACATTTGTCTTTGTAAACCGGCCCACGACCTCATAACACTCGTTCCCGTTCTCATCCACATACTCTTCTACCACCGGTAAGCTGTCAACCTGATGTTGGACCAATTTTTTTGCAGCACTCAAAACAGGTTCATCTAGAGTAGCCATGTATATGTTTGGCATGCGTGTCATTATGACCCCGACCGGAACTTGCTGAAGATCCATTTTTCCGATAGAAGCTTTTAAAATATCTTTTCGTGAGATCATTCCTAAAAGAACCCTGTCTTCCCGAACCACTGTCAGACTCCCTACATTTTGCGTAAACATCGTAACCGCCGCTTCATAGATACTGGCATCTTCCAGTACAGTAACCGGCATTGACTTAAATGCGCAGACTCGGAGCTGAAGCATGCGTTCCATAATAGGAGAAGGCCCGAGATCTTCACGATAAGAATACCCGACGCGCGGTCTGGCTACTAAGACTCCTGACATCGTTAAAATGGTTAAATCCGGGCGGAGAGTAGCTCTCGTCAAATTCAACATTGCTGCAATCTTTTCACCCGTAATGGAACCTGATGCTTTCACGATCTCCACAATTCGCTGTTGCCGTTCCGTCCATTCCAACCAATTTCACCTCTTATGTTCTTGCTCTGGCTTTAATGTGACATACTAATAAAGTTCGATTCGATCGATTATACCATATAATATTGTTCATTGAATAGATAGTGTTACCTGTAAAACCTATAAATTTTTATCAATATAAAAACACTCCTGTCAAAAACAAGAGTGTTTTTATTAATATAGCGGCTTGGTTTTGTATGACAAGTGGCTATCAACGAATACTCAGGTATCAGTTTTAAGCCAAAACACTTAACTCACCCAAGCATCCCAGCATCTTCACACATTGCCCAAGTAAAGCCAGGCGTGCCTTTTTCAAGTCCTCATCGTCAACCATAATCATGACCGCCTGGAAAAGAGCTTCGATTTGCGGGACTATTTCCCACGCCAAATCATAGGCCTCCTCATAATTTCCCAGTTCAATCATTTCATCAAATCCTTGTTTACGAGCAGAAATCCCCTTGGCTAAGGCTATTTCTGTCTCGTCGACCAAATGAGCCGGATTCAACTCCTGTGCCGCTTCTTTTTTGGTAAGGTTAAAGCAGCGGGTATACGCTTGGGCATATAGACTAAAGGCTTCTTCCACTCGTTTTTCGGAAAGCACCCGAGCCCTTTTCACAACACGGTTAATATTGTCACTGCCGAGCACCAAAACTGCATCAACCGTATCATAGCGCAAACCTTGTTCCAGCAGCACGAAACGCACCCTCTGCTGGAAAAAATCCTGCAGCAAGGGCAAGATGTTCCCCGCCGGCAAAAGAACCGTTCCCTGCTTCTCCAGAAGGCTGTAGGACTCCCGTATAAGCTCAGTTAAGGAAAGCTCCCAGCCCGAATCTAACAGAATGGCAACAATCCCTTGAGCCTGCCGTCTCAGGGCGTAGGGATCTTGAGATCCCGTAGGCTGAATCCCGATACTGAAGGCTCCGACAATCGCATCCAGCTTATCTGCCAGACTGACCACGCGTCCTGAATCAGAGGCAGGTGCCGCATCCCCTGCGAAGCGAGGTTGATAGTGCTCAAGTATCCCTTGACAAACCTCAGCTTTCTCTCCGCTCGCTTTGGCATAGTCTGCCCCCATGATCCCTTGCAGTTCGGGGAAATCACTGACCATTAGGGTTACCAGATCCGCCTTTGCCAAATAAGCCGTTCGATCGATCTGTTCCTGTTTAGCCCCTTCAAAGCCCTGCCGCTCTGCCATGAAGCGTGATAAGCCGCGTAAGCGTTCAACCCGTTGTTCGACCGTACCCAGTTTCTCGTGATAAACAATTTTCCCCAGTTTAGGAACTAAATCTGCCAGAGAAACCTTTTGATCTTCTCTATAATAGAAAGCGGCATCTTCCAAGCGGGCTTTCAGCACTTTCTCATTTCCGGCTTTTACTGTGTCCAACGCAAAATCACTCCCGTTGCGCACCGTAATAAAATAGGGCAGAAGTGTTCCGTCCTTGGCACGGACAGGGAAATAACGTTGATGTTCCCGCATCGGAGTTGTAATTACAGCCTCCGGCAAATGCATATACTGAGAAGCCACTTCCCCTAATAGGGCTGTCGGGTATTCCACAAGGTGAATGACTTCACCCAGAAGTTCTTCATCGGAAGGCACCTCACCACCGACGTTCTCAGCAAGGATTTTTAATTGAGCCAGGATGACAGCCTTTCTCTCTTCAGGATCAATGATTACATAAGCTTGGCGTAAAGCTTCCCGATACTCAGAGGGCCGGCCGATCAGCACTTCCTCCGTCGCCAGGGTACGATGTCCGCGCGAAACCCGTCCCGATTTCAGACCTACGAACTCAAAGGGAACAACCTCCGATCCATAAAGTGCAACAATCCAACGGATAGGCCGGGCAAAACGAAAATCAAGTTCTCCCCAACGCATTGGCTTCGGAAAATGCAATGAGTTAATAAGGTCAACAGCAAGCTGAGGCAGGAGCGCTTTGGTCTCAAGCCCAATTTCTGATTTCCGCGCAAAGACATAGGGTATCCCATTGACTTCTTGTACAAAAAGAGTTTCTACCGAGACCCCTTGTCCTCTGGCAAAACCTTGAGCCGCTTTTGTCGGGGCCCCGCCGGCATCATAGGCCGCTTTGACGGCAGGTCCTTTAACCTCCAGGGATAAATCCTCTTGGCTTTCCGCAAGATCTATGACCCAAAGTGCCAGACGACGCGGAGTGGCGAAAACCTTTATTTCCTTAAATGTTAAGCGGAGTTCCGTCAAACGTTTGCGTGCCTGTTCTTCCAGTTGGGTCAAAGCCCCCGGAGAGAATTTTGCGGGGATTTCTTCTGTTCCGATTTCAAGCAAAAAATCCTTGGCCATCTTACTTCACCCCTTTCAAAGAGTTCGTCTTCAGCAAAGGGAAACCCAGCTTCTCCCGCTGCTCAACATAAGCCTGAGCACAAAGACGAGCCAGCGCCCGTACACGAGCAATGTAGCTTGTACGTTCTGTGACACTGATAGCTCCGCGAGCGTCCAAAAGGTTAAAGGTATGGGAGCACTTAAGCACGTAATCATAGGCGGGAAGTACCAAACCCTTCTCCACAACCCGCTTGGCCTCTTTCTCATACATATCAAACCAGGTTTGCAAAGCCTCAATATCTGCCACTTCAAAATTATAATGAGAGTAATCAATTTCGTTCTGAAGATAAATATCACCATAAGTGACATCTCCAACCCATTCTATATCATAGACATTATCTTTGTTTTGAATATAGGTCGTCAGACGCTCCAAGCCATAAGTGATCTCTGCACAGACTGGTTTACAGTCAATTCCGCCGCACTGTTGGAAATACGTAAATTGAGTCACTTCCATGCCATCGAGCCAGACTTCCCAGCCTAACCCCCACGCACCTAACGTTGGAGACTCCCAATTATCTTCGACAAAACGGATATCATGCTCCTGCGGATTAATTCCTAACCGCTCCAAACTCTGCAAGTATAGTTCCTGAACATTGTCCGGAGAGGGCTTGAGAATAACTTGGTATTGGAAATAGTGCTGCAAGCGATTGGGATTTTCCCCATATCGTCCATCGGTCGGTCTGCGGGACGGCTCGACATAGGCCACATTCCATGGTTCAGGCCCCAGAGCCCTTAGAAAGGTTGCGGGATTCATCGTGCCGGCCCCTTTTTCTACATCATACGGCTGCGCAATAATGCACCCTTGTTCTCCCCAAAACTGGTTAAGAGACAGGATAATATCTTGAAACTTCATAGTTAAGCCTCCTTATATAATGGAATCGGTCTGATATACTACACTAATACCTTCAGCATCCAACGAGCAAGTGAACGGGAACGTGTGTGAACGTGCAATGACCCCTTACTTTCACAGACCCCAATGACCTTGCTCTCCAAAGGAACCAATTAAAAAACTCTCACCCCCGTAGCATTTTTATGCTACAGGGACGAGAGTTTGTTCCCGCGGTTCCACCCTGTTTGACCCCATAGGGTCCCCTTCGTTTCCTATGCTCAGAGCTGCCCCATTCACTGCTCCCGTTCGGCTTCCACCCGCCCGAACTCGCTGATAGAGAGAATTCGCGAACTTTTTTCTCGTCATCACATCAAAGGTATTAATTTTTACTATTATATGCCGAGGAAAATGCACTGTCAAATAAAAGAGTAAAAAGATCTTATAAAATTTCGTTGATCGTTTGCCAGGCAGCTTCCATGGTTGCCGTATCAAGTCTGGCATTTGCCGTCTCAGGTTTAAACATGAGCGAAAACTCTTCGCCGGCCTTGGTTTTCTTTGCGGAATAAAAATCGCTATCGATAGGAATAGCCCCCAGATCCAGGAAGAAAGGTTTCCTGTCATCGAGATGTTCCATATTCTTCCTGACCTCAAGGAGAATCCCTTCGATCTCAGGATGTTTCTTTTCAAGGAACGTCCTGACCCTATGGAATAGAAAGCCTCCGATACCCCTGGCTTTATATTCAGGAGTAATCCCAAGGTGCTCTAAATAGCCCATTTTCACGTTTGGCATCCAATAGAAACAGGCGATTCCGAAGACTTTTTCATTTTCTTGAGCGGTCAGCAGATAATATTTGTTGGGGGCGATAGACTTAGGATTCAGTAGTTTATCCCGGATTTCTTCTTGTACAGATTCAGGGTATTCAAACACTGATCCCATTAGTTTAATGCCCGCTTGAGTATAGTAACCGTTGGGGTCCTTGCCTTCAACAAATTTAATATTATCGGTATCAATTTCCAGAACATTACCACAATCATCCCGGATAATTATCTCCTTATGGATGATCATGGCCATATCTCCCGTGTCTGCAAAGGCAGCATTAGCCTCATCCGTATCTATATGGAATTCAGTAACTCCATCATCTACCAGACGAACTGTAACATCATGATAGGAAACTATTTTTTCCCCTTTGAGTAAAATGCTGACTTTATCTGAATCAGTAAGGTCCAAGCGTTTTGCAGTCTTAGACAGCATATGTACATGTGCTTTAGCAATAATACAGCCGTGATCCAGTACTACGACCCCTTTAGGTCCGATAAGTACTGCTCCTGGGGTACCAACTAAATCGCCGGAATCCCGCAGAGGTGCATCAATCCCTAAAGGATATGTCTCTGTGCGCGACAATTCGATTTGACTTTCAGTACGATTTGGTCCGATAATTCTGACCTTTTCCAAAACTCCTTTTGTCCCTACGACATTGACAGTTTCTTTAGCAGCAAATTGACCTGCCTGCCCTAGATCCCGCAGCACGGTCAGCTCACTGCCCTGTCCGAATAATATTTCCATATGTTCACGAGTAAGATGGACATGTGCCCTGGAAACTCCCACCATAACAAGCCATTTCGCTTCTTGCTTAAAGTCTACTTTTTTAGGATCACTCATTTCCATTCTCTTGCCCTCCTTGAATTCAGACTAGTACCACTATTTTATATTAAAGTAGTATTATTTGAAACATCTTCCCCAAACTATAAAGTATAATTTTTTTAAATCACAAATACAATCTAAAATATTGCGATAATTATAAGTATTTGCTAAATCTCCTTATTTTTATCCACCGAAACCTTCTTCAATTGCCGCCGTTTTTTGTCATGGAATACTTTCCGGAGGGTATGCTGATATAAAAAACGCCCCTAGACCATTGGTCAATGGTCAGAGGATTTTCAATTAAACTGAGTATATCAACCTTCGGTCCTAATTCAACAGGCTATGGAAACCATTTTAATCTTTGTAAGGCTCTTTTAGTTGTCTATAATAACAAACATTCTTACGGAAACGATTCTTATAGGCTCAATTCTTTAATTTTACATATAAATTTATCATACACTTTATGCATATGAGGTTCATTGCTATAGACATTTAACTCTTCTATAGGTATCCATTTGACGCCGCTATTTTCGTCTTTTTTAATGTTTAGGACGTCATTCTCATCCGCTTCCATTAAAAATGCGACGGATAAATGCAGGTGAGGAGACACGTATTCCCCTCTTTTTATGTGCCCTATCACTGGAAGTATGTCCAAAGAAAAGATCCCCGGGGTAAGCAAATGGATATGATTGACTCCGGTTTCTTCCTTCAATTCTTTAATAGCAACGGCTTGTAAATCCTCGTCACCATCCGCATGCCCGCCGGTCCACGACCAAGAGTTATAGATATTATGGTGAATAACAAGTACCCTATCTCTTCTTTTGTTGACTACAAAAGCCGAGCTGGTTAAATGAGCAATTACATTCTTTCTGGTTAAGACATCCTCAAATATCTCCAGGCATTTCAGAAATACGGCCTTATCCTTTTCTTCCTGCTCATTGTATGGAGCATATCGTTTAATTGCATCAATAAATTGCATACTCTCTCTCTTTCACATTAAGGATAGCTCGTGACGTATCTATACTAAAACAAAGACTAAAATTCGCCCGTTTCCCTATCATAAAGATACTCCTGATTCGAGGCAACTTCTAATTCAAAGTGATTCATAGCTGCTCCTACAGCTCCGACAAGAGCCAGCAATCTCAAGCCTGGTTTCCTCCATATGGTATAGGCCAGAGCCAGGCCCAAAGGAGCAGAAACGCTGATAATCGTGTTATCATGCCGTTTAAGACTGATTGTAGAGTGACTGATATTCGACAACGTAGACTTCACACTCTCCAAAATTCCCTGGCCGCACTCTTCAAACTTCCGATCGTTTCCTAAACCGTTTCGAATCCTCTCCAGATCATCCAAGGCTTTCAGCACGTCACCCTGAGCCAGATTTAAGGCTGTACGCGCTTCTTCATATCCGATCCCCATACGCTCACGCAGAAGATCTATCTTTTCAAGTTCAGTCCAAGATTCATTCATGGTCTTTCCCTTCCTTTCCGTCAAAGCCCCGCTCCGAGTCATCCCGCGTCAGACTTCCCATTCTCCAAGCTTTAAGGGGTCGCTCAAACTTATGTTCGAGATAAATCCTCAATATCTCCAAAATTTCCTGCTGCATCCAAGCACTCCAACGCAAGCGATCTAATTTGGTAATATCCTGACGAAGAAGCTGACGCATAAAGGCAATACTGCCGGCCCGAATCCATCGTCCGGAATAGTTCTCCCAACAGTTCCCACATAAGATCCCCCCAGCCTCTGCACTAAAAAACAAACGATCCCCCTTCGCCTTGCCCCCGCACTCTGCGCATTCCCCTAAACCCGGACGATACCCTAACACTTCCATTAACCGTAAAGCATAGGCACTAAGCACAAGAGACGAGTCAAATTGTTCCAGCAGAAATAAACTAGTCAAAGTAAGTGTAAACAGCTCCGCATTAGGCTGCCCGGAAATCGTTGAGATATCTAAGAGCTCGGCAACCCCAGCAGCAGCAAAGGAACGATCCAGATCATTCCATAGATAAGGGAAACTTTCCTTAGGACTGCACTGGCTTACAGTATCGAGAGATTTCCCCCGGTGAATCAAAAAATCTCCATACGTAAATAACTGAGCCCCCGCCCTTTGACGACTCTTCGGTTTGCGCACTCCTTTTGCCACAGCTTGAAGCTTCCCCAACTCACGGGAAAAAAGAGTGAGCACCCGATCCGACTCACCAAATTGCCTGCTGCGGATCACCAACGCGTCCGCATGATAAACGGCCACGTCCACTCACCCTTTCTATTCTTTGTATTCTATGATCTTAGTATGCATGACAGTCAGGCGCTTGAACGGCAGTTTGCTCTGCATCCTTCACACAAGAACGGCGCTTGTCCCCAGCCTATCCGCCCCGGCCTCCACAAGCTCAAGCGCAAATTCCCTGCTCCTTATGCCGCCCGATGCTTTAACCTTTACCTTTTCCCCAACCCATGTTTTCAGATTACGCACATCCTCAACAGTGGCTCCCCCTCCGGCAAAGCCGGTCGAAGTCTTGATAAAATCCGCTCCCGAACGTTTGACGATCTCGGCTGCTGATTTCTTCTCCTCTTCAGTGAGGAGACAGGTTTCAATAATAACTTTTACGATTAATCCGCACTCATGAGCCGCATCAACCACTCTGCTGATATCCCGCTCAACCGCTTCCCAATTCCCGGACTTTGCCCAGCCGATATTCATAACCATATCGACTTCTTTGCCGCCATGAGCTTTAACCATGAATACTTCTTGAACCTTAATTTCTGTAAATGTCGCCCCTAGCGGAAAACCTACAACAGCAGCAACACAGATCCCAGTACCGTGCAGTAGTTTAGACACCGTTTGCACGTGAATCGGATTAACACAAACCGCAGCAAATCTGTGCTGCTGAGCTTCATGACAAAATGCTACAATATCCTTTTCACAGGCCTCCGGTTTTAACAAGGTATGATCCGTTATTCCAGTAAGATTCATTGACTTATCCCTTTTCCTTTCCATAGCCATAATTACGCAAGCTGTCCGGCCGGTTGCGCCAGTCCTTCTTGACTTTGACCCACAGTTCTAAAAACACCTTGCTGCCCAGCAAAGCTTCTATATCTTGCCGGGCCAAACGACCGATCTCTTTAAGCTGAGCGCCCCCTGACCCGATGATAATTCCTTTCTGAGATTCCCGCTCAACGATAACCAGAGCGCGCACCTTAACTAACGTTTTCTTTTCTTGAACCTCTTCAATCACCACAGCAATCGAATGAGGAACCTCATCCCGGGTCAGCTGAAGTACCTTTTCGCGCACCAATTCAGCCATAATGAAACGCTCAGGCTGGTCGGTCACTTCATCCTCCGGATAATACATCGGACCCTTGGGGAGTTGAGCAAAGATCACCTTCAGCAGCTCATTGGTATTTTCCCCCGTTTTTGCAGAAATAGGCACAATAGCCTTAAAATCTGCCAGCTTGGAAAACTGCTGAATTTTAATCATTAACTGCTCTTTCGTTAATAAGTCGACTTTATTCAAAGCCAATACACAGGGAGTCTTCGTTTGCTTGAGCATCTCAATGATAAACTCTTCCCCCGGACCAAAGTCAGAAGACAGATCCACCATATAGAGGATCACATCCACCTCCCGCATGGATTCCTTGGCCGTCCCAACCATGAATTCGCCAAGCTTATGCTTTGGCTTATGTATGCCGGGGGTATCCAGAAAAATGATTTGTCCCCGTTCCTCCGTCAGGATACACTGGATTCGATTACGCGTGGTCTGAGGCTTATCGGACATGATCAACACTTTCTGTCCTAATAAATGATTAAGCAAGGTCGATTTCCCTGCATTCGGTCTGCCAATCACAGACACAAAGCCTGAACGAAATTCACTTTTCGAAACCAACGATGAAGTCACTTCCCTATCTTTCAGCATTAATTTTTTATGTAGTCTATATTACCTTATCCTTAACTAATAACGTCTATTCAGCACCCATTATGGAACCCTCATTCTTAACCGCCTCTAGGCCTCTAATTCAAAAAGCCCTCACCCCTGTAGCATTTTTAAGCTACTGAAGCGGAGCTTATTCCAGCAGTTCCACCTTTTTAATCCCTGAGGATCCACTTCGTTTATGTGCTCAGAACTACCCATCCACTTCTCATTCGGCTTCCACTCATCCAAAATCATATAGAGAAGATTCACAAAACTCTCCCATCATATATTATAAGGCATTTATTGCAATAATTATATGCTGAGGGAGAAATCGTGTCAAATTTTAACCCCCCACCTTAAGGAGATTTAACTGCATGATTTGAATGGGTAAATACTATTGGGTTGTAATTGGAAGTTATAGTATAAAATTCAGAGTTATCAATAGCTAAAGTTGAATAATTGAAAGATTTCCGATCATTTTGCCTTTGCACCGTTATTATAAGACGTGATAAACTACAGGCAACTTTACAAAATCGACAAAGTTGTAAGATAGTGTAATTAATATGAGGGCATTCATAAAAGGAGGTGTTTAAAATCATAAGATTTGACAAAGTCTCTAAAATATTCTCAGACGGGTTTCAAGCTTTAGATAACATATCTTTTCACATTGATAAAGGGGAACTGTTTGTAATAATCGGGCCCAGCGGCTGTGGTAAAACGACCACCATGAAGATGATTAACCGATTAAACGAACCGACAACAGGTACAATATGGATAGACGGCAAGGATATTAGCAAGGAAAACCCTGTCGAATTGCGGCGTAATATCGGGTATGTTATCCAGCACATTGGACTCCTGCCCCATATGACAATTGGCGAGAATGTCGCCTTAGTACCGAAACTTAAAAAAATGAATGCTTCAAGCTATCTGAAAAGAGTCGATGATCTTTTATCTATGGTCGGCTTAGATCCGGATACATATCGTGACCGTTATCCCGCAGAATTAAGTGGCGGCCAACAACAAAGGGTAGGGGTTATTCGAGCACTGGCCGCCGAACCGCCAGTTATTTTAATGGATGAGCCATTTAGTGCCTTAGATCCGATCAGCCGCGAACAACTGCAGGACGAGCTTATCAGGCTGCAACAGGAAATAAAGAAAACTATTGTCTTTGTCACTCATGATATGGATGAAGCCCTTAAAATTGCAGATCGTATTTGTATTATGAAAGACGGCAAGATAGTTCAGTTAGCTAGTCCAGAACATATCTTGCGTCATCCGGCCAATGATTTTGTACACTCGTTTATCGGAGAAGACAGACTAAATGCCGCAGGTATCCTTCCTGATGTTGAAGATGTAATGGTTAAGCCAGTAACAGCCGGTCCTAACCGTGGCTTGGCAGAGGCTATCAAACTAATGCATAAATATAAAGTTGACAGCTTGATCATAACTAAATCAGGAAATAAATATCTGGGTATTGCCAAAGCATGGGACATCCAGCAACACTACCGTGACGAAACTTTAACTCTCCAGGATATTATGCTGAAGGATTTTCCAACCATTCAGAGAGACCGGCCCTTAAGCGAGGCCTTAGAAGTCATCAGTGAAAATAAAGTGTCCAGCCTGCCCGTGCTCAGCGCTGCAGGGGAGCTGGCAGGTGTTATTACCAGAGCGAGTTTAGTCGATGTCATGGCAGATAAATACCGAAATGGAACAACGGATTCCTAGAAAGGAGAGCCATGGAAATATTCAAAATTTTCCAAGAACGATGGCCGGCTATCGTTACAGCTTTCGGTGAGCATATTCAGTTAACATTTGTCGCCCTCTTTTTTGCGATTAGCATTGCTGTTCCGTTAGGAATTGTATTAACCCGTTATCGCAAATTAGCCGAGACAATCATCGGTGTGACAGCAGTAGCACAAACAATCCCCAGCCTTGCTCTGCTTGGTTTGATGATTCCCCTACTGGGCATTGGATTTGTTCCTGCTATTGTGGCATTAACAATTTACGGATTATTGCCTATCGTACGTAACACATATACAGGTATAGTAGGAGTAAATCCGGCTGCTATTGAAGCAGGAATCGGCATGGGAATGACTTCAACTCAGGTATTATTTATGGTGGAAATGCCTCTGTCTCTCTCTGTTATTATGGCAGGCATAAGAACCTCAACTGTTCTTATCGTAGGGGTTGGCACTCTTGCCGCTTTAATTGGAGCCGGAGGTTTGGGAGATCTGATTTTTAGAGGGATTTCGATGTCAAGCAATGAACTGATTCTGGCAGGGGCCCTCCCAGCCGCACTGTTGGCTGTAATTTTCGATTATTTGATCAAACGGATTGAGATTAGGGTAACTCCTAAAGGCAGCAGGTAAACTGGTCTAAAAAATATTATTGAGATAATTATAAGTTTGGAGGAGGATAACTCATGAAAAAGGCAAAAAAATATGGCATTTTAGCATTTGTGTTATTATTGGCTCTTAGTTTAGTAGGTTGCTCAGCCAAAACCGAAGCAGGGGACACCATAAAAATTGGCGGAAAGAACTTTACGGAGCAAGACATTTTGGTTCACTTAATGGCTGGAGTAGTTGAGGCTAAAACTGATCTTACAGTCGAAACTAAACCCTGGCTTGGAGGAACAATGGTTGCGTCAAAGGCATTAGATAATGGGGATATTGACATTTATGCAGAATATACCGGTACAGCTTTGATGGTTCAACTTGAACAAGAGCCAATGACCGACCCGGTTGCCGTTTATGATAAGGTAAGCAAAATGTACAATGAGAATAAGAACATTACCTGGCTGGAACCTTTTGGTTTTAATAATACTTACACAATGAGCATGCGTAAAGCAGATGCAGAAAAGCTGGGTATTGAAACTTTCAGTGATCTTGCTAAGCAATCAACTAATTTATCATTGGTGGTTGAGGGCGAATTCTTTGAACGGGAAGACGGATATAAAGGACTTCAGAAAATGTATGGCATGAACTTTAAGGCTACGAGTGCAATGGATGCGGGCTTAATGTACGGTGCCGTCAAAGACGGTAAAGCAGACGTGTTGGATGCTTTTGCTACCGATGGAAGAATTGTGGCGTTTGATCTGAAAGTTCTAAAGGATGATAAGCAGTTTTTCCCACCCTATTACGCCGCTCCGCTCGTGCGTAATGATACATTAGCCAAACACCCTGAGCTTGCAGATGCTCTCAACTCTTTGGCAGGCAAACTCGATGATGCAGCAATGCAGCAGCTTAACGCTAAGGTCGACCTGGACAAGCAATCATCTAAAGATGTTGCCAACGAGTGGCTAAAAGCCCAAGGTTTGATTTAGTAAACCTTAAAGTTTAACCTTGTAAAAAGGACCAAGGCTAAGGCGCCTCGGTCCTTTTTGTGTCTAAACCATGCACATCAAATGTGCCTTCTCCCGAGTAACATTATCCTCCGTCACAAGCCCCGGGCGCTGTGTCATGCCAGTCCTAGAAACTCCGGACCAAACGCCTCCGGCAGCAACCGTTTTAGGCTAGTCCACCGCACTTGTCCTTGACCATTTACTAGGATGACCGGACAATCCACGGCAAACTCACGAATCACTTGCCGACAAGCGCCACAAGGAGACGGAAAAACATCACTTGGAACCGCGATAGCAATTCCCTTTAATTCTCGTTCTCCACGAGCTATAGCTTTAAAAATTGCATTTCGTTCTGCACAAATGGTTAAGCCATAACTAGAATTCTCAACATTACACCCACTATAAATCGTTCCCGAGGAAAAGACTGCTGCTGACCCAACCGGGTAATGAGAATACGGAACATAAGCATGCTCATAAGCTGCCTTAGCCTGATGAATAAGCTCATCCAGGAGCTCTGGTGCAATCGTTCCCCGAATCTCTGCCTCTATTACTCCCATTGTTTGAGATTGATTCTGCCGCACGCAAACAACTCCTTCGAACCATTTCCTTGGAAGACCGGGTTAATCACCCTCACTCCTAAAACATCCTGCTCGCCAAGCGATACAGTACAGGAACAAAAACGATCATTCCTATCACTGCTGCTTGAATCGCCGCCACTAATACAGCCCCTGCTGCAATATCTTTGGCCATTCCTGCTAAAGGGTGAAAATTTGGCTGTACCATATCGACCACTGTTTCAACCGCTGAATTCATGACTTCCGCGCTAATGACACTGCCGATTGCAAAAATAAGACTCAACCATTCAAACCGTGTAACCTCACTCCACCAAGCAAAGAGCAAGACGCTAACCCCTGCCACGATATGAAACTGTACGTGTTTTTGAGTCTTAACAGTATACAGCATTCCTCGCCATGCCTGATTTAAACTGCGTAAAAAGCCTGGTTTATGATATATCCCCATTTTACCTCCATTTGAAGTTAGAAGCTCTTAGCCTCTATACTCGCTCCAGCTTCAATTTTGCCATTACTGCTTCTTCTTTCACGCGCATTTCTTGTTTATCAATCTCTTCTTCATGATCAAAGCCTAACAAATGGAGCGTCCCATGGACAGCAAGGTAAATAATCTCCCGTTCGAAGGAATGCCCATATTCCACCGCCTGATCTCTTGCCCGCTCAACCGAGATTACAATATCCCCAAGCATCTCATCCTCTTCCTCTATTTCAGGTTCTTCTTCCATTTCTTCTTGTAAGGCAAAGGAAAGAACATCCGTTGGGCGGTCTACTCCCCGATATTCAAGATTTAAGGCATGGATGCGCTGATCATCAACTAACATTAGGCTTACTTCTGCTTCTTCCGGGCCTTCTGACATGCGAATGGCCTCATTGATCGCTTGATTTAATAAAGCAGCCAATGGTTCACGTTGTTCCATCAGGATTGAGTCTTCTTCCCAAGAGATATCTATGATCACATAATCCAGAGCAAACCTCATCCGATAAACCAATAACTTAGATGCGGTCACTCTTTCCCCCCTTCGATTTCGACGCTGTTGTATTACCTGGTTATTATGTAGTATGCCAACTGAACCTTATTTTCGGAGTAGTAAGGTGCTGCACAGCAACATGACAGGCTATTCTGCAAATATTGAAGCAATCTAACTTTCTTGTCTGACCTTGGCTTCCGCTGCTGTCTCCTCAAGACTTTCCAACGGCTTTTCCGTTTGAGAGCTTTCATCATCCTCTTTAAGCACTTCACCCGGGAGTCTTTTCGGTATGGAATCGTTACTATTACCCCGAATACTTGGCATTTCCGGATATTCAACCCGCGA
Organism: Desulfosporosinus youngiae DSM 17734; assembly: GCF_000244895.1. NCBI lineage: Bacteria > Bacillati > Bacillota > Clostridia > Eubacteriales > Desulfitobacteriaceae > Desulfosporosinus > Desulfosporosinus youngiae. Next base: position 4,958,778 of record NZ_CM001441.1, read on the forward strand.
GTGGAAAATTCCGCTTAAGACACGAACAAAGGCCATTGCAATACGGTCCAAGTCTTGAAAGGTCAGATCACTCTGATCCAATTGTTCATCATTCAGCTTGTCCTTAATTATTTTCCGGACAAATCCCTCGACCCGCCCTGGAGTTGGCTGTTTCATTGACCTGACTGCCGCTTCTACTGTATCAGCCAAAGCGACCAGGGCGGCCTCTTTGGTCTGAGGTTTTGGGCCTTCATAATGAAACGCTTCCTCAGGAACATTTTCAGATTCCTCAATAGCCTTATGATAAAAGAAACTGACCAGGCTATCTCCATGATGCTGGGCGATAATATCCTGGATCTGCTGCGGAAGTTTATATTCCTTAGCCAGTTCCAGCCCATCCTTGACGTGAGACGTAATAATCAATGCGCTAAGAGTGGGGGCAATTTTATCATGGGGGTTATCCTGGGTAAATTGATTTTCAATGAAAAAGTAAGGGCGTTTTAACTTGCCAATGTCGTGATACATAGCGCCTACCCTAACTAAAGTGGCATCAGCCCCAACAGCTTCTGCAGCGGCTTCAGCCAGGTTGCCTACCAAAATGCTATGATGGTAGGTCCCAGGTGCCTCCATTAACAAGCGCTTTAGCAAGGGACGATTGGGGTCGGATATTTCTAACAGGCGAACGGATGACGTTATATGAAATCCGGATTCAAACCAATGCAAGGCTCCTACCGTCAAAAACGAAGACGCTAAGCCATTGACAATCCCCAGGATCACGCCGACTACCCAAACTGCTAAGCGCATGTCTGAGGTTAAGGCAATTCCGCTGATGACCAAAATATTAATACCTGACACAAAAATCCCTGCACGCGCCAAATCAGAACGCTGACTTAAACGAGATACACTATATACACCGACAATCCCGCCAAAGAGAGCCACAACACCCGAGTGCAGACTGAATGAGGTGGAAAGAGCCGGGTCCACTAAGACTGTCACAAAGATCCCTAAGACCACAGAAACCATAATAGCAACATCCACGCCGACTAAAATTGCCACTGTCATGGTCGCCCAAGCTACCGGAATCAGCATGCCTGACAAAGTATTAAAGTCAGGGCCCAGATTTAAGGCAATCACTCCACGTCCGATGGCCATAATCATACTCATAACCAGCCCAAGCAGGATAAGGCGATTCGTCGAGTTAAAAATATCCCGCTTATATTGAAATAGATACGCTAAAATCGAGCCCATACCAATAAGTACAATCACGGCAATTCCGAAGACAGACTTCCATGTATTGTGGCTATTGATCAATCCATAAGCGACCAAGACCTGGTAAATTGTCTCATCAACGATTTCGCCGGCCCCTATGATTTTTTGGTTAGCCTTGTAGTGCAGGCTGTCCTGTTTTATTAAAGCCCTTGCTGCTGCCCGTAAGGCTTCTGTTGTCGGCTCGTCCACAATCAAAGTTGGCCGGTTCACCTCTTGATCCAAAAAAACCTTAAATAGGGTTTTAGCATCTTGAGTTAGCTCAGCTTGATCAAGTTCGGCTTTAATCCGATCACGAAACGCTGCCACATTCTCGCTCGTACGAGGCCCTGTATCCAAACTACGCGCTCTGCTTAAAATAATTTCCCGGCCAACTTGTTCGGACTTCGTTAGTTCTTCAGGCAATGTTTCAATGAGAGAAACCAACACATCCTCCGGCAAACCCGCAAAAAGCTGATTTTTTTTAAGTTCGCTGAGGATTTCATCGTTTTCTGATGTCGAAGCCTCACGCAAGGAGATAAAAGCGTTTCCGATAGTTTTGGTCAATAAGATCAAATACTCCTCATCCGCCTTATACACCGGCTGAACAGCTCTTGCAGCCGCCTCCTTATCGCGCTCATACTTCACCTGATCCTCGATATCCCTATTCCACGGTGCAGTGATGAGCTGAGGGCTGGGCTCTCCTATCTCTATATGCAGTGTCGAAACAAAAATGTTCGAGGATAACAAAATCGTTAACAACAGAAAATACATCACCCCAACTATGGCACGCAGCCAGGCGGTGTGATGTTTAAGCCAATCAAGACGGCTGGATAGCTCACCCCAGATCCTTCTGAGCATTTTGTTCTTCAAATACCATCATCCTTACTTCCCAGTGCCCTGCTTAGGACTCACATGCTTCTGAGGGCTGAATAATATCGCCAAACTCTATGGATTGGCATATACGGCCAAATCTTCGTAAGTTTCTACCTCAACTCTAACCCGCTCCGAACCCGAATTGCCGGGAAGAACCCTGACTATCTCTTCTACAATCGGGACTCCCTGGGTAATTTTCTTCTGAACCTCAAGCCGGGCTGCTTGTTCCGCCAATTTGCGGGCTTCAGCAACGGAGCGTTCAATATGCACATTACGTAATTCTATATGATTTACCTTAATACCTTCGACAGGAAAACGCCAATTCCTCCAAAGTTTTGCGGATTGAATGATCTCTTCTTTACAAGATTGGTCAAAGGGAGAATTCTGTGCTGTTAGCATTATAACGCGGGAACCAAATTTTATACCCCTTCCCACAGCAATTTTTCCACTTTCCTCCATTTTATCCTCAACCAAGGGAACTTGTGCCTCGGCACTATACCACACCCGCGCCCGCACAAACCCACGGGCAACGGCTGCCGGGGGCGTAGGTTTTGATTTGTCTTGTGCGCTCTGACTATAATTGGCTGGAGGGCTCGATATCAGTACTTGCCCCGCCCGCACGGTTTCCCCCTCATGAATTTGAGGCGTCCCTTCAATCACCATAATTTCCTTGACGATTCCGGCACGGCTGGCGACCAGGTTCCCCGCTTCCTCAGGAATAGTCGGGCGGATTTTCTCTGAAACTCTGATTTCTATGTTTGTTCCGTGACGCTCTATGCCTATCCAGGCTGCATCCGGCAGTTGTTCCTGAAGCGCTTTAGCAATCCCGTTCAGATCTAAATCTTTGGAATGAACATAGGTTTTAAGTCCGAGCTTCTCAGCCCGTTCCAACACCTCAGCCGTCATAAGATTTTTATTTCCCAGCACTGAAATTGAAAGCACAAGTTGGGACAAAAACGTCAGAACAGAAGCTATGATAATAATACCTATCAATAGCCCTTTTCTGCGCCACCAGCGTGCTGCAACAAAAGGCCAGCCATACTTAGCCACAATATGTATTCTTGTATGCGTGAGGCGCGCGGAGCGGCGCAGCCGCCGAAAATCTGCCAGCTTAATCTGGGCACGCATTCCATGCTCAGATCGTTGGGTATGATAAAGAATGACACCGTCTTTGGAAACCAGATTAACGAAGCGCGCCAATTGCTCTCCCCGTGCGAGGAAAAGAATCCGCCCATACCAAAAGGTTCTCAGCCATTCAAACATTATTTTATCTCCCCTCCTCCAAACGAAAAGGAAGACAATTCCCCTTCAATCTGCAGTTCCGAAGACAAAATTACTCTAAGCATTAACCCTTTTCCCCTAAAATAGATATCCCCCTCCGCGGTTTCTATCCTTATTTCTTCCTCTGAAAAATTAATAATACTTATATAATTCTCAACCATTATTTCTCTTCGACCAATTATCGTAATTTTAGGACCTTCTCCTACAACATCCGGCGGAAAATCTAAAACTTCTCCGACGCTTGTCTGTATTTTTTTGAACAAAGAAATCCCTCCCCTTCACTGAATATTTATGAAGGGAAAAACCATAATAGTCCAAGCTTGCTATTAAATTATTTTAGATATGAAAAAGACCCGGTTACTTATGTAACCAGGCCTCTTTTACAAATCCTAATCTTGCTATGCCTCAAGAATTTCTCGTACAATCTGATTGACAAGTTTACCATCAGCACGACCTTTCGTCTTAGGAGTTACTGCCCCCATGACTTTTCCCAAGTCTTTAAGGCTTTGAGCCCCAACTGCGGTAACGGTCTCCTGAACGAGTTGGCGAATATCCCCTTCGGAAAGCTGTTGAGGAAGGTAATCTTTAAGAACTTCCATTTCCTCTTTCAAAGCTTTAACCTTATCGGGGCGATCCGCTTGCCCGAAAACTTCAAGCGCATCCCGACGCAACTTCATTTCCCGTGCTAAAACTTCGACGACTTGCTCATCGTTAAACTCAATCTTCTTATCAATCTCAGCATTTTTTATGGCAGCCCGGGCCATTCGAATGACGGAAAGTCTTACCTTCCCCTCCTCTTTGGCCTTCATGGCAAGCTTCATATCCTCAACCAAGCGATCTTTCAGGGTCAATTCGAGACACTCCTTACTTGAACTTGCGTTTACGTGCAGCTTCAGACTTCTTCTTTCTCCTCACACTTGGTTTCTCATACGCCTCGTGCTTACGAGCTTCTGCGCTGACACCTGCCTTTTGACAAGAACGCTTGAACCGGCGGAGTGCGGCATCAAGGGATTCATTTTTACCAACTTTGACTTCACTCATTGTCTATCCCTCCCTCCACTGGATCATCACAAATATACTTTATTATTATACTGGATGAATTAGGTTGAGTCAAGTTCACTTTGAGGTCATGACTCAAGTCTATCACCAAAATCATCCAATTCTAGCGTTTAGGGCCTGCCCGCCCAGCAAATGAAAATGCAGGTGACCCACGACTTGCCCTCCGTCTGTACCTGTGTTGGTGACCACTCTATAGCCGGACTCTGCCACCCCAAGCTCCTCAGCTAACCGACGGATAACCCCCAAAAGATGCCCAATTAACGGTTCATTTTCGGGCGTCACATCATTAAGACTACGCAAATGAATTTTGGGAATAACCACCAAATGTACTGGGGCCAATGGGTTAATGTCCTTAAACGCAATTAATCCATCGTCTTCATAGACGGTTTCACTGGGAATTTTCCCTTGGGCAATTTGACAAAAGATACAATCTGAGATCTGCATTCTTTTTCCCTGCCTTCCCTTATCTTATTCCAGTCAATAGAGTTTTGCGACTTAGGATAACTTAATATGATGCTCTTCTAAAACAACGGTTGCGAACTCCCCGGCTGTCCACAGCTTACCATCCTCACGAGCCGGAATCTCAACCTGAATATAATGAGGCGTATGCCCTACCGCACATCCCTCCGGATCAACCCTTTCGATCAGCACTTCCAGAGAATCTCCAATAAAGCGACGACTAAACCTTGCCTGACTTTCCCGAGCAACCGCCAAAAGTTCCTTGACCCGTTGATCCTTCACTTTTTTCAAAACTTGATCAGGATAATCCGCAGCAGGGGTTCCCTGCCGCTTAGAATACGGAAACACGTGAATTCCGGAAAAGTCACAGGCTTTCGCGAATCGAATCGTTGAGGCATGGTCTTCATCCGTTTCGCCGGGAAAACCAACAATGATGTCCGTTGTAACTGCAAGATTGGGAATCCGCCTGCGGATTTTTCCCAGCAATGCCTTATACTCTGATAAATCGTAGGGTCGGTTCATGCGTGCCAACACATGATCACTGCCGCTTTGTAAGGGTATATGCAGGTGAGGGCAAACTTTATCTGACGCAACAATGCTCTCAAGCAACTCATCCGTATATTCCATGGGTTCAATCGAACTCAGTCTCAAACGCCGAAGTCCGGGAATTTTATCGAACTCCCGTACTAAACGGGCCAGATTCCATTCTTCTCCTAAATCCTGTCCGTAAAACCCTGTATGGATCCCAGTCAGGACAATTTCCGGATAACCCTCTTCAACCAGCCGCCGGGCCTCAGCAATCGCCTTCTCCGGACGCCGGCTGCGCAAAGGACCCCTGGCATAAGGAATAATGCAGTACGTACAAAATTGATTGCACCCTTCCTGAATTTTCAGCATCGCCCTCGTCCGGTGCTCCTCACTAAGTTGAGGAAGTTCTTCAAACTCCTCAGCATCCCAGATCCCGCGCACAGCATTCTGAGGCACCCTCTCAGCCTCCACACGCTTAATCCACTCCAGGATTTTCGAGCGATCCTGAGTTCCAAGAACCAGATCAACCCCCTCAATCCCCAGAACCTCTCCCGGCGCTGTTTGAGCATAACAACCCATGACCACCACAACACTCTCCGGGTGAGCCTTAATCATCCGGCGAATAACCTGACGGGATTTACTATCCCCCGTATTCGTCACAGTGCAGGTATTAACGACAACCACATCTGCTTCCTCTTGGGCACTCACCACCTGATACTCCGCCTCTCGAAACAGCTGGGCCATCGCTTCACTTTCAGTTTGATTCACTTTACAGCCCAACGTAACGAAACAAACCGCTTTTCGTGGTTCGGTCCTAGAACCTTGACTAGCAAATGGCATAAAAATAATTCCACCTTTTCCGTGGTTTACCCTAAATCCCCAAAATACCCCAGCACCATCGTCAACGCCGCCAAAGCCGCCGTTTCCGTTCTAAGTATCCTCGGTCCCAAAGAAACACTTTGAGCACCAAGATTTTCTCGGGCCCAAGCGACCTCAGTTTCCTCAAACCCTCCCTCAGGGCCGATAATGACAGCAATCGGGTGTTTCCCATTCATCATTCCTAGCACCGTGCTCAAACGCTGACTCTTCTCCTCTTCATAGGGAATCAGCCATTGAGTATCCTCCGGCAGGAGCGCCTTCAAGTCCTTCCAATCACAGACCTCCGATATTTCAGGTTCTTGTACTCTATGAGATTGTTTAGAAGCCTCCGAGGAGATCTTTTGCCAGCGAACAACTCTATCCCGGGCCTTTTTTCCTTCAATATGTACAATAGAACGTTTAGCGCGCAAAGGAATGAGACCGGCCATGCCCAATTCGGTTCCTTTCTGAATCACCCAATCCATTTTCTCTCCTTTGGAGAGCCCTGCCACCATAAATACCGAAGTATGGGCCTCTACATCAGGCTGGTCCGTACTTAGAATCCGGCATGTAACACTTTTGTCCTCGATCTTTACAATAACACTGGTATACTCCTTCCCAGTATTATCATAACCCACCACCAAGTCTCCCGGCGAAAGTCGGAGCACCCGGACAAGATGCTCTCGTTCCGCGTCGCGCAGCCAAAAAACATCCTTGCCAAGCTCAGTAATTTTAAACCGGTTCATGCTAAGCCCACCTTGCTCTAAATAGAATCCAGCCGGAATCCTCAACTCGTTCTACAATCTCCAACCCAGCCGCCTTCAGCGCAGTTTCCACCTCATCAGCTCGGTTATCAATAATTCCCGAAGCCAAAAATTCGCCGTCAAAGCGTAATATGCGTTTTAAATCCGAAAGTAATACTAAAATCACATCGGCAATAATATTAGCGATGACTAAATCTGCCTGTCCTACCAGCACGGTCCCTAAATCACCTCGTAATACACGCACTTGGTCATTCACTTTATTTAAAGCGACATTTTCCTGAGCCACCTTGATGGCCACCGAATCAAGATCCACAGCATCCACCTTAGCACCGAGTTTCGCGGCCGCAATGGCTAGAATTCCGGAACCCGTTCCTAAGTCAAAAACCCTTTGACCTGGTTTTACCAGGTCCTCTAAGGCCTTCAAACATAAGGTCGTCGTAGGATGAGTTCCCGTGCCGAAAGCCATCCCCGGATCCAGTTCGAGTACCACATCCCCTGGTCTCAGATCAGCCTGCTCCCAGGTTGGTTTAATGAGGAAATGCCGGCCAATATGAATCGGTTTAAAATAAGCCTTCCAAGCCGTTTCCCAATCCTCTTCCTTCAATGAGAGCCCTTTACTCTGTACGACCCAACCGGGATAGCGTTCCAGGAGATTACGAATACCCAGATCAAGCCTCTCAAGCTTATCTGAAAGCTCTTCATCTTCGGGAAAATACCCTTTCACTACGGAGGTTCCAGTAGATTCTACCTCTCCAAAAGCATGGTAATCCCACTCTCCTGATTCCATGTACTTTAACAATAGTTCCGGGTCTTCCACACTGACGCCGGGACAACCTAATTCATAAAAAAGATCGGCAACAGTTTCCTCACCTTCAGATGAAACTGTTACCGCCACTTCACGCCACTTCATTGTTGATACTCCTTTTTACCCCATCGCATCGCGAAGGTTTTCTTTAAACTTTTCAAACAACGACTTTTTTCCCATCTGCTGTTGTTCTGAAGTGACTTCTCCAAATTCACGCAAGAGTTTCTTTTGTTTTTCATTCAGCTTTGTCGGCGTCGTCAAAACCACTCGAACATGCTGATCCCCGCGGCCCGTTCCCCGGCGGCGCGGTATACCGTGCCCTTTAAGCCTGAAGATCGTAGAGGTTTGTGTTCCTTCCGGAACTTTCATACTAACAACCCCATCCAGAGTCGGAACCTCGATCTCAGCGCCCAGAGCCGCTTGAACAAAGGTGATTGGAACCTCACAATACACATCATTTCCGTCCCGTTCAAAGAACTTGTGAGGTTTAACCTGCAAAACGATATAAAGATCTCCGGGAGGCCCGCCTTTAGATCCGGCTTCACCATCCCCGCTAAGCCTTAAGTTCAAACCGTCCTCAGAACCTTGGGGAACAGTAATCTTAATCGTTTTAACCTTACGAACCTTTCCCTGACCATGACAAGCAGAGCACGGACTGCTGACAGTACGACCTTCTCCATGACAGTTTGGACAAGTTCTTGCCGTTTGAATCTGACCAAAAGGAGTCCGCTGAGTAACCTTGACCTGCCCTGTGCCATGACATTGGGAACAGGTCGTAGGATGCGTTCCAGGTGCTGCCCCGGAACCCTGACAATCCATACAAGTCTCGTCCCGCGGAACCTGTATCTCTTTCTCAACGCCAAACGCCGCCTCTTCAAAGGTCAACGTCATTGCATAGCGCAAATCAGAACCACGCTGCGGACCGCCACGCCGCTGGCCACCGCCGCCGCCGAAAAACATATCAAAAATGTCACCGAAGCCTCCGGCATCTCCAAATCCGCCCATACCAGGATCTGCATGCCCAAATTGGTCATAACGCGCTCTCTTCTCCGGATCACTTAAAACATCATAGGCCTCTGCAACTTCTTTAAATTTCTCTTCCGCTTCTTTATTTCCCGGGTTTGCATCCGGATGATATTGACGGGCCAACTTTCTGTAGGCCTTCTTAATCTCCTGTTCACTAGCATTGCGCTCGACTCCGAGCACCTCATAGTTATCGCGTTTCATTATTTTCCTCCACACTCCTGCTTACCCATCCAATTCAGACAGCAAAGTCCTATAGTATTATATGACCCTTCAGCCTGAAGCACAAGGAAATATCCATTTAAATGGTATTTTTAATAATTTTCTACAAACAAATGCGGGCACAAGGCTTAAAAGCTTTGTACCCCTCAAAATTCCTCCCATAGCGACGGCGCCGTGGTGAGCGGAGCAAGTTCGCTCCAGCCCACCCCGTCGACCCGACCTACGCCCTTTTATTGATCCTTCTTAACTTCAGTGAACTCCGCATCCACTACATCATCATCTTTTTTAGCCTGCTCGGCTCCAGGTTGTGCTCCAGCCCCTGCATTCGGGTCTTGAGCCGCTTGCTGCTGATACATTTTTTCAATATAAGGATGGAGCACTTTATTCAAGGCCTCAGTTTTAGCATTGATCTCCTCGACATTATCACCGGCAGCTGCTGTTTTTAATTCTTCCACTGCCTTCTTAATGCTTTCCACTTCGGCAGCGTCGCCCTTACCTTCAAATTCCTTCAAGGTTTTCTCAGTTTGATAGCTTATCGAATCCGCTGCGTTCTTAGCATCAATCAGCTCTCTATGCTTCTTGTCTTCTTCTGCATGCGCTTCAGCGTCTTGCTTCATTTTCTCAATATCTTCTTTAGAGAGACCGGTCGATGACGTAATCGTCACTTTTTGTTCATTTCCAGTTGCTACATCCTTAGCGGAGACGTGAACAATACCATTGGCATCAATATCAAATTTAACTTCGATTTGTGGAACGCCGCGTGGTGCAGGAGGAATTCCAGTGAGCTGGAAACGTCCTAAGGTCTTGTTGTAGCTGGCCATTTCACGCTCCCCTTGGAGAACATGAATGTCAACAGAGGTCTGATTGTCCGCAGCCGTTGAGAACGTCTGAGATTTAGTCGTTGGAATCGTCGTGTTGCGATCAATGATCCTGGTAAATACGCCGCCAAGGGTTTCAATCCCTAAGGAAAGCGGAGTTACATCCAACAAGATCATATCCTTAACTTCACCACTGAGCACGCCCCCTTGGATTGCGGCACCCATGGCGACCACTTCGTCCGGATTAACCCCTTTGTGAGGGTCTTTACCACTAATTTTCTTAATAGCTTCTACGACGGCAGGAATACGGGTTGATCCACCTACCAAAATGATTTGATCAATTTGGTTCCAGGATAGTTTTGCATCTTCAATCGCTTGACGTGTCGGCCCAATGGTAGAATCCACCAAATCAGAGGTGATTTCCTCAAATTTAGCTCTGGAAATATTCATATCCAAGTGTTGAGGTCCTTCTTCCGTCATCGTGATGAAGGGGAGGTTAACATTAGAATTCGTAACACCGGAAAGCTCGATCTTAGCTTTTTCAGCGGCTTCTTTTAAACGCTGCAGGGCAACTCTGTCTTTAGAAAGATCCGCACCATGGCTTTTCTTGTATTCCGCAACCATATAATCGATTAAGCGCTGGTCAAAATCGTCGCCGCCCAGGTTGTTATTGCCGCTGGTCGCTTTAACTTCCACCATACCTTGACTTAATTCGAGAATGGATACGTCAAACGTACCGCCTCCCAGGTCAAAGACTAAAACAGTCGAATCGTCTTTTTTGTCAAGACCATAAGCAAGGGCCGCAGCTGTGGGCTCGTTGATAATCCGCAGAACTTCCAGGCCGGCAATGGCTCCGGCATCTTTGGTTGCTTGACGCTGGGCATCTGTAAAATAGGCCGGGACAGTAATAACCGCTTGGGTAACCGGCTGCCCGATATAAGCCTCTGCATCTGTTTTGAGCTTCTGGAGAACCATCGCAGAAATCTCTTGAGGGCTATACGTTTTATCGTCAATTTTCACTTTGTGATCTGAACCCATATGACGTTTAATGGAGCTTACAGTTTTATCCGGATTCGATACGGATTGACGCTTAGCGACCTGTCCGACTAATCTCTCACCGGTTTTAGAAAAGCCTACGACGGATGGAGTTGTGCGATTTCCTTCCGCATTAGGGATGACAACAGCTTCTCCACCTTCCATAACTGACACACAAGAGTTGGTAGTACCTAAGTCAATACCGATAATTTTACCCATTATAATCATCCTCCTTTATAACTAGTTCGAAACCTTAACCATGCTAGGACGCAAAACTTTTTCTTTGAGGTAATATCCCTTTTGAAGTTCTTCCACTACTGTATTTTCCGGATGTTCATCCGATTCGACTCGAAGAACCGCATCATGCAGATTCGGATCAAAAGGCTGCCCAAGGGCTTCGATTGCCGTAAGTCCTTCTTTATTAAGCACCGTCTGCAATTGACGGAAAATCATGTCCACACCTTGTGCAAAAGCATTGATATCCGGGTTTGATTGAGCTGAGCTGGCAGCCCGTTCAAAATTATCCAAAACCGGAAGCAGCTCTGCAACAAGACGCTCAGACGCGTGTTTAATAATCTCTGCCTTCTCCTTCTGGGTCCGTTTTCGGTAGTTGTCAAATTCCGCCTGTAATCGCAACGCATGATTGTAATGCTCATCCGCTTTAGCTTTAGCCTGGATAAGCTCCGCCTCCAGTGTCATAACTTTTTCTAAAGGACTCATATCATTGCTGTCAAGAGTATCTTCACCAGGAGGATTCTCTAGGTCACGCTCTTGCGTATCCTCCACTTGACCTTCATCTTTAAGCTCCCGGCCTCTGAGAGTTTCTTCTCTCATTCGCGCCATGTATAATCACCTCTCGCAACTTAATCACTATTAATTATTTATATAGAATGAACCAAAAGGCTCAGTCACCGCATCTCTAAGTCTTCGTGAGCGGAGCAATTTCACTCCGGCCCTCGTTAAATCGTCACAACCTACGCTTCGTAAGAACCTCCGTCAAACTTCGCGTCATAAAATCAACGATAGCAATAACCTTGGCGTAATCCATACGGGTCGGCCCAAGTACGCCCACCGCCCCGATTGTTAATCCGTTAACTTTATAAGTCGCGGATATCAAGCTGCAATCACGAAATTCCTTCAATGTATTTTCTCCACCGATCGTGACATTTAGTCCTTCCTGGCGGGGGGTTAATAGTTTTTTCAATGGTTCATTTTGTTCGAATACTTTGAACAAGGTTTTAACCTTACCTAAATCACGAAATTCCGGTTGATTGAGCATATTCAGAGTTCCGCCAAGGTGGATACGTTCATCTTCCTCGCCGTTATCCAATATAGCTCTTAACATATCCAGCGCATTATCTATCAAAAGTCTCTGCCGGGACAGTTCGCTGTAAATCTCATGCAGCAGACTGCGTTTGACTTGACTTATGGAATATCCACGCATTTTCTGGTTAAAGACATCGGCTACATGCTGCAATTCTTCCGCTGTGAGATTTTCACCGACATCAACAATATGATTCTCTACCACACCGTTTTCTTTAACGATCACCATTATAACCTGCCCGGGCTGATAGGGCAGAAAATGCATTTTCCCAAACGTGCTTTTCCCTTTATGCGGACCAAGCACAAGACTGGTCAGATTGGTAAGTTCAGATAATAATTTGCTGGTATGTGCTACGATTTCCTGAAGCTCATTGATTTTTTTGGTGCTCTCTCGTTCAATAATTTCCATATCCTCGGCATTCAGTACTTGGGGATCCATCAGACAATCTACAAAATAACGATACCCCGCATCCGAAGGCACTCGTCCCGCAGATGTATACGGTTGTTCAATAAATCCTAACTCTTCCAAGTCGGCCATTTCATTGCGAATCGTCGCTGAAGATACTCCTAAATCAAACTTACGTGCAATCGTTCGAGAACCAACCGGTTCAGCGGTAGCAATATAATCTTGAACTATCGCTCGTAATATTTTGCGTTTGCGTTCATCCATTTGCATACATGCTTCCCCCGCTTTCAAAACAGATCCCCACGCCAAGTACAACATCAAAACATATCAACGTCTCTTTTTGTCTTTCGTTGTTAGCACTCTATCTCGATGAGTGCTAACAACTGATGTCTTCACATTACCACGTCATTTTCACTTTGTCAAGAATCAATTAGGTGATTCTTGCTTAAAGATTGCTGCTTAAAAACTGCTCACTTTCTACCAAAAAGTGTATATCCAAAGCTTATCCGCGAACTGGTTCGACCCGCGAGTCATTTAGACAAATTCTTGTAAGATAGCATTTGCTACAAAAGCATATTTCCGATTTAAGCAAAGATAATCCTCTTTGAGCACAAAAACGTCCTGATGATTATATCGTTCCAAAACAGTTCCATAAATATCCCTGAGATCCGCGCCAAAATCATTTTCAAACCCCTTAAGATGAACCCCTTCCTCAAGACGCAATCCCAAAATCATGCGCTCAGCCATACGCTCACGCAAAGATAATACCTCCAGCCCGGACTCATCGAGGGGAGTTTCCCCCTTATACAGGAGATTTACATAGGCAGTTACATCTTCAATGTTCTTCCAGCGCGCCCCATTCAAACAAGATACCCCTCCCGGGCCAAGACCTATATAATCACCGCCCCGCCAATATCCCAAGTTATGTTGACATTCATACCCGGGACGCGCAAAATTGGAGGTTTCGTACTGCCTATATCCGGCTTGCCTTAAACGTTTCACTGCCCATTCATACATCTCGGCCTGAAGATCTTCATCCGGAAGTAAATCAACCTGCTCTGTGTCAGCGGCAAGCGCGGAACCAAAACCCGTTCCTCGCGCCTCCCCCGGCACCTCAGCATATCGCTCAAAAAGCGGCGTCCCTTCTTCCATCATCAATCCATAGAGGGAAAGATGTTCAGGTGAATAGGAAAGGGCTTCTTCCAGGGACGCCTGCCATATCAACATGTTCTGTGCCGGAAGCCCAAACATCAAATCCAGGTTAAGGTTTTTAAAACCGGCCTGTCTTAATCGTCCAATGGCTTCGCGGGCTTGCTGGGCAGTGTGAATACGCCCCACAGCGCCCAGCAACTGATCATCGAACGACTGAACTCCTAAAGAAAATCGATTGATCCCAAAACTGCGGATTAGTTCAATCTTTCTATCCGTCAGAGTCCCCGGATTTCCCTCCATGGTTTGCTCAACGCTTGAACTCATGGGGAAATACCTGTGAATCATGGTCAGCAGTCCTTCTAAATCCGTTTCCTTTAGTACAGTAGGAGTTCCGCCCCCTATAAAAAGAGAAGACACCCCCTCTAGGGCATCTTGCTGCTTCTTAGCTACCTCAATTTCCAGGCCTTCCAGATACATAGCGCTAAGATCCTCGGCGGAATCCGCCAGTGAGTGGGAATAAAAAGCACAGTAATCGCATTTCTTCAGACAAAATGGGACATGAACGTAGAGGGATGGCATACGCTTGCTCACCTTTTCCTGGTTAATAAAGATACTCTGCCTTATGATCACTTAATCACTTAGCCACTTACAATCCAATTCTTAAGCCACTAAGATCATTTAAGCAGTGTTCTATGGTTTAATCCTCGATCTTCAATACCGCCATGAAAGCATCCTGCGGGATTTCCACACTGCCTACTTGCTTCATCCGCTTTTTCCCTGCTTTCTGCTTCTCAAGAAGTTTGCGTTTACGGGAAATATCTCCGCCGTAGCATTTGGATAAGACGTCTTTTCTCATGGCGCTAACCGTTTCACGGGCAATAACCTTATTGCCAATCACTGACTGAATTGGAATTTCAAACATATGTCTGGGAATAATGCCGCGGAGCTTTTCCACCATCTTCCTTGCCCGGCTATAAGCCTTGTCCCGGTGAACAATGAACGAAAGGGCATCAACCATTTCCCCATTCAAAAGGATATCGATTTTAACGAGATTCGTTTCTTTATAGCCCGTCAGCTCATAGTCCAATGACGCATACCCTTTGGTCCTTGACTTTAATTGATCGAAGTAATCAAAGACAATCTCACTCAAAGGAAGTTCATAAACCAACTTCACCCGATTGGTGGACACGTAATCCATATTACAATAGGTTCCGCGTTTTTCCTGATTAAGTTCCATGATTGCGCCCACAAATTCAGAGGGAACTAAAATAGTCGCTTTAACGATGGGCTCTTCTATGCTAACAATTTGATCGACTTTAGGAAGATTGGATGGATTATCAATACTTAAAACTTCCCCTTTTATAGTGTTTACCTTATAAATAACGCTCGGTGCCGTTGTGATCAAATTCAGGTCATATTCCCGTTCTAACCGTTCCTGGATAATCTCCATGTGGAGTAAGCCGAGAAAACCGCACCGAAATCCGAAACCTAAGGCAACCGAGGTTTCGGGTTCGAAGATCAGACTTGCATCATTAAGATGAAGCTTTTCCAACGAATCGCGCAGCCGATTGTAATCACTGGCCTCCACAGTATAGAGTCCGCAAAACACCATAGGAGTGGACTTCCTATACCCCGGAAGTGCTTCAGCCGCCGGATTGTCCGCATCCGTGATCGTATCCCCAACCTGAGTATCCTTAACATTTTTGATGCTGGCAGCAATAAACCCGACTTGACCCGCTTTAAGCTCATCAACAAGGCGCATCGCAGGAGAAAATACCCCTACTTCAGTTACTTCAAAGGTTTTTCCAGTCGACATCATTTTCATGGTCGTACCTTTAGCAACCCGGCCCTCCACAACTCGAATATAAGAAATAGCACCTTTATAGGCATCAAATTTAGAGTCGAAAATCAACGCTTTCAAGGGCGCTTGATCATCCCCTTGGGGAGGCGGGACCATGGTTACAATCCTTTCCAGGATCTCTTCGATTCCAGCCCCTGTCTTCGCTGAAGCCAGAACAGCCTCACTTGCATCCAGGCCAATCACATCTTCAATTTCTTGTTTGACCCGCTCAGGGTCGGCACTAGGGAGGTCGATTTTATTTATAACCGAAATCAGCTCCAGATCATTCTCTAAAGCAAGATAAACATTAGCCAGAGTTTGAGCCTCAATACCTTGCGCTGCATCAACCACCAACAGGGCCCCTTCACAGGCCGCTAAACTGCGGGATACCTCATAAGTAAAATCTACATGCCCGGGAGTATCAATGAGATTAAGCTCATAGATCTCACCATCCTTAGATTTGTAACTTAAGCGCACTGTCTGAAGCTTAATCGTAATTCCACGCTCACGTTCCAAATCCATGTTATCAAGGACTTGCTCTTCCATTTCCCGTTTACTCAAGGCCCCGGTATATTCTATCAACCGGTCAGCTAGCGTTGATTTGCCATGATCGATATGTGCGATAATCGAAAAATTCCGGATACGTTGTGAAGCCTGTGCCAAGGTCCTGCCCTCATTTCTATAACAAGTTTTAATTAAGCAAATTTAGATATTCTAAATACTTAGTATAACAGCTTAAGGGGGAATTCCGCAAGAATTCATCCTGGCAATGTAATTGCTGCACTGCTCCCGGCAGCGAAGGAGGACGCCAGTGACAAGGGGACGGAGGTATCGACACAATTCTGTTGTGTCAATAACCCCGTCCCCCTGTCACTCCCTGCTAAACTATTTCCGTTTCTTAATCGGTATCCAGATTTCACTCTTAAACATTGGTGAAGTTACATCTTTGTGCTCGTTCCATAAAATTTCCGGTCCTTCTGTTGCTTCATAATTTGAGGAGGGAAACCACTCCGAGTAGATACGTCCCCAAACATTTTGCAGAGTATCAGGAAATGGCCCGACAGCTTCGAACACTCCCCATGTTAAAGCGGGCACTTCAAGCTGAGTCAGATCATCCGGACACTCTTTATTTGTGGCCACACCGATATAGTGATCAAGCTCTCCTTTCTCTTCCATCCGGCCTTCTGAAAAGTTTGCTGATGCACTAAGCAGCCCCACCGGTTCAACATTTGACAATTTCTTAAGGACATCGATCCTCTCTAAGGTTAAACTTTGCCACATAGACGCAATCTCCGGATTAACTCCCTTAAAAATTATAGGAACTCGTTTCTTAATACCTACGATGCGAAATGCCTCTTTTTCTACAATTCGATAATTCATTTCATTGCCTCCTTTAATTGATAGCTGAAAGGTCATCGGTGGATAGGCTTTTAAGGTTTGGCCATTAGTTCTGGCTTCTGACGGAGTAACACCATGCAAGCTTTGAAAGGCTCTTGTAAACGAGTCGGGAGAGCTGTATCCATATTTAAGAGCAATATCAATGATTTTTAAGTTGCTATTATTAAGTTCAAAAGCTGCAAGGGTAAGCCGTCTGCGGCGAATATACTCCGACAGAGTTACACCTGCAAGGAACGAAAACATCCGTTTAAAATGATATTCAGAGCAAAAAGCCAGCCTCGCGACTTCTTTAGCTTCAATAGTATCCGTAATGTTTTCTTCAATATAGTTTAAGGCTCCATTTAACCTTTCAAGCAAATCCATTGATCTGACCTCCTTTCACCAATAGAATAGCAAACTTCGAATAGAGCTGTCCGACACTTCGTGCACAATTATGTAGGGTTAATCGCTGAGCTGGACCCCTCTTCACTTTGAATGGATAAGAGAGCCTCCGTCGAAGGCTCTCTTATCCATTCTATCTTTAACCAATGACCTCCCGGGCTCGATCTAAAATTAATTGGTTCGTTTTATCCGCCTCGTCTTGCAACACTAGGATCTTATCCCGGACATTTTGAAGAAATGTCTCATCCTTAATTGAACTCAAATTAATCTTCACGTTGAAAATTGCCCCTTGAAAACCTGCATAAGCCGTAACTCCGGAAACTGCTGCATCGCAGGCCGTATTTGGATTACCAATGGTTAAGACCCTCAGGGAAAGCTTTAAGACTTCAACGCAAGACTCAGCTACTTTAAGGGGCGGAAGGCTCGCTCCTATGGTTGCCTCCTGAATCTTTTCAGACCTTAAGGTTTTTTCGGCATCCGTATCCTTAGGCAATTTATAAGCCTTCATGACTTCGTCAAAAGCATTCGTATCCGCGTCAATATAGTCTGTCAGATCATTTTTTAAGGCCAGCCCTTTTTGTTTTATCTGACTAATCTCATCTTGTACACCACTAAACTTAGGCTTACCTTCTGTAAAATTACAAACCATGATACTCAGTGCAGCTCCTAAGGATCCAGCAAGAGCCGCCGCACTCCCACCACCTGGAGCTGGGGAATTACTGGCTAACTCCTCAATAAATCCACTCACTGTTTTTTCAATTAACACTTCATCTACCCCCTAATCATTGGTTTGATCGAACCTCGAATTTAGTCCTCACCCAAATTCTCTTCAAAAACCTGTTTGCGGTCAAAATCCTCCAAGCGTAAATAGAACTCAGCAACATCAAGCAGTGCCTGCAGCGGAGTTACCCCTATCAATTCACTGCCAATAACATTTACGCCATACCGGGCTGCCTCAGATTTTACAGTCTCAAAAACCCGATATAATGGGGTCCCGGTGTAATTAACCATGTTGATAGATACTTGAGCCACATCCCGCTCCTCCAGCATTACTCCCATCGCCCGCACATACTTGAATCCCCCTTTGACCTCACGGATGGAATCAGCAATTTTTTTCGCGATGCTGAGATCGTTGGTGCCAAGGTTAATATTGTAAGCCACTAAAAACTGACGGGCCCCGACTACAGTGGCTCCCGCTGTAGGATGCATCTTAGGCTGGCCGTAATCTGGATGACGTTCAGGCTTATTGATCTCTTCTTTCAGCCCTTCGTATTCTCCTTTTCTTACGTCAGGAAGCCTCCTGCGGCCCGGCACTTTAGCCGCTTCCTCGTATAGATAAACCGGGATGCCCAGTTTACCAGCGATCTCGGCACCGAGCTCGTTGGCCAGTTGAACACATTCTTCCATGCTTACCTCTTTAACAGGGATGAACGGAACCACATCTGTCGCTCCAACCCGAGGATGTCCACCCTGATGTACTTCCATATCGATTAATTCACACGCCCTAGCACAAGCATTAAAAGCCGCAAGTTTGACACTTTGCGGTTCACCGACAAAGGTCACCACCGTTCTGTTATGACTGGCATCAGGCTTGACATCAAGCAGCTTAACCCCCCTGACCTTTTTAACCTCCGCTACAATAGCCTCAATAACCTCCGGGCGACGGCCCTCACTAAAATTTGGTACACATTCTACGAGTTTTCCCATTTTATACTGACCCCTCTCTAACGTTTAAGGACTATATCAAAAACTGATCCTGCAAATGTTGTCCTTAGTTAACCCAGCGAACTACCCAATCCGTCCAATTCTACACTAAATGGCAAAAACCTTCTTTCTAAGCCCTATACTTAAAGAAGGTTTGTAGTAGTATTCTAGATTGTTTCTATAAATATTATCCTGGATCAGACTATTCTTTCTAACTTTAATTTAGGCAGCTTCAATTTGCTTGTTTGCCGGCGCACTTCAGCTAACGACAAATTGCTATTTTTTCTGCAAACATATTAGCTGAGTAAACTTCCAGCCCATCTTCTTATAGAATCCTAACCCCCGGGTATTATTACGATCCGCTAATAACTGTAAACGTTTAGCCCCCCGGACAATCGCCCAACTTTCAACGGCTAACACCAATTCCTTTCCTATTCCCTGCCCTCTATAGGCTTCTTCAACAACCAAATCTTCGATTAAGGCAGCGATTCCGCCCTCCGCAGTGGAAACCAAAATCTGTGCCGTACACATTCCTATGATCCTTTGCTCCAGCTCCGCTACCATTAGACAACGATTGCTGCAGTCCTCCAGCATCAGCTCCAGCCCCCTTTGCTGCTTGTCTTCATCGGCCTTAAAATCCTTTTCTATGGAAAATAAAACCCTTAGCAGCAGAATCATACTTTTCAGGTCAGAACATTCGGCCTCCCTGATGATGTGTCCCACAGATAGTCACTCTCTTTCCCCTTATTTTAGATACGTCTTAAATCAACGTCAATAAACGTTCTTTTAAGTACTTGGCAGTACCTGGACGGCAACCTTTTCCGAACTTTCTAAAGCAGCAAGTTTAAAAGCCAAACCCTTCTTTCAAAGCACAATCGCTTAAAGAAGGGCTTGGGCTTTCTTTTTTGACTCCGGTTTTAGCATGTTCTTGCCACAATTCCTAAGACCTCTTCTTCCGCCAAGGGCCTTTTAAGCCGATTGGTTTTTCGTAATATCTTGATTAAAATATCCTCCACAGTTTCTTGGTTTAGTTCAATCCCCTTGGCATTTAATAACCTTAAGATCGTCTTGCGGCCGGAATATTTACCGATAGAGGTAGAGTGCTGCCTTCCCACACTTTCAGGCGGAAAAGAGTGGTAGTTCGCCAAGTCTTTTTCTACACCGTCAATGTGGATCGAAGATGTATGAGTAAAAACGTCTTCTCCAATGATAGGTTTAGCCCGGGGAACTTTACGCTCTGTCGCCCAGCTCACCATCATGCCAATAGAATATAATCGTGTTAAGTCAAGTCTCACGGCTTGATTAAGACTATAGTTCAGCGCAACAGCAACTTCCTCAAGAGCAGCATTACCGGCCCTTTCTCCGATTCCTCCGACGGTAACACTAATGGCTTTAAAACCCGCTTGAACCGCTGCCAGCGAATTCGCTGTTGCCATCCCTAAATCGTTGTGCCCATGAAATTCCAAAGGAATCTTAGTCCCATTTACTAATTCCTGCAGAGTAAAAAACACGTTCAGCGGCTCAAGGAGTCCCGTCGTATCCGCAAACCGCACCCGGTCCACCCCCAGCTTCTCAGCCTCTGCTAATATCTCTTTGAGAAACCCAAGCTCCGCCCGACTGGCATCTTCCAGACCGAGAACAATATAGCCAACTTCCTTTTTGGCATTAAGGATACACTGCCCCATTTGCTCCAGAACCCAGGCCCGGTTTTTTCTCAGCTTGTTCTTGATTTGTTGGTCCGAGGCAGGAATGGAAATGGCCACTCCCTCAACCCCTGTTTTGTAACTCGCCTGAAGATCTGACAGAACCGCACGATTCCAAGTAATCAGCCGAACGGGGAGGTGCAATGCAACTAATTGAGAAATCATTTTAGTTTCTGACCCGCTCATGGCAGGCACTCCCACTTCCAGCTCATCAATCCCAGCCTCTGCCAAGGCCCGGGCAATCATTTCCTTCTGATGGAAGCTGAATGCCGCACCGGGAGCCTGCTCCCCATCTCTTAAGGTTGTATCGCACAACCAAACCCTTTGTTCATTCTCAGCTAATCCTTTTTTCATAGTTACAGCACCCCGATTGCATCTGCACGGCATTGTTGGCAGTGCTTCATTTGAGGAAGAATTAAGCCCAGAATACTGCGGTAGTTTCTAATCGTCTCTTTTCTGGGAGCCATTCTATCCGCGAATTTTGCTTGAGGGATTAGGGGCAGCAAATTGTGAATCTGTGCTCCTCGTTTCTTAACCTCTAAGGCCAGGCTATATAAAAGGTGCTCATTGATCCCCGGAATAACCACCGTATTGACTTTCACGGTCATTCCGGCCTTTGACGCCTGCTCAAGTCCCTCTAGTTGATTCTTGATCAGTATTTTTGCCCCATCAGGACCGATCATGGTTTTCCCTTCCCAATGAATGTAGCTATAAATCTTAGCACCCACTTGCTCATCAAGGGTATTGATGGTTACCGTAAGGTGAGAAACTCCAATCTCCGCCAATTCGGCCAGTTTCTCCGGCAAGAGAAGTCCGTTGGTACTTAAACAAAAAATCATGTCTGGAAAGCGCCGTTTTACCTTTCTCAAGGTTTGAAAGGTCTCTTCATTAGCTAAAGGCTCCCCCGGCCCGGCAATCCCCACAACTGTAAGTTTGGATCCTATGGGAGAGGCTTTAGCCTTGCTGACGGTTTCAATCCCTTCTTCCGGATTAATAACTTTACTGGTGACTCCCGGACGGGACTCGTTGGCACAATCAAATTTGCGCACGCAATAATTGCAGGATATATTACACTCCGGCGCCACCGCTAAGTGTATCCGCCCGGTTTTACCGTGTCCTGAGGTTGAAAAACAGGGATGCCCTTGATTTAAATTCGGGCTGCTTATTCTCGTGTGATTACATTCTCTATGCATCGTTATCTCTCCCATCGTTCATCGTTTGATTAATCCACTTCCATTGCCCCTGCCGGAATAAGCATGCCCTCCATGACCGTAGGAGTTTACACTCTCTTTCACTGTAAATACAAACAGACAATCACCCCTTACGAAGCCCTTCAAGACCCGGAAGCACACATACACTCGAATCTCTAACTTCGAACCTCGTACCTCGCATCTATTTTT